>NZ_CAKUAL010000072.1 GCF_934636505.1 uncultured Ellagibacter sp.
TTTTTAGCCAGATCGATGTTCATGCGGCGGCGCGTCGACTCGACGCGCCACGCGACCCACTCGCGCAGGATTTCGCGCACGCCCATGACGCGCGGGTAGCCGTCGACAAGCACATTGAAGTTGCATGCGAACGAATCCTGCAGCGTGGTGGAGCGGAACAGCTTCGCCATGAGCTGCTCGGGGTCGACGCCCCTTTTCAGGTCGATCGCGATGCGGAGGCCGGAAAGGTCGGTCTCGTCGCGGATGTCGGCGATCTCGCGCACCTTGCCCTCTTTGGAAAGCTTCACGATGCGCTCGATGATGACGTCAGTCTTGGTCGTGTACGGAATCTCGTACACCTCGATGATGCGCTCGTCGGGCAGGTAGCGCCAGCGCGAGCGAATCTGGAAGCTGCCGGTACCCGTGTTGACGATGCGCTCCATCTCCTCGCGGCGGTAGATGATCTCGCCACCGGTGGAGAAATCGGGCGCTGGCATGTATTCGAGCAGGTCGCAGTCGGGGTCGCGAAGGAAATGCATCGTTGCGGTGCACACCTCGTTCAGGTTGAACCCGCAAATATCTGACGCCATCGCGACGCCGATGCCCTTGTTCGCCGACACAAGGATGTTGGGGAACGTGGTGGGCAGAAGGCGCGGCTCCTTCATAGCGCCGTCGTAGCTGTCGACGAAGTCCACCGGATCCTTGTCGATATCCTTGAAGATCTCGGCGCAGATCGGCGAGAGCTTGGCTTCGGTGTAACGCGAAGCCGCATAGCTCAAATCGCCGGAATAGTACTTGCCGAAGTTGCCCTTGGACTCGACAAAGGGTGCCAGCAGCGCCTCGTTGCCCGTGGCGAGGCGGACCATGGTCTCGTAGATGGCAGCATCGCCATGCGGGTTGAGCTTCATCGTCTGGCCGACGATGTTTGCGCTCTTCTGGCGCGCGCCGTTCAAAAGGCCCATCTTGTACATGGTGTAGAGCAGCTTGCGGTGCGATGGCTTGAAGCCATCGATTTCCGGGAACGCGCGCGACACATTGGTGCTCATGGCGTAGGGCATGTAGTTCTGCTCGAGCGTCTGGGTGATGGGTTGCTCTGTAACCTCGGAATGCAGGCCTATTACGTTGGGATTGTCGACATGCTTTTTCTTCGGTGCGGTTTTGGTCTTCTTCTTTGCCACGGTCTCCCCTTGGTGCGTGTGTCGGGCTCCTCTATCGAACCGCAAAGGCGGTCCGGTTGGTTTTCAAACAGCGTTACTGCAGGTCGAGCTGGTCGAGGTATTCCTTGCCATGCTCGGCGATATGCCGTTTTCGGCCCTCGTCGTCGTTGCCGAGCAGAAGGTTGAACATGCTCTCCATGATGGTGACGTCCTCAGGCTCCACCTTGATCAAGCGCCGCGTTTCGGGGTTCATGGTGGTGAGCCACATCATGTCGGGGTCGTTCTCGCCAAGACCCTTCGAACGGTTGATCGAGCACTTCTGGTCGCCGATTTCCTTCAGAATGTTGTTCTTCTCGAGCTCGGTGTAGGCGAAGTAGGTCTTCTCCTTGCAGTTGATCTCGTAGAGCGGCGACTCAGCGATGTAGACGTAGCCCTCGTCGATAAGCGTCGGCACGAGCCGGTAGAGCATCGTGAGAATGAGCGTGCGAATATGGTAGCCGTCGACGTCGGCGTCCGTGCAGATAATGACCTTGCTCCAGTTGAGGTTTTCCAAATCGAAGGTGCCGAGGTTCTTCATGCGCTTGTCTTTAACCTCGACGCCGCAGCCCAAGACGCGCAGCAAATCCATGATGATGTCTGACTTGAAGATGCGCGGGTAGTCTTCCTTGAGGCAGTTGAGGATCTTGCCTCGAACAGGCATAACACCCTGGAACTCGGCATCGCGAGACGTGCGGATGGCACCTGCCGCCGAGTCGCCCTCCACGATGTAAATCTCGCGGCGGCCCTTGTCCTTCGAGCGGCAATCGATGAACTTCTGCACGCGATTGGCCATGTCGGTCTTCTGCTGCAGGTTGGTCTTGATGCTCTGGCGGGTTTTCTCCGCGTTCTCGCGCGAGCGCTTGTTGATGAGCACCTGATCGACGATTTTGCCCGCATCGTCTTTGTTCTCGATGAGGTAGGTCGTGAGGCGCTCCTTGAAAAACGCCGTCATTGCCTGCTGGATAAAGCGGTTGTTGATGGCCTTCTTCGTCTGGTTCTCATAGGAGGTCTGCGTCGAGAAGCAGTTCGTCACGAGCACGAGGCAGTCCTGCACGTCCTGCCATTTGATAGCGGACTCGTTTTTGGTGTACTTGTCCTGCGACTTGATATAGGCATCAAGTGCGCTGGTCAGAGCGCTGCGGGCGGCCTTTTCGGGCGAACCGCCGTTTTCGAGCCACGACGAGTTGTGGTAGTACTCCTGCATCTGGAAGGTACGGGAGAAGCACAGGCACGCAGTGATCTTGACGTTGTAGTCGGGCAGGTCGTCGCGATCGCGGCCACGGCGATCGGCCTGGATGAAGAAGGGCTCGGTCAGATACTCGGAGCCTACCTTTTCGAGAACGTAGTCCTCGATGCCCTTGGGATAGCAGAAATCTTCCTCCGTGAAACCCTCAGGTCCCTCGAGGCGCAAACGGAAGGTGACATTGGCGTTGACGACCGCCTGGCGACGCATGGTCTCGCGATACCACTCGGCAGGAATGTCGATAGACGTGAAAACCTCAAGGTCGGGACGCCATTTGATGGTGGTGCCCGTCCGTTTCTCGGCAGAAGGCTCAACCTCGAGCGCCTTCTTTTTGGCGCCGACGACCTTGCCCTTCTTGAAATGCAGGGAGTACTTGTTGCCGTCGCGCCATACGGTGACGTCCATGTATTCAGAGGCGTACTGCGTGGCGCACGAGCCCAAGCCGTTGGTGCCGAGCGAGAAGTCGTAGTCGCCGCCCTGATTGTTGTTGTACTTGCCGCCTGCATACAGCTCGCAGAAGACGAGTTCCCAGTTGAAGCGCTTTTCCGTGGGGTTCCAGTCAAGCGGACAGCCGCGGCCGTGGTCCTCGACCTGAATCGAGCCGTCGGCAAACGCGGTCAGCGCGATGAGGTCGCCATAGCCCTGGCGCGCCTCGTCGACCGAGTTGGACAGGATCTCGAAGGCGGCGTGCGCGCAGCCGTCGAGGCCGTCGGAGCCGAAGATGACCGCGGGGCGCAGACGGACGCGCTCCTCGTCTTTCAGCTGGCGAATGCTGTCGTTGCCGTAATCGGCCGTGGTGTTTGCCATTCTCGCTCTTTCGATGATAGTGTTTCCTCTTGCGCAGCTTCCAAACCCTTTAGGGCAAAGCTGCCTTCCCGCTCGATGCGCGGCGCGAAGGGCGCGACGCTGGTGGCGGGTCTTGTGGGCCAGACTCTGCTGGCGCGATGCACAATGACCGACTTTACCACATGCCGCGCCCGCAACATGACGAGGACACAGCAAATTCATCGGACATACGTTCGTGTATGGCGGTTTGCGCGTATAGGTTCAGAGTATCGAGCTTGCTCGCCCCAGCGTGGAGCAAAAGCCGCCATCGTAGGCGCGTTACCCCAGGTAGAAACCCTAAACAACAGGAGCGCCCGACCTTTTGGCAACATCGCCTCGAGACCGGGCGCCCACAGAAGCGCGCTTAGACGCAGGGAACCGAACGCTTACAGGCTGAACGACCACACGTTCTTGAAGTCAAGCGTGCCCGAAAGCTTCTCGAGCAGCTGATCGTCCACCTTGCCCTCGACGTTCATGTACACGAGCGCCGTCTTCTCGGAGGGCTTCGTGCCGATCTGCATCGTCGTGATGTTCACACCCTCGTTGCCGAGCAACGTGCCGATCGCGCCGATGCGGCCGGGGGCGTCAACGTACTCGAACACGAGCGATTGCTTGGCAGGCGCGATGTCGATCTTGTAATCGAGCAGCGACATGATGCGCGGGCGCTGCATCGAGCCGAAGAGCGTCGCACCGACTTCGACCCCGTCGGCGACGACCTTCACGGCCGACGCGTACTCGTCAGCGTCGGCGATCGAGGCGGTGTCCACCTTGATGCCATGGCGCACGGCGACCGACTCCACGTTCACCGGCGTGACCGACCCCGCGCGGCGATAGGCTAAGATGCCGTCGAGCGCGCCTGCGACCAGGATGGACGCGTCCGCGTTCGCGATTGTTCCCGCCGCTTCGACGCGCAGCGTCTTGGGGATGCACCCCAGAATCTGCGCCAGGATGCGGCCCATCATCTGGCAGGCGGGGACGTAGGGGCCCACCGCGTCCATCATCTCAGGCGGCACGAGCGTCATGTTGAGCGCCGTGGGGACGATGGAGCCCTCAAGCCCGCTCGAGACGTACTCCGCGATCTGCACGCCGGCGCGCACCTGCGCCTCGTGGGTGGAAGCGCCCAGGTGAGGCGTCAAGAGCACGTTGTCGAACTCGTGCAGGGGGCTGCCCGTGCAGGGCTCTTCCTCGAACATGTCGATTCCCGCAGCGAAGATCTTGCCCGCGGCAACGAAATCGGAGAGGGACTTCACGTTGTAGATGCCGCCGCGCGCCGCGTTTATCAGCACGACGCCGTCCTTCATGGCCGCGAATTCTTCGGGACCGAACATGCCGATGGTCTCGGGCGTCTTCGGCAGATGCACGGTGATGAAGTCGGCGCGCGCGAGCACGTCTTCCACGCGCTCGAAAAGCTCAACACCCAGCTGGTCGGCGCGCTCGGGGCTGCAATACGGGTCGTGCCCGATAATCTTCATACCGAAGGCGCGCGCTCGCTCGGCCACAAGCCCGCCGATACGGCCCAAGCCGAAGATGGCGAGCGTCTTCTCGTAGAGCTCCTTGCCCAAAAACTTCGAGCGCTCCCACTTGCCCTCGTGCATGCTCGCGTTCGCCTGGGGAAGCTGGCGCGCGCAGGCGAGCATGAGCGCCATGGTATGCTCCGCTGCGCTCATGATGTTCGAGGTCGGGGCGTTGCACACGATGACGCCGCGCTCGGTCGCCGCGTCAAGGTCGATCGTGTCGACGCCCACGCCCGCACGCCCGATGATCTTCAGGTTCTCCGCGGCCTCGATGACCCGGCGCGTCACCGGCGTCGCCGAGCGCACGACGATCGCATCATAGGGGGCGATCTGCGCCGCGAGCTCGTCTTCGGTCAGGTCGAGCTTCACGTCGACGTCGTAGCCCTTATCGCGCAGGACGTCGATGCCCTCCTTCGCGATCCGATCGGCTACGAGAACCTTCTTGTGCGTCATGGCGAATTCCCTTCTCAGACAAGGCCGCTTATCGCGCGCTCGATTCGCAAATTCGACCGCGAGGGAGCGCTCCCCCGCGGCCGAATTCGTTTCCGTCAGTACAACTATACGGCTTTATGCGTTGTTTTTCTCGAACTCTTTCATGAACGCGACCAAAGCCTCGACGCCCTCACGCGGCATCGCGTTGTAAATGCTCGCGCGCATGCCGCCCACGCTGCGATGGCCCTTCAGGCTTTCGAGCCCGCGCGCCTTCGCCTCGGCGATGAACTTCGTGTCCAAATCGGCATCGCCCGTGATGAAGGGAACGTTCATAAGCGAACGGAATTCCTTTTGCGCCGTGCCGCTGAAGAGCTTCGACTGGTCGAGGTAGTCGTAGAGCAGCGCCGCCTTCTCCTGGTTGCGCTTCTGCATAGCTTCAAGTCCGCCCTGCTCTTTGAGCCATTTGAAGACAAGCCCGCAGACGTAGATGCCGTAGGCGGGCGGCGTGTTCGACAGGCTGCCGGCGTCGGCTTGCGTCTTGTAGCGCATGATGGTGGGCGTGAAAGGCAACACGTCCTCGCGAATAAGGTCGTCGCGCACAATGACGATGACCACACCAGCAGGACCGACGTTTTTCTGCACGCCGCCGTAGATGAGGCCGTACTTGGAGACGTCGACAGGTTCGGAGAGGAACATTGAGGAGACGTCGGAGACAAGCGGGATATCGCCCGTCTCGGGAAGGTGAGTGTAACGCGTGCCGTAGACCGTCTCGTTCTGGCAGATGTAGACGTAGTCGGCGTCGGGCGAGAAGGTGGCGCTGTCGAAATCGGGAACGCGCGTGAAGTTCTCGTCCTCGGAGGAAGCGACAAGGTTCGCGGTGCCGTAGAGCTTCGCTTCCTTGAAGGCCTTCTTCGACCAGTTACCCGACACGATGTAATCGGCAACCTTGTTGCGCATGAGGTTCATAGGAATTGCCGCAAACTGCTGCGTGGCGCCGCCCTGCAAAAAGAGGACGCGGTAATTGTCGGGGATGGACATGAGATCGCGGATGTCCTGCTCTGCGGTCTCGATAATGCCCTCGAACGTCGCCGAGCGATGGGACATCTCCATGACCGACATGCCGGACCCGTTGTAATCGAGCATCTCCGCCGCCGCGGTCTTCAAGACCTCCTCGGGAAGCATTGCGGGGCCTGCAGAAAAGTTGAACACCCTACCCATAAGCGCGCTCCTTAAATCGCGAGAGTCTGATATATGCTTTATTCTACTAAAGCGCTCAAGCGAAGGGCCCGAAACGCTCGAACGTTCAGCCGCGCGGGCGCGCATCGTCGGCAGAAGGGTTTACGCGCCTGGGTGGGACACCTTGGCCCGAAGATGCACGCTGCATCCCTTTTCAGGGCCGTGTGGCGCAAAGAATGAATGTGAATTCCTTGTATAATTTCACGTTAAGGAAACCCAGCACGCCACACCTTAGACGTGCCGACATTTGGCGAGAAGGCGCCTTGAAAGGAGGACGCATGGAAAACGCGATCACGAGAAGAGACGCGCTCAAGCTCGGAGCCGCCGCGACGACGGTCATCGTGTCGGGAGGCGCACTGGCCATGCTCGCAGGCTGCGAGGCGAAAAGCACGGCGGACTCCCCCTACCATGCCGCGCCCACCCCAAGCGAGACGAGCTTTCGCGTGGAAGACGGGAAGTGGTTTTCCGACCAGACGGAGGAAACCAAACAGGGAATCGCGTTCACCGGCTCGAAGCTCGGCATCGTCCCGAGCGGCGATGGCGAAACACTCGCCATCGCCTACTGCGACGCCGACGGCGTGAAGCAGGTCATGCAGATCGGGCCCGCGAACGCGCCCGTGCGCGTGCACGGCGACATCGAGATGCTCGCCGCAGACGACATCGCGTCCCGCTACGTGGTTTTAGTCGACGAAGACGCGACGATCGACGCGCTTTTCTTGGGCGGAATCGACCGCGCGGAAGTCTCGGGCAGCATAGCATCGCTTATCGTCGTGGGAAAGGCCGATGCCGAGCTTCACCCCGAATCATCGGTGCAATCGGTGATCATGGGTGATAGCCGCGCGGACGTGCACGTGAACGCAGGCGCACTCGTGAGCGAGGTGTACGCGCCCTACGCAGAGCAGGTCGAGTTCGAATCCGTCCCCTGCGCCATTCACACCGTCGACGCCGATTACGCGTCGCAGGCGAACAAGGCCTTCGTGCGGGTGTTGACGGGCCAGGGAACCGAAGACGAACGCACCTTCGTTTTGGGCCTGTGCGCAGACCTTGAGCTTCCCCCCGTCGTTGTCGAGGCGGCGGATGCTTCGAAGACGAGCGCCGCCGCCTTCCCTGTTTCATTAGGTCCCGAAAAGGCATATGCGGACGAAGCCGGCGCGGCAATCGCGGATTCCGCCAAGGGCAGCCAGGCGGACACCGCCACCGACAGCGATGCCGATATCACCTTCTCCGACAAGCCCGAGCTCACAAGCGACGACCCCGAATGGAACCGCCTTGAGGACTTCCAGCCCGACCCCGACGCTCCCATCGACGAGAACTGCATCGAGCTTCCCACCGACGAGGAGCTAGCGGCCGCGAACCAAGGCGCCGAAAACGACATCCCCTTCGTCCAGGGCGACATCGATACCATCTTGAAAGGCGTTGCCAACCTCGCGCTCAACAAGACCGTTACCTACGCCACGAATACGCTCCTATCTGTAGTTTTCGGCTCGAACAACGGCGTCGAGCGCGCCCTTGGCGAGATCAACGCGCGACTCGACAACATCGAGCGTGAAATCCAAGCCGTGTACACGGCGATTCAGGAAGCCGAGCTCTGCTCGATGATCAACGAACTGATCAAAACGTATTTCCGCAACACGACCGATTTGGTGGACTTCATCGAGAAGTTCAACCGTGATTACATGAAGGATTTCCAGGAGGGAACCGACGACTACATCGCCGCGCGCAAACGGGTCGCCATGTACCTTGCGACAGCAACCTCCGCCGAAAACCCCAGGCTTACCGTCGACGGGAAGACCGTCGTCGCCTACGCCATCGATTACTGCAGCGCGCTTTTGGCAGAGCAGGTCGGCGTCGCGCTGAACCCACTCGAGGCATACTTCAAGTTATCCCTGCTCAAAAGCCCGTGGGAGCAAAATACCATTGCGGGTCGAGTGGGCTTTCAGGATGAGGTTGTCAACAAGTTCGGGCTTTTGTGCGGATACGCCGCCTTCGCGCTGAGGGGATACATGGACCACCTTGTCGATGATGTCACGCTATCCGACGAGAAGAGAAAAGTCGAAATCAGTCAATGCGTCGCGAGCTGGGAGCAGCTCTTCGGAACCGACGCGGCGAACGCAATCGCCAACGATTACGAGGTGGCAAACGAGTTCAGCCGCATCCGCGCAACAAGGGACAACGCAAGCAACAACGAGGAAGGCTACGCCACACGCGCATCCCGCCTGATCGAGAGTTACAAGGTGGTTCCGCATGCGGATAAGTGGCGCCACTTCATGGTGCCCGGCAAGGAAGTCACGCTCATGACGCAAGCGGCCGTCCTCAAGGTGAACAAGAGCACGGGAGCAAACCAGCCTCAGCTCACCGTGAGCAGCGATGCCCATCTTGTGGCGGATATTGACAGCTTCCGAAAGATCTACGACTACTATGGCGGGAAAAAAACACTGCACCAAATACTCTTCGCGCAGGACGAGGCCAGCATCGCGCTCCCTGACGCTGGCAAGAAGGAAGACTACAGCTTCTCAGTCTCCGGCGTCGAGCCTAAGGCAGACCGCTACATCAAGTCGAAGGGCGCCATCGAGCACAGCCAGTACTACACGCCCGTCGTCTCGGGAAAGATGAAGCTCAGCCAGAGGAACTACTACAACTACGACAACAACCGCGGCTCAAAGACCGAGAAATACTTCGACATCACGCTGCTCGGCGTCTACGAGAAACTATCCTTCGAGGATTAAAGCGCTTTTGCCCAAGCGCAAGCGGGGCTCGCTTACACCGAGCGGGCCCCGCTTAATTCAATCAACTTGTACCGAACTACTGCTCGTCGGACTTGATCCAGGAGAACATGCCGCGAATCTTGGCACCGGTGGTCTCGATGAGGTGGTTGTTGATCGCCTCGCGATGCTCGATAAGCCACTTGTGGTCGTTCTCGCAATCGGCAACGAATTCCTTCGCGAACTCACCGTTCTGGATGCGCTTCAAGATGAGCTTCATGGCCTCGCGAGATTCCTCGTTGATGACCTTCGGGCCGGCGTAGTACTCGCCGTACTCAGCGGTGTTGGAGATGGAGTAGTTCATGAAGTGGATGCCGGACTCGTACATCAGGTCGACGATCATCTTCATCTCGTG
>NZ_CAKUAL010000073.1 GCF_934636505.1 uncultured Ellagibacter sp.
ACTCTCGCGAGAGCGCGCAAGGCGCACTTGGGACACGCACAGGGCAGCGACCACGCCCGCCACCGCACCGAGAAGGATCGCGGGTCCGGTGAGTCCCACCAGCTTGAACACGTAGACGCCGAGCATCGCGACCGCGGCGGCGACCACGTTTTCCACATTCGCTTTCTGAGTGCACAGAAGGCAGATGAAAATCGAAGTCATGGCGAACGAGGCGATCGCGAGCGGGATGCCGATGGCGTTGCCCACCAGCACGCCGACCGTGCACGAGATCGTCCACGAGGTGCACGAGAACAGGTTCACGAACAGGGCCCGGCGCACCGACCAGTCCCCCTCTTCGAACTTGAGGGTGTTCACGCCGTAGCTCTCGTCGGTCACCGTGGCGGCGAAGAGGAACGCGAGGCGCTTGCGCACGCCGATGCAGTGGGGGGCAAACGCGGCCGAGTAGAGCATCTGGCGCGTGTTCACGAACGATACGCTCGCGATGATGGACGCGATGGGCGCGCCGGCGAGCCACATATTGGGAATCATGAACTGGCCCGCGCCCGAGTAGAACAGCACGGACATGGCGAACACCTGCAGCGCATTGAGCCCAATGGAATCGCACAGGATGCCGCACGGCACGCCGATGGCGACGTAGCCGAGCACGATGGGGAGCGCCGCGGTGAAGCTGGCTTGCAAATCGGTTTTTAGGTTGGTCATAGCTCTTTACACGTGAAGGGAATGGGGTTCGAACAGATTCTGGAAGCGGGATTTCGCATAGCGGTCGGTCATGCCGGCGATGTAGTCGGTCGCAGCGCGGACGTCGTCGCCTTCCGAGATGGCGCGGTACTCGACGGGAATCTCGCCTGGGTTGTCAATGTAATAGGAGAAGAGCACATCGATGAGGCGCATCGCCTTCGCCACTTCCTCCATGACGGCATCGCAAGTGTAGACGTTGTCGAAGAGGAACTGGCGCAGCTCGGCCATGGCGTCCCATACGCGCGGCGACAGGCGGATGTCGTCCTCGGCCGCCGACGTGCGGACCGCGTCGACCACGAGCGTCTCGATGCGCGAGGAGTGGTCGCACCCGAGCACCTCGTGCGTCGAGGGGGGAAGGTCGCCCTCGCGAAGGATGCCCGCGCGGATGGCGTCGTCGATGTCGTGGTTCACATACGCGATGCGATCAGCTACGGCGACGATGCGCCCCTCGAGGGTTTCAGCGCGAACGGGCCCCGTATGGCAGAGTATTCCGTCGCGCACCTCGGGCATGAGGTTCAAGCCTCGCCCGCCGTTCTCGATCGTCTCGACCACGCGAAGGCTCTGCTCGTTGTGGCGGTACAGGGCGGCGGCCTCGGGGCTTTCGGGATCCACGCCGCGAACGCGGGCGATCGCGCGGCACAGCGCGTCCTCGCCCGTATGGCCGAAGGGAGTGTGCCCCAAATCATGGCCAAGCGAGATGGCCTCGGCAAGATCCTCGTTGAGACCGAGCGCCCGCGCGATGGTGCGCGCTATCTGGGAAACCTCCAGAGTATGCGTGAGGCGCGTGCGGAAATGGTCGCCCTCCGCCGCGAGGAAGACCTGCGTTTTGTGCGAAAGCCTCCGAAACGATTTCGTATGGAGGATCTTGTCGCGATCGCGCTGGAAGTCGTTTCGCAGGAAATCGGGATCGCTCGAGCGGTCGCGACCATCGGACTCGTCGGAGAACGCCGCGTCCGGTGAAAGAAGCTCATGCTCGCGGAACTGCTGATCCCCCCTCGTGACGATGCGCATTGTTGCTCCTGACCTCGATTTCCCAATTACCCGAAGTGTAGCAGAAGTCAGCGGCTATCCGACGCGCGCGGCAACCTCGCGAGCGGCATCTTGGGGCGGAAACACGCCGAACTCGGTGATGATGCCGGAAACGAGCTCGGCAGGAGTCACGTCGAAGGCGGGGTTGTACACATCGACCCCGTCAATCGGCTGCGGCAGGACCTCGCTCGGATCGCGCTCCTCGATGGGGATGGCCGAACCGTCAGGCAGGGAGACGTCGAAAGTACTCGCAGGTGCGGCGACGTAGAAGGGGATGCCGTGATGGCGCGCGAGGACGGCTACACCATAGGTACCTATCTTGTTGGCGACGTCTCCGTTCGCGGTGATTCGATCAGCTCCGACGACGACGAAATCAATCATTCCCTTACTCATAAGGCTTGCCGCCATGTTGTCGCAGATCACCGTCACAGGGACGCCCGCACGAGAAAGCTCCCAGCTCGTGAGGCGCGCACCCTGGCCCACCGGACGCGTCTCGTCGGCGAAGACGCGCTCGATTTTGCCCTGCTCGGCGGCAGCGTACACCACGCCGAGCGCCGTGCCGAAGAACACGGTGGCAAGGCTTCCCGCGTTGCAGTGCGTGAGGATGCGCGCGTGCTCGGGGACGAGAGCTGCCCCCGCGGCGCCGATCGCCCGGTTCACCGCCTCATCCTCTCGCTCGATGCGAAGCACCTCGTCGAAGAGGAAGTCTGCCACCTCGCCAGGTGTCGCTCCCTCCGCAACGAGGCGCTTCGCGGTGAACCTCATGCGCGCAGTGGCCCACATGAGGTTCACCGCCGTCGGGCGCGCCGCAGAAATCTCAGCGGCGACGGGCCGAAGCTCCGCCAGGAAGCTCTCCCCTGCCTCGGCACACCCGTACGACACGGCGCCACGAGCACCCTCGTTCACCGCCCAAAGTGCCACGGCGGCAGCCCCCGCAGCACCGATGGCAGGGGCTCCGCGCACCGCAAGCGTCTTTATGGCATCTACGACCTCGCGCCAGCTGCCCGTCGAGCAAAAACGTTCCTCACCAGGTAAAAAGCGCTCATCAAGATAGGTGAGTTCCGCTCGTCCGCAAGCATCGCGCCCAAGGCGCACACTGCGCGGCAGGCGGGAGAGGTCGATAGGGTGCTCCATAGCTGCCAGCTCCTTACGCAATCCGCTCGAAGAGTCGCGTCTTCAAGCAGGCAGGCGTCAAGTCAATTCGAATGCACCCTATTCTATCTCTTCGACGGCAATACCATCGGCAATTGACACATACTTAAATATGTTCGTTGACGCAACGTCAACGATGCTCGTAATCTGTGGTCATCGAAATCAAGGGAACATCGCGAATGATAAGGGACTGATTTTGTAAGCTTCAAGGGAATGGGGCAAGCCGTGAACGACGTCTACGAACAACGACGAAGTGATATCGTCGAGGCGGCAAGGCAGCTCTACGAGGAACGGGGACTCTCCCGAACTTCGGTGAAAGACATCGCCGAGCGCGCCGGTATAACACGCTCGCTGTTCTACCACTACTTTCCCGACAAGCAGGCGGTCACTTCCGCCGTGCTCGACGACTTCGTCGAAGACTACATCGAGGCGCTGAGCATCTGGAACGATGAGCGTATGACAGGCGAAATAGAGCAAGCCCTCGATGGCGTCGTGCGCGTTCTTCGGGTATCGGTGTTCGAAGGATCGTCATTTCGCCGCGCGCTCGACACGCGGGAAAACGCCGCGTTATATATAGAGTTCATCAACCGTGTGGCTGATCGCACAGCTCGTTACATTGTCGATACGACGGTGCGCGACTACTCCGAGCTTCACTCGGTGTCCATCGTTCACCTCTACGAGACCTTCTATATCCTGATTTTGGGAATATGCGGATACATTCGCACCCATCAAGACGTGAGCGACGAGGTGCTGAAAGACATAATCGCGCAATCGCTTCATATGGAGCGCTAGATCCAAGCGAGCGCGATTCATCGCAAACACAGGCCCGACCCGCGGTAGGACCTGCCAAATATATACATCCCAGTCTGAATAAGGAGGGCATCATGCTATTCCAAGTCTATGGCGACAACGCCGTCTTCCAGTGGATCGGTTGGGCTATCGTATTCATCGCGCTCATCCTCGTGAACGAATTCGCCAGGCGCAGCAAGGCTGGCGGCATCATCTGCTTCCTCGTTCTGCCGGCAGTGCTCACCGTATACTTCATCGCCATCGCCGTCGGTGCAGCGTCTGGCGCGCAATGGGCGCTCGACAATCCCACCTATACCGACATGAACAGCTGGTTCCACTACGCGAAGCTCTACGCCGCGACCATCGGATGCATCGGTTTCATGGCGCTCAAGTACAAATGGGGCAAAATCGGGAAATCGCAATGGTTCAAGTGCTTCCCGTTCGTAATCGTGGCCATTAACATTCTGATTGCTGTGGTAAGCGACTTCGAAAGCGCCGTACGCGCATTCGGCACGACATGGGTGTCTACCGAAGGCGTCACGCTCTACGGCGGCTGGCACAACGTGTTCAACGGTATCGCGGGAATCTTGAACATCTTCGTCATGACCGGTTGGTTCGGAATCTATGTTTCCAAGAAGAAGCAGGACATGCTGTGGCCCGATATGACATGGGTGTTCATTATCTCCTACGACATCTGGAACTTCTGCTATACCTACAACTGCCTGCCGACTCACAGCTGGTACTGCGGCCTCGCCTTGCTGTTAGCCCCAACCGTTGCCGGACTCATCTGGAACAAGGGCGGCTGGATTCAGAACCGCGCGAACACGCTGGCCTTGTGGTGCATGTTCTGCCAGGTATGCCCGATGTTCGCCAACGACAGCATCTTCGCGGTGCAGTCGGTGAACAACCCTGACGTGAATCTCGGCATTTCGGTGCTGGCCCTCGTAGCGAACATCGCGGCTCTAGGCTACGTCGTCTACCGCAGCAAGAAGCTTGGGAAGAACCCCTACACCAACGAGATCTTCGTTGGCACAAAGAGCTACGACAACGCCTTTGCCCGGCGCGAAGAAGCAGAAAACGCATAGCGTCTATCCCCTGAAGCAATCCCCTTCAACGAAAAAGCCCCGACAATGCGGGGCTTTTTCGTTATCGATTAAAATTCAGCATTGCCGACGGTGCGCGGATGCGGAATGACATCGCGGATGTTCTGGACGCCGGTGAGATACATCACCAAGCGCTCGAAGCCCAGGCCGAACCCCGCATGGCGGCAGGAACCGTAACGGCGCAGGTCGCAGTAGTACTTGTACTGCGCCGGATCCATCCCGAGCTCGCCGATGCGGCGCTCAAGCACATCGAGGCGCTCTTCGCGCTGGCTGCCGCCGATGATCTCGCCGATGCCCGGCACGAGGCAGTCAGCCGCAGCGACGGTCTTGCCGTCGTCGTTCAGCCTCATGTAGAACGCCTTAATCTCGACCGGGTAGTCCGTCACGAAGGTTGGGCGCTTGAAGTGTTCTTCGGTGAGGAAGCGCTCATGCTCGGTCTGAAGGTCGATTCCCCAGCTCACGGGGTATTCGAATGCGTGACCCTTCGCGACTGCGTCCTCGAGGATCGACACGGCCTCGGTGTAGGTCACCCGCGCAAAATCGCTCGTCGCCACGTGCGTCAGGCGCTCGATGAGCCCCTTGTCGACGAACTTGTTCAGCATCTCGAGCTCGTCGGGGCAGCGATCCATCACCTCGTTGATGACGTGCTTCAACATGCCTTCCGCAAGGTTCATGTCGTCTTCAAGGTCGGCGAAGGCGATCTCGGGCTCGACCATCCAGAACTCGGCCGCATGGCGCTTCGTGTTGGAGTTCTCCGCGCGAAACGTCGGCCCGAAGGTGTACACGTCACCGAAGGCCATGGCGAAGTTCTCGGCGTTGAGCTGACCGGACACGGTAAGGCTTGCCGGCTTGCCGAAGAAATCGCGGCTCCAGTCGACCTCCCCTGCGTGAAGTTCCCCGCCCGACTCGGCGGCGGCTTTCTCGCTCACGCGCGGCACGTTCTCCATATCGAGCGTGGTCACGCGGAACATCTCGCCTGCCCCCTCGCAGTCGGACGCCGTGATAATCGGGGTGTTCACGTAGACGAACCCGCGGTCCTGGAAGAAGCTGTGAATGGACGCGGCCGCGACGCTGCGGATGCGGAAGACGGCGCGGAAGAGGTTCGTGCGCGGACGGAGATGCTGCTGGGTGCGCAGGAACTCGACGGTGGCGCGCTTCTTCTGCAGCGGGTAGTCCGGCGCAGAGGCACCTTCGACGGTGATGCTCTCGGCGGTGAGTTCGAAGGGTTGCTGCGCCTCGGGGGTGAGCTTCAGCGTGCCCTTACAGATAAGGGCGGCGCTCACGTTCTGAGCTGCGATCTCGTCGTAGTTCTCCAACGTCTCGCGGCTCATCACCACCTGAAGGTCGCGAAAGCAGCTTCCGTCGTTCAAGGTGACGAAGCCGAAGTTCTTCATGTCGCGCACCGAGCGGACCCAACCCGCCACGGTGATTTCAGTGCCCCCGAACGCGTCGACATCGGCGAACAGCTGGGCGATTTTCGTGCGTTGCATCATTCCCCTTCCCTAGATATGCGCAAAAGGGGCCGAGCGCAAAACGCCCGACCCCTGCAATGATGAACCTGTGGTCGTGCTACTCTTCTTCGAGCGCAGCCTGGGCCGCAGCGAGGCGGGCGACAGGCACGCGGTACGGCGAGCAGCTGACGTAGTCGAGTCCGATCTTGTTGAACGTGTGGATGGAATCCGGGTCGCCACCGTGTTCGCCACAGACGCCGCAGACCAGGTCGGGGTTGCCCTCATGGCCGAGCTTGACGCCCATCTCCACGAGCTTGGCCACGCCCGGGTCGATCGTGGCGAACGGGTTGTACGGAAGCAGGTGCTCCTGCAGGTACTGTGGCACGAACTCGGCCTCGACGTCATCGCGGCTGAAGCCGAACGTCGTCTGGGTGAGGTCGTTGGTGCCGAAGGAGAAGAAGTCTGCCTGCGTGGCGATCTCGTCGGCGGTGACGGCAGCGCGCGGCAGCTCGATCATGGTGCCGACCTCGATGTCGAGCTCGACGCCCTCTTCAGCGGCCACTTCCGCGATGATCTTCTTGGCAACGGCGCGCAGCTTCTCGAGCTCGGCGACGGTCGACACGAGCGGAATCATGATCTCGGGCTTCGGGTCGAGACCTTCCTTCTTGAGCTTCGCGGTCGCGGTCGCGATGGCGCGAACCTGCATCTCGGGAAGGATCGGGTAGACGATGCCGAGGCGGCAACCGCGCAGGCCCAGCATCGGGTTCTGCTCGGCGAAGCCGTCGATGCGCTCCATGAGCATGCGCTTCTCGGCGATGAGGGTCTTGTCCCCGCCCGTCGCCTCGAGGCGTGCAATTTCCACGTCGAGCGCGCGCGGGCTCTCGAGGAACTCGTGCAGCGGCGGATCGAGCAGACGCACGATGACCGGCAGCCCGTCCATTTCCTTGAACATGCCGTAGAAGTCGCCGGTCTGGGCCTCGAAGAGCTCGCCGACTGCCTTCTCGCGCACAGCCTCGTCGTCGTTCAAGATGAAGGTCTGGATGATCTGCTTGCGCTCGCCCAAGAACATGTGCTCGGTGCGGCACAGGCCGATGCCCGATGCGCCGAAGTCGCGGGAAAGCTTCGCATCCTCAGGGTTGTCCGCATTCGCGCGGACGCCGAGCTTGCGGAACTCGTCAGCCCACTCGAGGATGGTGTCGAGATCGCCGGTGAGCTCGGGCATCACCAGGTCGACCGCACCCAAAACGACGATGCCGGAGGTACCGTCAAGCGAGATCATGTCGCCCTCTTTGATGACAACGTCGGTGCCGGCAACCGTTGCCTGCTTCTTCTCGGCGTCGATCTTCAGGGCCTCCACGCCGCACACGCACGGGGCGCCCATACCGCGGGCGATGACGGCGGCATGCGAGGTCTTGCCGCCATGAGAGGTGAGGATGCCCTCGGCGGCGATCATGCCGGCGAGGTCGTCGGGGTTGGTCTCCCAGCGGACGAGCACGCACTTGCGGCCGGCTTCAGCGGCAGCGACGGCGTCGGCGGAGGAGAACACGGCTTCGCCCACCGCAGCACCGGGGCTCGCGTTCAGGCCGCGAGCGAGCACGTCGTAGTCGGCGTTCTTGTCGAACTGCGGGTGAAGCAGCTGGTCAAGCTGGTCGGGGGCGACACGACGGACAGCCTCCTTCTTGTCGATGAGGCCCTCCTTCTCCATGTCGATGGCGATATGGAGCGCGGCGGCGGCAGTGCGCTTGCCCACGCGGGTCTGCAGCATGAAGAGCTTGCCCTGCTCGATGGTGAACTCGATGTCCATCATGTCGTGGAAGTGGTTCTCCAGAAGCACGAAGATTTCCTCGAGCTCGCGGCCCGCTTCCTCAAGGCCTTCCACATGCTTGAGCTCGGCGATGGGGCTCGTGTTGCGGATGCCCGCGACGACGTCTTCGCCCTGGGCGTTGACCAGGTAGTCGCCGTAGAATTCCTTCGCGCCGTTGGCCGGGTTGCGCGTGAAAGCGACGCCCGTGGCCGACGTGTTGCCCTTGTTGCCGAAGACCATGCACTGCACGTTGACGGCGGTGCCCAGATCGTCGGAGATTTTGTTCTTCTTGCGGTAGAGGACCGCACGGGGGTTGTTCCAGCTGCCGAACACCGCCTCGATGGCGAGCTTGAGCTGCACCATCGGATCCTGCGGGAACTGCACGGAGCCGTCGACGACGAGCGCCGGGTATTCCTCGCCCGAAACGTTCTCGGTAAAGATGCCCTTGAACTCCGCGACGAGCTCTTGCAAGTCTTCCGCGGTAAGGTCGGTGTCGGACTTCACGCCGCGCACCGCCTTCATGGCGTTGATGGCGTTCTCGAACAAATCGCCGTCAAGCCCCATGACGACGTTCGAGAACATCTGGATGAAGCGGCGGTAGGAGTCCCACGCGAAGCGGGGGTTCTCGGTCTGCTTGATGAGGCCGTTGATGGACTCGTCGTTCAGGCCGAGGTTCAAAACCGTGTCCATCATGCCGGGCATCGACATGGGAGCACCGGAACGGACGGAGACGAGCAGCGGGTCTTCCGCATCGCCGATCTTCTTTCCGATACGGTTCTCAAGATCGAGACGATACTCGTGGATCGTGTCGAGAACGCCTTCCGGCCACACATTGCCGGCGTTGGCGTACTCCATGCACGTCTGACAGGAAATCGTGAATCCCGGAGGAACGGGAAGGCCGATGTTGGCCATCTCGGCGAGGTTCGCGCCCTTGCCGCCGAGCGTTGCCTTCATGGTGGTGTTACCCTCGGTTACGTTGTTTCCCTGAGCGTCTTTGCCAAACGCATAGACGCGCTTCACTGGTTCGGTCACCTTGTTCTCCTTACAAGCTCCGGTTACCTTTTTACCCATGACGTCGGAAAACGTGACT
>NZ_CAKUAL010000074.1 GCF_934636505.1 uncultured Ellagibacter sp.
AGTCCGAGACCGTTTGGCGTCAGGCCGAGCACTACGGCGTCCCCCGCATCGCCTTCATCAACAAGTACGACCGCGTCGGCGCCGACTTCCTCCATGCGAGTCAGACCATGAAGGATCGTCTGGGTGCGAAGGCTGTTGCTGCTCAGCTCCCGATGGGCGCCGAGGACAACTTCTGGGGCGTCATCGACCTTGTCACCATGACCGCATGGGACTTCAAGGCCGACGACAAGGGCATGACCTACCCTGAGCCCATGGACGAGATCCCCGCCGAGTTCAAAGAGGACGCCGAGCTTTACCATCAGGAGCTCCTCGAGGCTGCCGCCGACTGCGACGACGACCTCATGGAGAAGGTCCTCATGGAAGAGGAAGTCTCCGTCGAAGAGCTGAAGGCTGCCCTGCGCAAGGGCGTCATCGCCTGCAAGATCAACCCCGTGTTCGTGGGCTCCGCCTACAAGAACAAGGGCGTGCAGGAACTCCTCGACGCCGTCGTCGATTACCTCCCGGCTCCGATCGACGTTCCCGCGATCAAGGGCACCAACCCCGAGACCGGCGAGGAAGATGAGCGTCCGAGCGATCCGAAGGCCCCGTTTGCGGCTCTCGCGTTCAAGATCATGACCGACCCGTTCGTCGGCAAGCTCACCTATCTGCGCGTATACTCCGGCCATCTGGACGCTGGTTCCTACGTGTCCAACGCCACCAAGGATAAGAAAGAGCGCATCGGCCGCCTGCTTCAGATGCACTCCAACCAGCGCGTCGACATCGACGCCTGCTCCGCTGGCGATATCGTCGCTGTCGTTGGCCTGAAGAACACGACCACGGGCGACACGCTGTGCGAGGAAGACGCGCCGATCATCCTCGAGTCCATGGAATTCGCCGACCCCGTCATCGACGTTGCCGTCGAGCCGAAGACCAAGGCCGACCAGACCAAGATGGAGATCGCTCTCCAGAAGCTGGCGGAAGAGGACCCGACGTTCCGCGTGTCGACCAACCATGAGACCGGCCAGACCATCATCGCCGGCATGGGCGAGCTTCACCTCGAGATCATCGTCGACCGCCTTCTGCGCGAGTTCAAGGTCGAGGCAAACGTCGGCAAGCCGCAGGTTGCTTACCGCGAGCGTCCGGGCCACGAAGTGCTCAACGCCGAGGGCAAGTTCGTCCGCCAGTCCGGTGGTCGCGGCCAGTACGGCCATGCGGTCATCAACATGTACCCGCAGGAAGCCGGCAAGGGCTACGAGTTCGAGAACAAGATCGTCGGCGGCGTCGTGCCGAAGGAATACATTCCTTCCATCGACAAGGGCATCCAGGAAGCTCTCAACACGGGCGTTCTGGCTGGCTACCCCGTCGAGGACGTGCGCGTCGAGCTCATCGACGGTTCTTACCACGACGTCGACTCTTCCGAAGCTGCATTCAAGGTCGCAGGCTCCATGGCGATCAAAGACGCGCTGCGCAAGTCCGACCCGGTCATCCTCGAGCCCGTCATGTCCGTCGAGGTTGAAACCCCCGAGGAGTACATGGGCTTCGTCATGGGCGACATCCCGAGCCGCCGTGGCATGATCTGCGGCCAGGAATCGCGCGGCAACGCCGTTGTCATCTCCGCGAAGGTTCCGCTGGGCGAGATGTTCGGCTATGCAACCGACCTGCGCTCCGGCACTCAGGGCCGTGCGACGTACACGATGCAGTTCGCGTCCTACGAGCCGGTTCCGAAGAGCGTGTCCGAAGAGATTATCAGCAAGGCTGGCGGCAACGCGTAGTGCGCGGCTGCGACAAGCTTAATGGAGGTAAGATAAGTGGCTAATCAGAAGATTCGCATCCGCTTGAAGGGGTACGATCATGAGATCGTGGATCAGTCCACCAAGCTCATCGTCGATACCGCGCAGAAGACGGGTGCCAAAGTGTCCGGTCCTATTCCGCTGCCGACGGAGCGCAACATGTATTGCGTCGTCAAGGGCCCGCACGTCGACAAGGATTCCCGCGAGCAGTTCGAGATGCGCACCCACAAGCGCCTCATCGACATCCTGGAGCCGACCCCGAACACGGTCGATTCCCTGATGCGTCTCGATCTCCCGGCCGGCGTCGACATCGAGATCAAGCTGTAAGGGGGCTCTTTTAAATGATTAATGCAATCTTTGGCAAGAAGATCGGCATGACGCAGATCTTCGCTGAGAACGAAACCGTCGTTCCCGTTACCGTTATCCAGGCTGAGCCGAACAAGGTCTGCCAGGTGAAGACGAAGGCTACGGACGGTTACGAAGCTGTTCAGTTGGGCTTCGGCGCAATCAAGCCGAAGAAGGTCAACAAGCCGATGGCGGGCCATTTCGAGAAGCTCGGCACCGAGCCTGTTCGTTACCTGCGCGAGGTTCGCGTCGAGGACGCGAGCGAGTACAAGACGGGCGACCTGCAGACCGTCGCGGCATTTGCCGACGTGAAGAAGGTCGACGTCACCGGTACTTCCAAGGGCAAGGGCTTCGCGGGTGTCATCAAGCGCTACGGCTTTGCCGGCGGCCCTGGCGGACACGGTGCGCACTTCCATCGCGCTCCCGGTTCGGTTGGCCAGTGCGCAACCCCGTCCCGCGTCTTCAAGGGCGTTCGCATGCCGGGTCACATGGGCTGTGACACGGTGACCGTCCGCAACCTCGAGGTCGTTCGCATCGATGAGGAGCAGAACCTCATTCTCGTCAAGGGTGGTATCCCGGGCGGCAAGAACGGCATCGTGCGCGTGCGCATGGCGTAGTTAGTAACGAAGATTAGGAGCTGCATTACATATGGCAACGATTGATATCAAGGACGCGAAGGGTGAGAAGACCGGCACTGCCGAGCTCAATCCTTCCGTGTTCGGCATCGAGCCGAACGTCCCGGTCATGCACCTTGCGGTCCGCGCGCAGCGCGCTTCGTGGCGCCAGGGCACGCATGACACCAAGACTCGCGGCGAGGTTAGCGGCGGCGGCAAGAAGCCGTGGCGCCAGAAGGGCACCGGCCGCGCTCGTCAGGGCACCATCCGCGCACCTCAATGGGCTGGCGGCGGCACCGTGTTCGGTCCGCATCCCCGCTCCTACGAGATGAAGGTGAACAAGAAGGAGATCAAGCTCGCGATGCGCTCTGCGCTTTCCGCGAAGCTCGCCGACAACCAGCTCATGGTCGTCGCTGATTGGAACTTCGAGAAGCCCTGCACCAAGGACGCCGTTGCTGCCCTGAAGGCGCTCGGCATCGAGGGTCGCGCGACGCTCGTGATCGGCAACGAGGACATCAACACCTACAAGTCCTTCCGCAACATCCCGACCGTCACCATCGTCCCGGTGTGCATGATCAACACCTACGACTTCTTGGATAACAAGACGCTCGTGCTGACTGAGTCCACCCTGGCCCGCATCGAGGAGGTGCTTGCATAAATGAAGGATCCTCGCGAGGTTATCATCCGCCCCGTCATCACGGAGCACAGCTACGACATGATGGAGAAGAACACCTACACCTTCGAGGTCGCCAAGACCTCCAACAAGGTTGAGATCCGTCAGGCAGTTGAGGCCATCTTCAACGTGACGGTGACCAAGGTGAACACCCTGAACGTGAAGTCCAAGCCGAAGCGCATGCGCGGTGCGGCTGGCCGTACCCGTACGTGGAAGAAGGCCATGGTCACGCTCAAGGAAGGCGATTCCATCGAGCTGTTCAACGCCTAGAGTCCTATCTCTGAGCGACTGACGCCTGCTACGAAGCCCCAGGTTATTTGACCTGGGGCTTTTTCTTTCTCGACGCCCGCTATCCTTTGCTCTTGACCAACCTCGAGCGCGTTTAACGGTGAGGTTTCGCTATAATGGGACAAACGACGATATTTCGAGGAGTCCGCATGGCGTTTATCGAGTTCCGTGATGTTCGCAAAATCTATCAGATGGGCGAGGTAGAGGTCGCCGCTGTCGACGGTATGTCGTTTACCGTCGAAAAAGGCGAGTTCGTCGTCGTGGTCGGGCCTTCGGGCTCGGGTAAGACCACGCTTTTGAACATGCTCGGCGGCATGGATTCCTGCACGTCGGGCAAGATCATGCTCGACGGGCGCGAGGTGAGCTCGTTCGGCGAGAAGGAGCTCACGTATTATCGCCGTTACGACATCGGCTTCGTGTTCCAGTTCTACAACCTCGTGCAGAACCTGACGGCGCTCGAGAACGTTGAGCTCGCAAGCCAGATTTGCACCGACCCTCTCGATGCCGCTGAAGTCCTTGCCGAAGTTGGCCTCTCTCATCGCATCGACAACTTCCCCTCGCAGCTCTCGGGCGGCGAACAGCAGCGCGTCGCTATTGCCCGCGCCCTCGCAAAGAACCCGAAGGTGCTTTTGGCTGATGAGCCCACGGGCGCCCTCGACTATAAGACGGGCAAGGCGATCCTAAAGCTTTTGCAGGACACGTGCGCGAACACGGGCAAGACCGTCGTGCTCATCACGCACAATTCCGCGTTCACCGACATCGCCGACCGCGTGATTCATATCCGCGAGGGCAAGGTTGCCGCCGTGGAGCAAAACGCCCATCCCGCCTCCGCTGAAACGATTGAGTGGTAGCCGATGGCAGGGGCATTCCGCAAAGAGGTAATGCGATCGATCACTCATTCGCTTGGGCGCTTCCTCGCTATTGCCATTATCGCGGCGCTTGGGTGCGGCTTTTATGCGGGCTTGCGCCTCACCGGCCCCGACATGCGTCTTGCGGGCGACACGTACTACGACGCGACCAACCTGTGCGATTTGCGCGTTGTGTCCGCACTCGGGTTCACCGACGACCAGATCGATGAGATTTCCCAGGTTGAAGGCGTAAGCGGTGTCATGCCAGCCTATGAGTCCGACGTCATCGCGCAGATCGACGGCGTGCAGTACACGACGCGCATCCATTCCCTCAACGTCGATAAAGCGCGGGCGAGCGAATGCGACGACGGTCTGAACGTCGAATCTGAGGACCCGTACTATATCAACCGGCCCATCCTCGTCGAAGGCTCCTGGCCCGATTCGAACGACGAGTGTTTGCTGTCCGCCGACACGGTGTGGTCGACCGAGGTGAACGTCGGCGATAAGGTCCTGCTTGCGGAAGGGACCTCCGATCTCGACGACACCTTCGCCGTTCACGAGTGCACGGTCTCGGGCTTTGTCCGCTCCTCGTATTACACGTGCTCGACCTCGGTGGGGTCGACGTCGCTCGGGTCGGGGCAGCTCGCGACCTTCGCCTATGTTCCCGAAGGCGCTTTCGCGGAGGATTTCCCCTACACCGAGGCGTTCGTCACCGTCGCTGGCGCTCGCGAGGCGCAATGGGCGACCGATGACTACCAATCACTTGTCGATGCGACGGCATCGCGCATCAACGGTATTTCCGACGATCTTCTGGCTTCGCGCCTCGAGGGTATTCGCGCCGATGCGCAGGCGGAACTTGACGAGAGCCGAGCCGACTTCGAGACCGAGCGCGCCGATGCACTCCAGAAGCTCGACGATGCTCAGGTGGAACTTGACGACGCGAAGGCGAAGCTTGACGATGCGGCTGCGAAGCTCGCGAGCTCGCAGGCGACCATCGACTCAAGCGCTCGCGATCTTGCGAGCGGACAGGCGCAGGTCGACAGCGGGCGGGCGGAGCTCGACGCCCAGCGCGCAGCTGCCGAGGAGCAGTTTGCGGCTGCGGAGGCCCAGCTCGACGCCGCCCAGGCAAGCTATGACGCTGCCATGGCCCAGCGGGCGATGCTCGTCGAGCAGCTCGCGCAGGCGCAGGCGGCGGGCGCGCACGATGTCGTGGCGCAGCTTGAGGCCGCCATCGCGCAGATAGACGCGCAGACCGCGGGCGTTCCCGAGCAGATCGCGCAGGGACGTGCCCAGCTTGCCGAGCAGCGCTCCCAGGCGCAGGCGAGCATGGATGCCGCCGAGGGCGAGCTTGCAAGTTCGCAAGCGACCATCGACAGCGGTCGCGCCCAGCTGGAGTCGGGACGACGGCAGCTTGCCTCGGGCCGCTCCGAATACGAGGATGGCCTCGCGCAATACGAAGAGGGCGCAAGCGAGCTGTCCACCCAACGCGCGGACGCCGAGGAGCAGTTCGCCGATGCCGAGGCGAAGCTTGCCGATGCCCAGGCGGACGTGGACGCGATCGCCGATACTGAGGGCGAGGTGTACGTGCTCGACCTCACGAAGAACATCGGCGCCGAGAGCTTCAAGTCGGACGCGGGCCGCATCGATCAGATCGCGCAGGTCTTCCCGTTTTTGTTCTTCCTCGTGGCGGCACTCGTCTCGCTTACTACCATGACGCGCATGGTGGAGGAGGAGCGTGTGCTCATCGGCACGTTCAAGGCGCTCGGCTACAGCAAGGCGCGCATCACCTCGAAGTACCTCATCTACGCCATCGTGGCAAGCGGCGTTGGTGCGATTATCGGCATCGTCGCGCTCTCGAAGTTTTTGCCCTGGTTCATCATGGGCGCCTACGCGATCATCTACGCCGTTCCGTGTCGGCCGTGCCCGGTCGATCCCGCCATGACCGCCGCCGCCGCGGGGCTCGGCGTGGGAATCACCGTAATCGCCACCTGGTTCGCCGCGGCCTCGACGCTGCGCGAGCGCCCGGCGTTCCTCATGCTGCCGCGTGCCCCGAAGGCCGGCAAGCGTATCTTGCTCGAGCGCATCCGCCCTCTGTGGCACCGCCTGTCGTTCTCCTGGAAGGTTACTTCGCGCAACCTCTTCCGCTACAAGCGCCGCTTCATCATGGCGATCGTGGGCATCGCCGGCTGTACGGCGCTTCTGCTCACGGGCTTGGGGCTGCAAAACGCCATCAACGACATCATCGACAAGCAATATGGCGAGCTCTATCATTACAACACCATCGTCCGTATGGACTCCGATTGCACGCCTGACGAGAAATCACAGGTGGAACAGCGGGTTAGGGAAGACGCCTCGGGGGATTTCACCTGGCTTGCCGCCGCGAACAAGCAGGCGCAGTCCGTCTCCGGCGACGGCGCGGACATAAGCCAGCACCGCATCGACATCATCGTGCCCGAGCATCCCGACGCCTTCTCCGACTTCATCACGATGCGCACGCGCGAGGGGCACGAGGAGCTTGCGCTCTCCGACGACGGCGTGCTCGTGAGCGAGAAGCTCGCGATGGAGCTCTCCCTTGAGGTGGGCAGCACGTTTTCCATCTTCGATGAGGACGCCGTGGGCGACGCGACGGGCGACGGGCGCGAGGTCACCGTGGCAGGCATCATGGAGAACTACGTCGGGCACTACGTCTACTTCACGCCGGCACTCTACGAGCAGGTGATGGGCGAGGAACCTGTGTTTACCACGCTTTATGCGAACGAGGTGGAAGACGAGGGCGCGCGCGAGGTCCTCTCCGACGAGCTTCTGGCGACCGATGGCGTGAAGACGGTCACCTACAACGACGAGACTATCGATAGTTACCGAACCATGCTCAAGAGCGTCGACAGCGTGGTCGTGGTCCTCGTGATTGCGGCGGCCCTGCTCGCGTTCGTCGTGCTTTACAACCTGACGAACATCAACATCACCGAGCGCGTCCGCGAGATCGCCACGCTGAAGGTGCTCGGTTTCACCCCGCGCGAAGTCGACGCCTACATCTATCGCGAGACGCTTCTGCTTGCCGTAATCGGTGCGCTCGTGGGTCTTTTGCTCGGCATCGTGATGGAAGGCTTCGTCGTGGTGACGGCCGAAGTGGATCAGGTCATGTTCGGCCGCGACATCCATGCGGCAAGCTTTATCATTGCGTTCCTATTAACCATGGTGTTCTCGGTGATCGTGACGCTTGCCATGCGCCCGAAGCTGCGCCGGATCGATATGGTCGAAAGCCTGAAATCGAACGAATAGGCGCCTACTTGTACCTGCGAATTGCCGAAGATGAGGGAGCAATCCGTCCCTTTCATACGTCTTGCAGGATGCGCATCGCACAAGTTGCGCTACAATTTCTACAAATGAGTTGGAGTTTTCTCATTCGAAAGGGGAACTAATTCAATGAAGGTTACTCAGCGAAAGCTCGATGACGGCAAGCTGCGTCTCGAATGCGTCGCAACGCCCGTTGAGGTGAACGAGGTGCTGCAAAACGCCTACATCCAGTTCGCTCAGCAGATGGGCCTGCGCCCGGAAAAGGATAAGACGGTCGCTCAGGTCGCCGAGGAGCAGATGGGCATCAAGAACCTCGACTCCATCGTGCAGGAGCAGGCGATCGAGGGTCTTGTCCCTTATGCCATCGACAAGAAGAACCTCACGCCCGCGTACCCGCCGAAGGCCGAGCACGATCGCGCCATCGCCCGCGACCGTGAGTTCGCGTTCACCGTCGTGGTGCTCCCGAAGCCCAACTACGAGCTCTCTTCCTATGAGCCGGTTTCCATCACGGTGCAGCCTTTCGAGGTGAGCGAAGACGAGGTCCAGCGCCACATGGACGAGACGGCAGAGCACTACGCCGAGTACGTCGCCGACGACCCGCATCCGGTTGCGAAGGGCGACAGCGTGAAGGTGAAGCTCGAGTGCTCCGAGGACGGCAAGCCGATGCCGGGCCTGACCACCGAGGGCCGCACCTACAC
>NZ_CAKUAL010000075.1 GCF_934636505.1 uncultured Ellagibacter sp.
GCCATCGAGTACGGCGACTGGCGCACGCCGCCCGCCGAGTCCGATCGCGCCGTGCACGTGATGGAAGCCTATCGCCTATGAGCGATGCGAAAACGTCTCGAGGAGCCGCTACGCAGGCCGAGGATGCGCTCGAAGCTGACGCGACGATAGAAGCTGAGGTGCCTGAGAAGCTTTCCGTGAAGGCGAACATGATCTGGAACTCCATCGGTTCCATGGCCTACCTCGCCTGCCAGTGGTTCACCACCATCTTCGTCGTGCGCCTGTCGTCGGGCTACGACGATGCGGGCCTGCTCTCGCTCGCCATGTCGGTCGTGGGCATCTTCGGCACCTTCGCCAACTACAAGATGGGAACCTACCAGATCTCCGACATCCGCCGCGAGAACACGGTGGGCGAGTACATGGGTTTCCGCTGCTTCACGCTTGCGGGCGCGTTTGTCGCCTGCATGATATATGCGGCTCTCACCTGCGCTCCCGAGGCGCTCATCACGGTGGCGCTCTTCTACGCCTTCAAGGGCGTGGGGCTTGTGATCGACATCCTCCATGGGGTCGACCAGATCAACCGCCGCATGGACTACATCGGCAAGTCGTTCATCCTGCAAGGTACCTCGACCCTCGTGGCGTTCGTGGTCATCTACTGGGCGACGCGCAACCTCGATGCGGCGATCATCGCCATGCTCGCCGCCGCGGCGGTCGTGCTCTTCGCCTTCGATCTGCCGCATTGCCAGCGATTCGAGCCCGTGCGCATCTCGCTTTCCTGCAAGAAGGCGCTTTTCTTCCTGAAGACCTCGCTTCCCGCCGTGGTTGCCTCGGTGGCGGCGAGCGCCATCTTCGCGATCCCCAAGCAGTACCTGGCGCTCACCGTGGGTTCGGCGGCGCTCGGCATCTACTCGTCGGTCGCCGCGCCCGCGCTCGTCATTCAGATGGGCGCGCAGTATCTCTACGGGCCGCTGCTCGACATCTTCCCGAAGCTGTTCTTCGAGGGGAACGCGCGCGGTTTCGTGGCGCTTTTGGGGAAGACGGTCGCGGGCATCGTGGGCGTGACCGTGGCCTGCGCAATCGTGCTCGAGTTCATCGGCGCCTGGGCGCTCGCGCTTTTGTTCGGCGAGAGCATCGTGCCCTATGTTTACCTGCTGCAGCCGATCATCATCTCGACCGCCGCCACTGCGTTTCTATGGTTCTTCGGCGACCTGCTCATTACGCTGCGCCATTTCTGGGCGAACTTCGCGGGCAACGTCGTCGCGTTTCTCGCCGTCATCCCGCTCACGTTTTTCTGCGTGGACAGGTGGGACATGAACGGCGTGAGCTTCGCGGGCGCGGGTGCGTGTCTTGCCGGTGTGGCAATCTTGCTGTTCTTCCTGGTGAAAGTCGTGAAGAAGGGGCCCGACCGCATCATTGGGGCCGAGGGCGAAGCTGTACGTGACGATGCGGTTGATGCTAAGGAGGCTTGCTGATGCGCGTGCTGCAGGTGATCGGCGTGATGGATCGCGGCGGGGCGGAAACCATGGTGATGAACCTCTACCGCGCGATGGACCGCGAGCGCATCCAGTTCGACTTTCTCGTGCACGAGCAGCGCGAAGGCGACTACGACGCCGAAATCGAGCGGTTCGGCGGGCGTTTTTTCCGCGTGCCGCGCTTCACGGGGTTGAACGCGGGTGCCTATCGGCGCAGCGTTCGCGCGCTTTTTGCTGAGCATCCGGAATGGCGCGTGGTGCATGGGCATATCGGCTCGTGCGCGCCCGTTTATCTTTCGGAGGCGAAGCGTGCGGGGGCCTTCGCGATTGCGCACAGCCATGCACGGAATTACGTGCATGGCCTGCCGGGACTCGCCTTCAACGTTGCTGCGCATCCCGTGCGCCGCGTTGCCGACTATTTCATGGCGTGTTCGAGGGAGGCGGGGCTCGACCGTTTCGGGGGCGCGATTGTGGAAGGTGAGCGTTTCGCTATCGTGCCGAACGGCATCGATATGACGCGCTACGCGTGCGACGAGGCTGCGCATGAGCAGGCGAAGGCCGAGCTGGGGCTTTTCGGCCGCCCTGTCGTGTGCCATACGGGCCGCTTGATCCCCGTGAAGAACCACGAGTTCCTATTGCAGGTGTTTTCTCGGGTGAAACGAGAGCTTCCTGATGCGGTACTTCTGTGCGCCGGACGCGGCGAGCTCGAAGAGTCCCTGAAGGCGCGCGCAGATGAGCTGGGGCTGGGAGAGGCGGTGCGCTTCCTCGGCGTGGTGGACGACGTGCCGCGGCTCCTGCGCGCGGCGGACGCGTTCGTGTTTCCCTCGGTGAACGAGGGGCTTGCCCTCTCGGCGGTCGAGGCGCAGGCGTCGGGGCTTCCGACCATCGTCTCGACGGGCGTTCCCGAGCTTGCGGTGGTGAGCGACCGCACGAGTCGTATGCCTCTTTCCGCGGGTGCCGAGGCGTGGGCGGGCGAGTGCGTGCGGATGCTCGCGGCTGCGGCGGGCTCTGCGCGCAGCGACGCGTGCGAGCAGGTTCGAGCGCACGGGTTCGATATCGCCGACACTTCAGCGCGCCTTGCGGCGTTCTACGAGGCCGCGGCGGCGGGGCAGCGCGCGCAATGGTAGGTTGTAGGAATCATTCGGGCAGATAGGTTAGGGAACGCAATGCAATACGATGACAAGGACCTAAGGAAACTCCAGCTGCTTGAGCTGCGCATCTTAAAGGAAATCGACCGCGTGTGTCGCGAGCTGGGCATCACGTACTTCCTCGATTCGGGATCGGTGCTCGGGGCGCTGCGCCATGGGGGTTTCATCCCGTGGGACGACGACATCGATTTGGGCATGCCGCGCGCGGACTACGACCGCTTCGTGGCCGAGGCGCCGGCGCTTTTGGGCGAGGAATACGTCGTGTCGACCCCTGAGACGAACCCGCATCAGGCGGCGCTGTTCGGCAAGGTGTGGCTGCGCGGCACGCGCTTCGCGACGGAGGAGACTATCGAAGCGGGCTTTGACCAGGGGATTTTTGTTGACTTGCTGCCTTACGACGCCCTTTCTTCTGACGCGGCGACAGCGGAGAGGCAGCGACGCGATTGCCGCTTCTGGCAAAGCGTGTCATACCTTTCCCATGCAAGGAGCATCGTCGTGCCCCACAAGGGAGCGCTCGGCGCGATCGAGCGTGTGGCTTGCGGTGCGGCTCATCTCGTAGCCCGTGGCCTCTATTCTCCCGAGAAGATTGTCGCGCGCTTCAATAAAGCTGCCACCTGCGGAAACGACCCTTCGCTTGCATCGGACGACCTTGTCGTCATGGCATATGCAACCTACGAGCCCTACGCGCGCTCGATGATGCTGCCGACCTCGATCGTCACCTTCGAAGGGTGCGAGTTCCCCGCGCCCGCCGACCCCGAGGCCTTCCTGCGCCAGCTCTACGGTGAGTGGCAAAAGCTTCCCCCGGTGGAGGCGCGACGCAATCATGCGCCCGTCGAGCTCGATTTCGGGCCGTATGCCTAAGCTTTTGACCTGCATTTGTTCAATTTCTGATTAAAGCTTTACAAAACTGAACACCATTCGCTAGAATACTCCTCGTTTCATTTACTGGGGAGTATTGCAATGACATTGACGAAAAGCACGTTCAAGGTGCTCAACGCGCTGCGCGACGAGGCCGTCCATACGCAGCGCCACATCGCGACGGCAACCGGCCTGTCGCTTGGGACGGTGAACACGGCATATCGCGCGCTCGTCGACGCAGGTCTGGTGGACAGCTTCTCCGTGACGCCTGCCGGCTTCGAGGCGCTTTCGCCCTACAAGGTCGACAACGCCATCATCATGGCGGCGGGCCTCTCCTCTCGCTTCGCCCCGCTTTCCTACGAAAAGCCCAAAGGCGTGCTCACCGTGCGCGGCGAGGTGCTCATCGAGCGGCAGATCCGCCAGCTTCAAGAGGCGGGCATCACTGACATCACCGTCGTCGTGGGGTATATGAAGGAAGCCTTCTTCTACCTTGAGGACAAGTTCGGCGTGGTCATTCGCGTTAACACGGAATATTCCGTGCGCAACAACAATTCCACCCTCATGCTTGTGCGCGAGAAGCTGGGGAACACCTACGTCTGCTCGTCGGACGACTATTTCACCGAAAACGTCTTCGAGCCGTACGTGTTCGAGGCCTATTACCCGGGTGTGTTCTTCGCGGGCGAGACGAACGAGTATCTGCTCGACACCGCGCGCGACGGGCGTATCACGGGCGTGACCATCGGCGGCCGCGACAAGTACGGCATGCTCGGGCACGTGTATTTCGACCGCGCGTTCTCCGAAACCTTCGTGAGAATCCTCGTCGACGAGTACGATCGGCCCGAGACCGCGGGGAAGCTCTGGGAGGACATCTACCGTGCGCACCTCGACGAGCTGCGCATGGTCATGCGCCCCTACGAGCCGGGCGTGATCTATGAGTTCGACTCCATTGCCGACCTGAAGGAGTTCGACCACGACTTCATCGAGAACGTCGACTCCGCGATTCTCGACAACATCTGCCGCGTGCTCGACTGCTCGCGCGGCGATGTCGAGGGCATCGTGCCCATCAAGGAGGGGCTCACGAACTTGTCGTTTCGCTTCGTGGTGCGAGGCGAGTCGTATGTCTATCGCCACCCAGGTGTGGGCACTGACGAGATCATCAATCGTGCGAGCGAGGCGTTTTCGCAGGCCATTGCAAAGAAGCTCGGCATCGACGACACCTTCATCCACGAGGACCCCGCCGAAGGCTGGAAGATCTCGCGCTTCTTCGACGGCTGCGTTCCCTTCGACTACCACAACGAGGACCATGTGCGCCGTGCGATGGAGCTGGGCCGCCGCCTGCATGACAGCGGCGAGAAAAGCGAGTGGTCCTTCGACGTGTACCGCGATGCGGTCGCAATCGTGGAGCTTCTCGGCAGGAAGAGCTACCCGTCGTTTCCCGATCGTGAGGAGCTCGGGCGCAACGCTGGGGTGCTCGATGCGTTCGTGCGCACGGACCGCGTCGAGCCGTGTTTGTGCCACAACGACTTCTACAGCCCGAACTTCCTCGTACGCGGCGAGGAGATGTATCTTATCGATTGGGAGTATTCGGCAATGTCGGATTATGCTTCCGACCTGGGCACGTTCATTTGCTGCTCCGATTACTCGGTCGAAGAGGCGCGCCATGTGATCGAGCTTTACTTCGGGCGGACCCCGACCGATGCCGAGATGCGCCACTGCTTGGCGTATGTCGCGCTCGCTGCGTACTACTGGTTCGTCTGGGCGCTCTACAAAGAATCGACGGGCGATCCGGTGGGCGAGTGGCTCTACCTGTGGTATCGCACAGCGAAGGCGTATTCGGCGTTGGCGCTTAAGCTGTACGGCGCGACGTCGGGGCAGGTTGCTTAAGGAGCTCACGTTTTGCTGAGGCTGAACGTCGACTGAACGGATCCTCTTGATTGGTTGAAAGGAAGCGGATGGAACTCATCGGAACCATCGTGGTCTACATCATCATGGCGTGCGCGATCGCCGGATGCCTGGCGAGCGTCATCAAGCCCGAAAGCGAGCTTGGGAAGCAGTTCGTCGCCGGCATCGACTCGATCGGTCCGATTTTCTTGCCGACCGCGGGCATCATGGCGTCGGCGCCGTACCTTACTGCGTTCGTGAGCTCGGTCTTCGGGTCGGCGTATTCCGCTGTCGGAGCAGACCCCGCGATGGCCGCGACCACGTTCATCGCTGTCGACATGGGCGGCTATCAGCTCGCCGATGCGCTCGCCGAGACACGCGAAAGCTGGATCATGGCCATGGTCACGGGATATATGGCGGGCGCGACCATCGTGTTCTCCATCCCCGTGGCGCTGAAGATGCTCGAGAAGCGCGACCGCAAGTACTTGGCGCTCGGCGTGATGAGCGGTCTTCTCGCCATTCCCGTCGGCGTGTTCGTGGCGTCGGCCATCATCGCGGTGTCGCATCCGATGGTGCGCGAGGTCATCTCCACCAATGCCGACGCCACCTATCAGCTGGCGCTCTCGTGGGGGCAGATCGGTGTGAACCTCATCCCGCTCATCATCGTTTGCGTGGCGCTTGCGGCGGGCCTCAAGTTCAAGCCCGACGCCATGATCAAGGGATTCATCGTGTTCGGCCGCGTGATGGAAAGCGCGCTTAAAATCGTGTTCGTGCTCGTGGTTGTTGAATACTTCACGGGCGTGTGGTCGACGCTGTTCGGGAGCTTTGGGTTCGACCCGATTATCGCCGACGAAGGGAGCACCTTCCGTGCGCTTGAGGTTGCGGGCGCCATCGGCATGATGCTCTGCGGCGCTTTCCCGATGGTGTACCTCATCAGGCGTTACCTGGCAAAGCCGCTCGCCAAGATCGGCGGCGCGGTGGGGCTGTCCTCCGATGCGACGGCGGGTTTGCTCGCAGCTTCGGCTAACGTGCTCGCGCTTTTCTCGATGGTGAAGGACCTGCGTGCGAAGGACAAGGTCATCTGCATGGCGTTCGCCGTGTGCAGCGCGTTTTTGTTCGGCGATCACCTATCATTTACGGCGAACTTCCAGCCGAACCTGATCGTGGTGGTGCTTGCGGGCAAGCTGGCCGCTGGCATCTGCGCGATCGTGTTCGCGAACCTGCTCGCCGTGAAGAAGGCCGTGCAGCTCGAGCGCGAAGCGGGCGAGGACGTGCTCTACGACGCGGAGCACGCGGTTGGGAGCTCCGAGTGACGCCAGGCGAGCGGTGTGCGTAACGGATGTGCTGGGCGGGTTCGTTCGTCCAGTGAAAGATAGCAAGTAAGTAACCTACTAAGTCTGGGGAGAACAAGTGGGTATTGAGCAAGAACAGGGCATGCTGCCCGCGTGCGCATACGCGCATATCTCATCGGTGTTGGAGGTCTCGCGCGACGAGATTACCGACATCTGGCCGCTCAAGCAGGGCCTGACAAACGAGTCGTGGCATTTCACCACGCCAGAAGGCGAATACGTGTATCGTCAGCCGGGCGTGGGAACCGAGGATCTCGTCGACCGCAAGGCCGAGGTCGAGGCGTTGAAGCTCGCGCGCTCGATCGGGCTTGACGGCACCTTCATCTACGAGGACGTCGATCAGGGCTGGAAGCTTTCCCGCTTTCTCATTGATTGCCGTGAGCTCGATGCGCGCGACGCCGAGCAGGTCGCTTGCGCGATGCGCATGGCGCGCACACTTCACGAAAGCGACGCGCACCTTGCCCGCACGTTCGACTTCTACGAAGAGGGGAAACGCTACGATGCGCTTTTGCGCGAGCTGGGACCGATTACGGTGCCCGGTTATGACGAGCTCGCCGCGAAAGCCGCCCGCGTTGCTTCCTTCGCGCACGCCGATGGTGCGCCCGTGTGCATCACGCACAACGACTTCTTTAACCTGAACATCCTCATCGACCGATCCGACCGCATGCACCTTATCGACTGGGAGTATGCCGGCATGTCCGATTACGCGCACGATTTCGGCACCTTCACCGTGTGCTGCGAGCTTTCCGAATCCGAGGCCGACGCGGCGCTTGCGGCTTACTTCGGGCGCATTCCCACGTTTGCCGAGCGCTGCCACAACTTCGCTTTCGTGGCGCTCGCCGGTTGGTGCTGGTATCTGTGGGCGCTCTACAAGGAGGCCGTCGGCGGGAGCGCGGGAGAGTGGAAGGAAATCTATCTCAGCTATGCGCTGCGCTATTTCGACCGTGTGATCTCGGGTTATGAAGGAATCGCTCAAAAAGAGGAGAGGGGAATCGCATGAGGTTCGGTATTGCAAGCGGCTTTCTGTGGGGTTTGGACACCGTCATCTTGGGAATAGCCCTCACGATGGGGGCGTTCATCGGCACGCCAGAGGCCATCGCCTTTGCGGCGATCGCGAGCGCATTCATGCACGATGCGGCATGTGCCATCTGGCTGTTCCTCTTCATGGGCGTGCGCCGGCGCCTTGGCGATACGATTCGGGCCCTAAAGACCAGAAGCGGCAAGGTGGTAATGCTCGGCGCGCTTCTGGGCGGACCTTTGGGCATGACGGGCTATCTGGTCGCTATCAACAACATTGGCGCAGGCTATACCGCGATCATCTCCGCGTTTTACCCTGCGTTTGGTACGTTCATGGCGTTTGTCCTGTTGAAAGAGCGCATGAGGCCGCGCCAGCTCGTTGCGCTCGCCTGCGCGCTCGCGGGCGTCATGGTGATGGGGTACGCCACTTCGGGTGATTCGTCGGTCGGAAACGCGGCGCTTGGCTTGGTCGGCGCGGTCGTGTGCGTTGTTGGTTGGGGCAGCGAGGCGGTGCTGTGCGCTTGGGGCATGCGCGATGATGCGGTCGACAACGAGACGGCGTTGCAGATCCGCGAGACGACGTCTGCCATCGTGTACGCTGTGGTGGTGCTGCCGGCGTTCGGCGCGTGGGCGTTCACGGCGAGCGCGCTGCCGTCGATTTCCACTGCCGTTGTGGTGCTTTCCGGTCTCGCGGGTGCGGCATCGTATCTGTTCTACTACAAGGGCATTGCGACCATCGGCGCGGCACGGTGCATGGCGCTCAACATCACGTATTCTGCCTGGGCTGTTGTGTTCGGGCTCGTGCTTTTGGGGAGTGTACCGA
>NZ_CAKUAL010000076.1 GCF_934636505.1 uncultured Ellagibacter sp.
TAGCCGGTGACCGTGGCGTGTCCGATGGTGATGAGCGGCTCGCCCGTCTCGGCGTCGACCGGCATGTCATTGTAGAGCTTGGCGATGGCGGCCTTCGCGCATCCGAGCACGTCGCCCTTGTTCGACACGTAGTGCGACCAGAGCAGGCTGCCTTCCTCGTCGATGAGCGTCGCCTTGAACGTGGTCGAACCCGCGTCGATGCCCAGGTAGGCAACGCCCGTGTAATCCATGAGGCTCTCGCGCTTCACGCACTCGGCGGCATGGCGCTCGTTGAACTCGTCGAGCTCGGCCTCGTTTGCGAACAGCGGAGGCAGGCGCACGACCTCGGAGCCCTGGATATCGCCCAGGTTCTTCAAACGGTCAAGCACGTCGGAGAGCTTCTCGGCGCGCACGGTCGAGCTCGCCGCGCCCGCGATGGCGCAGCCGCTCGCCACGAACAGGTGCGCGTTGTCGGGCACGATGCGGTGTTCCTCGTCGAGGTCGAGCGTCTCATAGAAGCGTTTACGCAGTTCGGGAAGGTATTGCAGCGGGCCGCCCAAAAACGCCACGTAGCCGCGGATGGGCCGGCCGCACGCGAGGCCGGAGATGGTCTGCGTCACGACGGATTGGAAGATCGACGCGGCGATGTCCTCCTTGCGCGCGCCCTCGTTCAAAAGCGGCTGCACGTCGGTCTTCGCGAACACGCCGCAGCGCGAGGCGATCGGGTAGATGGTGGTCGCGTTCTGCGCGAGCTCGTTCAAGCCGCCCGCATCGGTGTTCAGAAGCGCCGCCATCTGGTCGATGAACGCGCCCGTGCCGCCCGCGCAGGTACCGTTCATGCGCTGCTCGATGCCGTTTTCGAAGTAGATGATCTTCGCGTCCTCGCCGCCGAGCTCGATGGCCACGTCGGTTTTGGGGATGAAGGTTTCGACCGCGGTTTTGCTCGCGATGACCTCCTGCACGAACTCGATGCCGAGCCACTGGGCCAAAAGCAGGCCACCCGAGCCAGTGATGGCGATCGTCATGCGCTCATCTCCGAAGCCTTCGGCGGCCTCGGAGAGCACTTCCACGATCGTTGCGCGCACGTCAGCGTGATGACGGCGGTAAACCGAGTACTTGACCTGGTTGTTTTCGTCCAAGATGGCAAGCTTCACCGTCGTCGAGCCGACATCGATGCCAATATGGAGCGCGTCCTTCACGACGGGTTCTCCAACCGGGGTCGCGTCAACCGTCGTGGTGCGGGGCGCGCAACCCTCGCCCGAGCATGCACCAAGCGACGCCTTCTCGTCCGCCGTCAATTCCTGATTGTTCATGTTTTCGTCTTCCATCGTTATCGCCTTCGTTTACAGCTTGATCGGATCGCCCGGTTTTATAAAGAAGAGCTTCATCGCGATAAGCGCCATGTCCTGGGAGCTCTCGCGCATGCCCGTTTCGACCCAACGCGTAATGACCCCCAGATACGCGCTCGCGTAGAACGCAACGTAATATTGCACGAACGGCTCAGGGTTGTTGCGATAGCGCTCGTGCAGGATGGTCTGGATGATTTCAGTGCACAGCGCATCGCGCACGCGGGGGCCGAAGCTCGGGTCGCCCTTGGGGCCCATCACCGCATGCAGGAAATCGCCCTGTTCGCGCAGGCAGTCGAATAGTTCCACCAAAAAGGGCATCGGGCGCTTGCTCACGCGGTAGCGCATGACGTCCTTCAGGCCGATCGTCTGCATCTTTGCCTGAAGAGCCTCGAGGTCGGCCATGATGTCTCCCTCAAGGGCACGAAGCAGCCCGTCTTTGTCCCCGAAGATGTTGTAGAGCGTGCCGCGGTTGAGCCCCGCGCGAGCGCACAGGTCGCTTGCGGAGAACCCGTCGAGCCCGCATTCCTCCGTCAGCTCGATGAAGGCCTCGCGCAGCGCCTGCTTCGAGCGCGTGATCCGCCGATCTTCAGAAGCGGCACCTTCGTTTGCCGAACATGTCATAAGTTCCACCCCCATTCAACAATCCGACCAATAATAAACATATTGTTCAATAGTGTGATTGTAGCGAGCTGACACGCGAATGGCAACGGATGCGCGCCCTGTTTACACAGGTTTTGCTGGAAAAACAGGAGCCGACCAAGGCGCAGCCGAATCACCTTCCCCCGCCGTGCCAAATCAGCGCCGTTTTTCCCGCTAAAACGATGACGGCTGCCGTTTCCCTTCCGAAAAAAGGTATCCTGTTCGAAGAAATCAACAGCCCACGCGCAATTCAAAACGCCCATTCGCGAGAGGGAGAGTATCTATGCAAATCACACCTGCCGAAATCGCCGAAACCCTGGCGATGGTGAACAAGGAGCACCTCGATATCCGAACGATCACGCTCGGACTGAACCTGCGAGGATGCACCGATTCGGACATCAACACGATGGCCCGCAAGGTCTACGACCGCATGACCACCGCAGCCGAGCAGCTCGTTCCCACCGCCGAACAGCTCGAGCGCGAATACGGCATCCCCATCGTGAACAAGCGCATCTCGGTGACGCCCATCGCCGAAATCTGCGCGGCGACCGACGCCCGCGACCTGTCGCCTATCGCTGTGGCCATGGACAAGGCCGCGAAGGTCGTCGGCGTCGACTTCGTCGGCGGCTTCTCCGCCCTCGTGCACAAGGGCGCGTCGCGCGCGGACAACAACCTTATGGACTCCATCCCCGACGCCCTCGCGGCGACCGACTTCGTGTGCTCGAGCGTGAACGTGGGCTCGACGCGCGCGGGCATCAATATGGACGCCGCCTTCAAGATGGCGGGCATCGTGAAGAAGACCGCCGAGGCGACCGCCGATCGCCAGTGCATCGGCGCAGGTAAACTGGTTGTTTTCTGCAATGCCGTGGAGGATAACCCCTTCATGGCGGGCGCGTTCCATGGTTCGGGCGAGGCCGACGCCGTCGTGAACGTGGGCGTTTCGGGCCCGGGCGTTGTGCGTTCGGTGCTCGCTAACATGCCGAAGGACGCCGACATGACCGCCATCTCGGAAGCGATCAAGGCGACCGTCTTCAAGATCACGCGCGCGGGCGAACTCATGGCTCGCGAGGCGAGCAAGCGTCTGGGCGTGACGAAGGGCATTCTCGATTTGTCGCTCGCGCCGACGCCGGCCGAAGGCGACTCGGTCGCGGAGATCCTGGAAACCATCGGCGTCGGAAAGTGCGGCGGCCCGGGCACCACGGCAGCGCTCGCCATGCTCAACGACGCGGTGAAGAAGGGCGGCGTCATGGCATCGTCGAGCGTCGGCGGGCTTTCGGGCGCGTTCATTCCCGTGTCGGAAGATGCCGGCATGATCCGCGCAGCCGAGGCAGGCGCCCTTTCCCTTGAGAAGCTCGAGGCCATGACCTGCGTCTGCAGCGTGGGCCTCGATATGATCGCCATCCCCGGCGACACGTCGGTGGAAACGATCTTCGGCATCATCGCCGACGAGTGCGCCATCGGCATGATCAACAACAAGACCACCGCCGTGCGCGTTATTCCCGCCATCGGCAAGAAGGTCGGCGACCGACTGGAATTCGGCGGCCTTCTGGGATACGCCCCCGTCATGCCCGTGAACGGGCACGCCGGCACCGTCTTCGCCCACCGCGGAGGCCGCATGCCCGCCCCGATCAACAGCTTGAAGAACTAGCGGTTCGGCGGATTGCTGATCGCTCATGCTATGCGCCTGAGCGAGCACGCCCCTACTCGATGGTTTTCCGAGCAGGGGCTTTGGAAGATATAATAAAAACGATGCGGGGCTCGTCGGGATTCCGACGAGCCCCGCATTTTGTACCATGAGCATACAATTCTTACGTAGTCGTCGTACTCGGCTTGAGCAAAAGACTCAATAGGGTAAGTTTTGCCAGTTTGGCGGGCGCCATCGACCAGCAAGACCTTTCTCCTCGCACTGCTCTTCCATCGCTTCAAACTGTCGCAAGTCGCTCAAGCATAGCGTCCTCTATCCCGTTGCCTCTAACTCAACCGATTTTTAATTAATTATGCCTCTAAATCAACTAAATATTTCGTCCAAATGCCTCTAATTCAGCTAATTGCGTTCAGACAACGAATCGCTTGTCCGCGCCCGATCGTGAGCGCCCGCAATTTTTACATGCCCTATAGCGACAGGGCATCGACGACCTTGTCTTGTTCGCGAGAAAGGGTGCCACATGACGACGGAAAAGAAATGCGTCGCTGGGCAAAACGGCCATTGCTGTTCAACCGTTGAACAGGTTAGCTGTAAGAAAGGAGGGCAGGGAATGCGTGACGAACTTGCAGATGGCTGGAAAGTTTCCCAGGTTGAAGCTCTCACCGGCTTGTCTCGCCGCGATATTCAGCGCGTGTGTTACGAGGGTCCAGGTGGAATCGGAATCGTCAGTCCACGCAATACCGCATGGGGCTGGCGCATGTATGAAGTAGCCGACATAGCGAAACTCTTCTTGGTGGCGCAAGCCCGAAGGCGCTCGCAAACGCTTGAGGAAGCATGCCGGGGGCTCGCGCCGAACGAAAGCGAGGCGGACTTGGCATGCGCCCTCAAGTTTTGCGAGCAACGTGCGCTCGATACTCGCGACGCCGAGACCGGCGCTTTTGCGGCGGCGCATGCGTTGCGATGCGCGCTTGAACATGGGGACGATTCGGTCTTCGCCAGCTTGATCGACTCGATATTTGGGGAAAGCGCCCAATGCGCATGCGATGTCCGCACCGCGCTGGAGCTTGCCGCAAAGGGTCTGCTCTCGAACATGCTCGAAAAGATTGCCGATGTTCGCAGGTCAGGCAAGCAACCGAGCTCAAGTGAAGCGCGGCATGTGTGCATGGCCGCATCGGGGGAATGCGCGCAAGCGTGCGGGTTAGCCTTGCCCGACGCATGCGAGCTGCTTTCCCAGGCAGCAAACGCCCCGGGCGTAGCACTTTCCTGCGAGCTATGGCTCGGCCCCGCGACGCACTCGTTTGCGAACGCGTCGCTCGAAGCAACGCTGACCGAAATGGATGAGGGCGCGCCCGACGAGCGCGCCGAATAACGAGAAAGGGACGGTTACCTATGAGGAAGATGAATCGACTCGCAATGTGCGCACTCGCAGTGGCGGTATCCTGCACGCTCGCAAGCTGTGCGAGCGCCAATCAGCAAGCCGAAAGCAACGATACGCCTACGCAACAAGCGGCACAAGGGAGCACAACGCCGACCACAGCAGATGCGACGACGCTTGACGGAATCATCGACATCATCGAAAGCGATTTCGAGACGACCGAAACCGACATCACAGCAGAGCTTGATGATGTCAAAGCGAAGGCGGGCGGCTCATACGCCGATTACGCCGAAAACAGCGACATGCTCACGAATTGGCTGGCCGATACGCAGGCTGAAACCGAAGCACTGATTTCGCGCACTGACGAGAATGCCACAAAATACTACACGTTGCTCGCTAAGCAAGCGCCCACCATGGACTGGAACGAAATAAGCGATTCCATGACGGCCTTCTACCGCGCAGTGTACGACGACGCGTTCAGCGATTTATATCGCTCGGTATACACCGATGCGTACAAGGGCGTGTATCGCACGTTTTACGATAGCGTGATGAAGGATGCCTACAATACCGTTTCCTATAAAGAAGCATCCGACGCGAAAAGCAGCGTGTATCGAGCAATCTCGGATGCTCAAAGCAGTTTGTATCGCACGATATCCGATGCCCAAAGCAATATATACCGCACCTATTCCGATGTGCATAGCGAGTTCTACAACGATAACTATGATTTGTCGAAAGTGCTTGGTGATTAGAGCTGGGGTCCATCAACGAAGCGTTGAATGGGAAGCTCGATTCGCCGCGCCACGCAGGCAATAACCGAAGGCAAGGTACACGTTGCTCAGAATTCGATAAGCGCACGCACCTCAACGTCCAGGCTATCAGCGATACGACACAGCAAATCGAGCCCGATGCTGACACCGCCGTTCTCGATTTCCCAAATATGCGTTTGGTTCGAGCCAGCCATCAGGGCAAGCTTGCGCTGGGAGAGGCCCTGCCTCTCCCGCTCGCGTCGAATTGCGGCACCGAGCATTCTTTTGCGTTCGCATGTATCCATGCCTGCATGGTATGGGGTAAAATCAAGTTGATGATATGCTATAGCAAGTCAAAGGACGAATGGGCAGATGACGCGCATGTAGCGGCTCTGCCCATTTGCCTTTCCGAGGAAGGATGCGACATGGGGGACAATCCGATTGGAATGCTCGGCAAAGCCGCCGACGGAGCAGCAAAGACAATTGCTGCTGGAGCTGGGCTGATTGCGAAAAACGCCGGTGAAAGAATCGGCCGGACCACTTCTGAAACCCCACCCAACTCGAATGAGGAAATCGACCCAGAAGACTTCTTCCAAAACGTTCTCGTAGCAGCACTAGGAGTTCCCGGCGTTAAAATCAGTAGGGAAGAGTATCTACGAAGCGCGTTGCAAAACTACTGCGAGGATGCCTTGATAGACGCGGCAGTCGAACAAGGACCCATTGACGCGGGGGTTTCAAGAACGACCATCGGCAAGCTTGCCGATGAGGCTATTCAATATGAAACGACCAAAGTAACGCTTGTTTCAGCCGCGACGGGAATTCCGGGAGGAATTGCAATGGCGGCAACCATACCTGCGGATGCCGCGCAAAATATCGCGCATATGCTGAGAATAACCCAGAAACTTGCATATCTTTACGGATGGCCTGATTTCTTCAATGGGGACGGTACGGTTGATGAGGGGACGAAGAATGTTTTGACGCTTTTCCTTGGCGCCATGTTCGCCTCGGGTCTTGCAGTGAATGGTATCCACAAAGTTGCCGAGATGATGGCACGTCAGGCCGTGAAAAAACTTCCTCAAAAAGCGCTGACAAAGGGCGTCATATATCCAATCGTGAAAAAGGTGGCATCGCTTATCGGCGCCAAAATGACGAAAGATATTTTCGCGAAAGGGGTCGCGAAAGCAATTCCGGGAATTGGGGCGATTTTCTCAGGAGGAATAACTCTTGCAACCTTTTTGCCAATGTGCAATAGATTGAAGGGGTATTTGGATGATTTGGCTGAGGGCAAGGAAGTTCCCGACACCCTTGATGTCGCTGAAGTAAATTGCGAGTAAAACGAAATCAAATCCAAGCGTTTGCTTGATATCGAATTATAAGGGAGGTTTCTGTGGCAAATATAATCAGCGGTTTGCCTCGCAAAGTGAAATTAGCTATTGCGGGCGCGTGTGCGGTAATTATCATCGTCGCAATCGTCATTGGCGTTCCCGTTATTCAGTCCAAACTGAATAAAACAACCTATCTCACAGCGAGCCAACTCACGGAAATCGTGAACGTGAGCAAGCTGTCTACTGCCGAATATCGTTACAACGGCATTGCGGATAAATACAACGACAAAGGCGAGGCCGAATACCACGTTTACTACGAGTCGACGATTAGCGCTTCGTACGATATGGACGCGATTACGTTTGACATCGACGAGGAAGCGAAAACCATCACCCCGCATCTGCCAGAGCCGGAGATTGGCGATCCGTCAATCGATACGACGGCGCTCGATTATCTTCCCAAAAAACCGAATGCAAATCTGAAGGATGTCATTTCAGTTTGCAAAGCAGATGCTCTTGCCGAGGTTACGTCAGCAGGCGGCATTTTGTATACGGCAAACCAGAACATGCGCCGGACTATGGAAGCCCTGCTTATGCCCGTAACTGAAAAAACCGGTTATAGCCTTGTGTGGCCCGATGACGAGTCGAGTCGGCAAAACGATGCTGCCGACGATCAATCTGAAGAGCAAGAGGAGGACGGCTCCTATGAATAAGATTCGCGCAATAGCGGCAATAATCATCTTAGGGTGCCTCGCATTTGCCCTGAATGGTTGCCAAGGGCAGCAGAAAGACGCCGATTTCAGTAATGCGAGTGAGGTAGCGAAACTCGCAACGTTCGAGTGCACCTACCACAACGTTGCGAAAATCGAACGCGAGTCGGACAAAGCATGGTTCATCGATTTGCAAAATGGCAAGCAAGAGTGGTTTGAATACGACGCGACGGTCGACTTCGGCATCGACGCAAGTAAAGTCCATATCGATGAACCCGACGAAAAAGGCGTGGTGGCAATAACAATTCCTCAAGGTCAGGTGCTTACCGAGCCAAATATCAAAGCCGATTCGGTTTCCGACCCGCTTGATGCAAACGGTTTTTTCGCATCGGTAACCGACGACGAGCGCAAAGAGGCACTTTCAAAAGCTCAGCAAGATACCTTAGATCGCGCGTACGCCGATGACACGATGATCGCCTCCGCTCGCAACCGTGCGAAAACGCTGCTCGAGCAGTACGTGAAAAACATCGGCAATAGCCTCAACGAATCCTACACCGTGAAATGGATTGATGAGGAATAGCCTCCCTT
>NZ_CAKUAL010000077.1 GCF_934636505.1 uncultured Ellagibacter sp.
GGCCCCGGGGTCGCCCGGGGCCGCGGCCCCCTTTCCTTTGAGCTCGGGGTCCCTTCCCCGTGTTCGTGCTAGGAGCGTCTGCTTGGACTCCGGCCGAACTCAATCGTTGCCTATTTCTTTTACGGTATCTTGCTGCGGGTTTTAACCGTTCGCGCGCTTCTTGCGGCCATTATCGGGCATTTACGGTGAAGACGCCGTCTCGTTCCCATTCAGTTTCATTTCGTGAAGTACAATAATCCAGTTTGAGTCACATACCCAATCAGTGGGTTTGATAGCGCATATCGAGGAGCTTATTCAATGACGGACTTCAAGAACGAGTTTTGCATGCATACCGCGACCTGCGGTGAGCTGCGCAAGAGCGATGTTGGGCGTGAGGTTGTGCTTACCGGCTGGGCTTGGCACAATCGCGACCATGGTGGATTGATCTTCTGCGACCTTCGTGATCGTGAAGGTTATACGCAGGTCGTTGTCGATCCCGATTGCGTCAGCGAAGAGGAGTTCCATATCGCCGAGCATCTTGGCCGCGAGTATGTTTTGAAGATTGCCGGTCGCGTTCGTGCGCGTGGCGAGGGTGCCGAGAACCCCAACATGGTCACCGGTGAAATTGAGGTTCTCGCGACTTCCGTCGAGGTCCTCAACACTTCTGTGACGCCTCATTTCTCCATCGAGGACGGCATCGAGACGGACGAAACCACCCGTATGAAGTGGCGTTATCTTGACCTTCGTCGCCCTGAGATGTATGCGAACCTTCTGCTTCGCCACAAGGTTGCCCAGGCAATGCGTCAGGCTCTCAACGAGCGCGGTTTCATCGAGGTTGAAACTCCAATCCTTGCAAACTCTACTCCTGAAGGCGCGCGCGATTACCTCGTGCCTTCCCGTCCGAACCCTGGCAAGTTCTATGCTTTGCCGCAGTCTCCGCAGCAGTTCAAGCAGATGCTCATGGTCGGCGGCATCGAGCGCTATTACCAGATTGCCCGTTGCTTCCGCGATGAGGACTTGCGCGCTGATCGTCAGCCTGAGTTCACCCAGGTCGACATCGAGATGTCGTTTGTTGAAGAGACCGACGTGATGGATCTGATGGAAGGTGTTTTCCAAGAAGTCCTCAGCGCTGCAGGCGTCGAGCACGAGTTCCCTCTTCAGCGCATGCCGTGGAAAGAGGCGATGGAGCGTTTCGGTTGCGATCGCCCCGATGTCCGCTTCGGCATGGAGCTCGTCGATCTGACCGACCTTATCAAGGACTGCAATTTCAAGGTGTTCACGGGCGCTGCTGCCAATGGCGGTGTTGTGAAGTGCATCAACGCGAAGTCTGCTGGCAACTGGTCGCGCGGCGAGATTGAGAAGCTTGCCGACATCGCTGCCGCAAATGGCGCGAAGGGCATGGCGTGGATCGCCTACACCGACGCTGATACCAATCTTGTGGGCAAGAGCCCCATCATCAAGTTCCTCGGCGAGGAAACGCACAATGCGATTAAGGAAGCCGCAGGTGTCGAGCCGGGCGACCTGCTTCTCTTCGCGGCCGACACCTTCGATACGGCAAGCGCCGTGCTCTCCGCGTTGCGCCTGCATATGGCTGATGCTCTCGGTATCGAGCGCAACGGTCATGCTCTTCTCTGGGTCGTCGACTTCCCCATGTTCCGCTATGACGCGGACGAGAAGAAGTACGCCGCCGAACATCATCCGTTCACGATGATTCCTGAAGAGGATTGGGACAAGATCGAGTCCGATCCGCTTGCCTGCTCGAGCTATAGCTACGACATCGTCATGGACGGTTTCGAGATGGGTGGTGGTTCTATCCGTATCCATAATGCGGAGCTGCAGAAGCGCGTGCTTCGTCGTCTTGGCGTGGAAGATGATCAGATGGAAGAGAAGTTCGGCCATCTGATCCATGCGCTCGAGCTTGGCGCTCCGCCGCATGGCGGCATCGCTCTTGGCCTTGACCGTCTGGTCATGCTGCTCGCGGGCAAGCAGTCCATCCGCGACGTCATCGCTTTCCCGAAGACTTCGAGCGCATCCGACCCGATGACGGGCGCACCGAACGAGGTTACCGGTCGCCAGCTCAAGGAAGTCAACCTGCGACTTCTGTAATAGCCGACTCACCCGACGGCAAATCGGGAACTATCAATGCTGCGAGCTCGGCTGACGGCGCAGCTGGCGTTCCAAAGATTGCTCACGTACCCAAGGTACGCTTCGCAATCTTTTCGCGCCATCTGCACTCGTCAGCTGGGCTCTCGCTGACTTTAGGGCGAAAGGAGGCAGGTGTACGCTCCTGCTTAATGGGATAGTGCCTACCTCTCGCTGGCTTGAGGGCGGATAGAGCGTTCTCCCAACGCCTCTTCCCATCATTTGAAAGGACCCTTATGAAAACTCTGCGGCCGTATCCTCGGGCGACCATAACGCCGAAGGGCGAACATGCCTTGGAGAAGGGGCATCCTTGGGTGTACGAGGCGGAGGTTGTCTCGCTTGAGCCGGCGCCGGGCGAGGCTGCAGTTGCCAACGGCTCGATTGTCGACGTCGTGAGCCGCAAGGGGTCGTATCTGGGGTCGGGCTTGCTGTCCGAGAAGAGCAAGATTCGTATTCGCCTCATCACCCGCAATGCGAACGATCGCTTCAACTGTGCCTTTTGGAAGCGAAAGGTACAGTGGGCGTGGAATTACCGGAAAACGGTGATGGGCGCCGATGCAAGCGCATGCCGCGTTCTGTTCTCCGAAGCTGACGGATTCCCCGGCCTTGTCGTCGATCGTTTCGAAGACGTCCTCGTGGCCGAGACGCTTTCGGTGGGGATGGAGCGTTTGAAGCCGATAATCTTTCCCGCGCTTCTCGAGGTGCTGGCCGAAGATGGCATCGCGATTCGCGGACTCTATGAGCGCAACGACGCCTCGACCCGCTCGCTCGAAGGACTCGCCCAGACCGCGGGATGGTTTGCGGGCGCTGCGGAGGATGCGGCCTGCTCGCTCGACCCGATCAATCCCAGCCAACCCGAGGCTGCGGTGTTCGGTCCCACGACGACGCAGATTGTGGAAAACGGCGTTCGTTACGAGGTTGATTTCGAGAACGGACAGAAGACGGGCTTCTTCCTCGACCAGAAGTATAATCGGCGTGCCGTCGCGCAGCTCGCGGCGGGAAGACGCGTTCTCGATTGCTTCACGCATACGGGCAGCTTTGCTCTGAATGCCGCCCATGGTGGGGCGGAGCTCGTGAACGCGGTCGATATCTCCGAGCTCGCCGTCGCTCAAGCGCGCAAGAATGCCCAGCTCAATGGGCTTGATGGTAAGATGGACTTCACGGCGGCGAATGTTTTCGACCTGTTACCCCAGCTCGAGGCGGCGCACGATCGTACCTATGACTTCATCGTGCTCGATCCGCCTGCGTTCACGAAAAGCCGCAAGACCATCGATTCGGCGGCCCGCGGCTACAAGGAGATCAACTATCGCGCGATGAAGCTGCTGCCTCGAGGAGGCTATCTCGCAACGTGCAGCTGCAGCCATTTCATGGATACGGAACGCTTCCGCCGCGTCGTGTCCTACGCCGCGCAGGACGCTGGCGTCCAGCTGCGCCAGATCGAGGAGCGTCAGCAGGCGCCTGACCACCCGATTCTGTGGGGCGTTCCTGAAACGGACTACCTGAAGTTCTTCCTGTTCCAGGTGGTGTAGAAGGGCGACGCTAATGGAAGGCTCGCGTATCCTTCGTGACAGTTTGTTGACAGCCTTGCGCCTTCGCGGCATCTGCACAACTCTTTCGTATCATTAAGCCTGTTCAACGAGTTCGAGGCGTTCTAACTCGCGTCCCGAGCACATGTGGAGCCCGTGCATCTCGCGCGGGCTTCGTCTATTCAGGCAAAGGTGGGTGCATTTTCGGATGAAGGGTTTTCTCGAGCGGATGCAGTGGAAGATGGCGGGTGCCATGCAAGGAAGGCGCGGCGCTGACTCTCTGTCGAATACGCTGGTCGTTGCAGGCATCGTCTGCCTGGTGCTGTCGGTTCTCCCCCATATGGGCCTCTTCTCATGGCCTGCGCTGGCGCTTTTTGCCTATGCACTCTTCCGTACCTATTCGAAGAACATCGCTGCGCGCGATCGCGAGAACGAGGCATTCCTGCGAGCGACCGAGAAGCCTCGTCGCGCGCTTTCCATCGGACGGAAGAAATGGGAGAACCGCGAGACCACGCTGTACTTCAAGTGCAAGGGCTGCGGGCAGGAGCTTTCGGTCCCGCGCGGCAAGGGAACGCTTCGCGTGGTGTGCCCAAAGTGCAAGACCGAAACCGTGAAGAAGTCGTAGCAGCGTATGTTCGGCTACATCATGGCAGATGAGAAGCAGCTTTCTCCTGAGGAGGTTGCCCGTTACCGCAAGGTGTACTGCGGTGTTTGCCATTCGCTGAAGGAGCAGAACGGCCAGCTGTGCCGCATGACGCTCACCTACGACATGACGTTTCTGGCGCTTCTGCTGAACTCGCTCTACGAACCGCTCGAGCACGAGGATTCCGCGCGATGCGGTGCTCATCCCACTAAGCCTCAGCCGTTTGCGACGAGCGAGTGCACGGAGTATGCCGCCGATGCGACGGTGCTGCTCGCGTACCACAAGCTCATGGATGATTGGCATGACGATCGCAAGGTCTCGCGGCGGGCGATGGCGCAGGCGCTTTCCTCGGCCTATCGTGCGGCGTCGGCAAGACGCCCTGCAGTTGCCCAGGCCATCGAGTCGGGCATGGCCGATATCCGCGCGATCGAGCAGTGTGGGGACGAATCGCTCGATGCGGCCGCCAACCGCTTTGGCGTGATTTTAGGTCGCGTGTTTGCGTATCGGGAGGATTTCTGGGCAGGCGAGCTGCGTCGTATGGGCGCGTGGATCGGTAAGTTCGTGTACCTCATGGATGCGGTCATGGATTACGATGAGGACCTGGAGTCGGGCAACTACAATCCGCTTGTTGCGGCTGGCGCTGTGCCCGGCGATGTTTCGGAGGGGCTTCGCTCGATTGCGGCCCAGGCGGCGCAATCCTTCGAGCGATTGCCGCTTGAGCAGGATATTCACATTCTCCGCAACGTGATGTACGCGGGGTTATGGGGTCAGTATTGTGGGAAGTTCGGCGATACTGCCCATGATGATGGCGAAATGGCGCCGTCGGCCACAAGGGCCGCCGACGGCGATGATGGCGAATAGGGAACGCAATGGCAATGGACCCGTATAGCGTGCTCGGTGTGTCGAGGGATGCCTCGCAGGACGAGGTGAAGAAGGCGTATCGCAGGAAGGCGCGCGAGAACCACCCTGATTTGAACCCCAACGATCCGAACGCCGCCGAGCGGATGAACGAGATCAACGAGGCGTACGATCGCATTATGAACCCCGAGAAATACGCCGCGGCCGACCGCCGCGCCTCCGCGGCCTCGGGCGGGGCTGCCGGCGGCGCGTCGCAAGGCTCGTCGGGATATGCGGGGTACGGAGGAGCGAATCCCTTTGGTGGTGCCTCGGGCGAGGGTCCGTATGGCGGCGGCTCGTACGGGGGCGGTCAGCAGGGTAACCCCTATACCTCCGGCGGCCCGTACGGTTGGGCGGGAGGCTTCGGCTTCGATTTCGATGACTTTTTCGGCTACGGCGCCTCGACGGCGTCCGGCCCGATTCATCCCGAGGCGAATGCGAGCGACCCCGCGGAATTCCGCGCGGCAATCGATCTGATCAACTCGGGGGATGCGGCGCAATGCAAGCGCGCTGCGGATATTTTGGCTACGGTTACGAGCGCTGGGCGCAACGCCCGATGGTATTACCTCTCGGCGCTGGCAAACAACGGCGCGGGCAACACGGTGATGGCGCTCGACCAGATCAGGCGCGCTGTCCGCATGGACCCGAACAATGCCGACTACCAGCGTGCATACCGTACGTTCCAAAGCGCGGGGCAGTCGTACACGCAGGAACAGCAGACGCGCGGGTTCACTATCTCCGCAATCGACCCGACGACGCTGTGCTGCGGTTGCTGCATGCTCCAGCTGTGCTTGCAGCAGTTCATGCGCTATGGATTCATGGGATTTTAGGCTGATGGCGGCCCATCGGCTGACGAAATGCGCCTCGCTTTCTGACGTTGGTGCGGCTTGGGAGATTCTACTCGTTCTCTCGGAAGGAGACTGATATGGCAACTATCGGGATCGACTTGGGCACGACGAACAGTTGCGCCGCGGTGGTCGAGGGCGGCAAGCCGACCATCATCCACAACGCCGAGGGCTCTCGTACGACGCCGAGCGTCGTCGCGTTCACGAAGGATGGCGAGCGCCTCGTCGGTGCGACGGCATGCCGTCAAGCGGCGATCAACCCCGATCGCACCATCTCCTCGGTGAAGCGCCACATGGGAAGCGACTGGCGTGCGAGCATCGACGGCAAGCGATTCACGCCGCAGGAAATCTCCGCGATGATCCTTCGCAAGCTGCGCCGCGACGCCGAGGCGTTCCTCGGTCAGGAGGTGACGCAGGCCGTCATCACCGTCCCTGCCTACTTCAACGATATGCAGCGCCAGGCCACAAAAGATGCGGGCCGCATCGCGGGGCTCGACGTGCTGCGCATCATCAACGAGCCGACGAGCGCAGCGCTCGCGTACGGGCTCGACAACGGCGATTCGCAGAAGGTGATGGTCTACGACTTGGGAGGCGGCACGTTCGACGTCTCGATCATCGAGATCGGCGAGGGCGTGATCGAGGTGCTCGCGACTGCGGGCGACAACCATCTGGGTGGCGACGACTTCGACGAGCGCATCGCAGATTACCTGTTCGGGGTCTTCAAGCGGGAATCGGGCGTCGACGCGAGCCGCGATTCCGCCGCGGCGCAGCGCGTGCGCGAGGCGGCGCGCCAGGCGAAAGAGGAGCTGTCCTCCATGGAGACGGCGCGCGTGAACCTGCCGTTTCTGGCGCAGGGCGCATCCGGCCCGCTTCATCTGGAGGCGCAGGTCACGCGCTCGGAGTTCAACCGCATGACCGCCGATTTGGTCGAGCGCACCGAAGGCCCCGTGTCCCAGGCGCTCAACGACGCAGGAATTGCCGCCTCCGAGCTGGGAAGCGTGCTGCTTGTCGGCGGGTCGACGCGCATCCCGGCGGTTCAGGACAAGGTTCGCTCCCTTACGGGGAAGGAGCCTTCGTCGTCGATCAACCCCGACGAGTGCGTTGCCGTGGGTGCGGCTATCCAGGGGGCTACGCTCGCGGGGTCTTCGACGGGGCTTGTGAAGGCGAACTCCATCCTGCTGCTCGACGTGACGCCGCTTTCCCTTTCCCTCGAGACCGTCGGCGGCGTGGCGACGCGCATCGTGGAGCGCAACACGACGCTCCCCGTGCATTACTCGCAGATCTTCACGACGGCGGCGGCGTTTCAGACGAGCGTGGAAATCAACGTGCTTCAGGGCGAGCGTCCGATGGCGCGCGACAACAAGTCTATCGGCAAGTTCCGCCTGAAGGGCATCAAGCGTGCTCCTGCGGGCGTTCCCCAGATCGAGGTGACGTTCGACATCGACGCGAACGGCATCCTCACGGTTTCCGCGAAGGACAAGGGGACGGGCAAGGAGCAGTCGATTACGATCGACGAATCGGGCCGCATGTCCGACGAGGAAATCGATCGCGCCATTCGCGATGCGGAAACCTACGCGGCGCAGGACGCGACGCGTCGCGATGCGATGGAGGTGCATGCGGAGGCGGCACGCCTGGTCCAAGAGGTTGACGCGGCGCTCGCAAAATCTGGCAAGCAGTTGGAAAAGGAAGAGAAGAAGCAGGTCAAAGCCGATTCGAATGCTCTCCGCAAGCTGCTTTCAAAGAAAACCGAGAAGCTGGAGGAAGCGGACATTGCGGCAATCCGCTCCGCCAAAGAACAGCTCGACCGTTCAAGCGAGCATGTGAGGTCTTTGGGGTAGAGGGAGTCTTGGGGCGCGGGGCTTTCTGGATCGGTGCGCCGAGCTTGCTCAAGGGGAATCACCAGACGCTCTCTTGGCGGCAAGTCAAGGGGCGCTGGCCTGCGGTGTGCGGTGGGGAACTTTGCCGGGGCGGCTTCCAAGGTGTTTAGGGAAGCCGCCCCTACGCGCGGATCCTCGCGATGTTAGGCGACGTCGGTTGTCCCCTCGTGCTGCTTGCGGTGTTCGCGGCGCTCCCGCTTCGTCATGAGCGATTCGGGCAGTTCGCGGCGGCCTTGCTCTGCAAGCTTGCGCATGTCGGTGTCGGCCATGCCCTGCGTGGGGTCGTTTTTGCGCTTGTCGTAGAGCGGGTCGCCCT
>NZ_CAKUAL010000078.1 GCF_934636505.1 uncultured Ellagibacter sp.
GGTCAGAGGGGGACTTGAACCCTCGGCACGCGGATTTTCAGTCCGCTGCTCTACCAACTGAGCTACCTGACCATATGTGCTTGCCTTTCGTGGAGAATCCGTTCGAGCAAACGCAAGATAGTATTTTATGGCAAATGGCAAAGCACGTCAATAGTTTTTTTCAAAGTATCGAAGCTATTACGACACCCACGAGAATCGCCGGGGCAAACGGGAACGTCTGGGAGCCGATTCGCTTCCCATCTTCGCGAACGCGCGAAATTGCCTGCATCGCAAGGACGACGAGACACGCCGCGAGCAGGCACCACAGCCCCCGCTCCCAGCCCAGGAACAGTCCGACCACCGCAAGCAACTTGATGTCCCCGCCTCCCATGGAGGGGCGTTGGGCGAAGCGCTCGAACGCGATCGAGACCGCAAGCGAGCCACCTCCGAGCACGAGTGCCCCCACAAGCCCGTCGATAAGCGTCAAGCCAAAGGGGAATATCCCCATCGTCGCGAAAGCTGCAGCCGAGGGCGCGTCCCCCGCTTGCACGCCCGAGCCGAAGGCGCCGGCAGAGCAGGCGGCCACCATCACAGCAAGCAGAACGCGCACGGCAAGCCAAAGCGCCGCCATCGCTATCACTAGCTTGTTGGGAATCCGCCTCTCGCGCAGGTCGATCGCGCTCGCCCAGGTTAGCAGCACCAAAAAGAGCGCGAACGACGCCCCACCCGCATACGCAGGGGCGTTGTCAAGGACGACTGATACGCTCATCGGGCTCTCTTTCTATAGGAGTACTGCGACTTGGTGGACAACTGGAAGAGTTATGCGATGTTTTTCGAACCTTGCTTACCGCAATTCACGCCAAACAAAAGCAAAACCCCAGGAAAAGGCGAACGCCGACGCACTTTTCCTGGGGTTCCGCCTCGCAAACCGGTGCACAACTCGCTCAGTTGACCACCAACTACCGGTTACGCTTCATGCGGCCGTTCGAATCGACGCTAGCAGCCGAACAGAAGCTCCTTCTCCTCGCCCGGAAGCGCCGCGCGCGCCTGATCGCGCAGGTTGTTCACGCCGATGAAGAACTGGCGCATCATGACCACCATGAGATAGCGGCCCTTCGGCGTCAGCGTGATTTCCTCGTCGTTGTTGGTGGCGAACGCCCCCGCCGCAGTCATGAACGCCATCTCAGCGGGAAGGCCGGCCTCAATCGAGCAGCCGAAATCTTCCCTGAACTGCTTCTTGTCCAGGCGAAGGCCGAACAGCTGCATCATGAAGCGGTAGCGCATGCGGTCGTGCTTGGAGAAGTGCGTTTTGCCCATGATGGACATACGACCGCTTTCGATCTTCTCGTTGTACTGGCTGACGGAAAAAGTGTTCACATACATGTTCTCGCCGAGATACGTGATGCCGCCCGAACCGATTGCCGGGTACTCCTCGTAGTCGACCACGTACTCGTCGATCATCGCGTCCTCGCCCGCGGCATCCGTGCCCAGGCGGTTGAACGTCCATGCGCTGCCGTTCTCGAACAGCGGCTTGTCACCGCCGATCAGAAGCTCGCAGATGATCTCGTAGAAACGCTGCTCGCGCTTGTAGTCAACCTTGCCCACCGTGCGCGCAAGCGAGCGCTGTACGCTCGGCGACGCCATGAGCGGGTAAAACGTCGTTTGGCTCGCTCCGCTTTCGATTACGCGCTCGATGTCGTTGATCAGGATGTCCTCGGTTTGCGCCGGGAAGTTGAAGATCATGTCGGCGTTCATGGACACGAAATACGGGCTTGCCTCCTGGATGCGTTCCATAATCTCCTGGCCGCAGCCGTACTTTTCGTAGCGGTCCATCTGCTTGAGCAGCCCGTCATCAAAGCTCTGCACGCCAACGGAAAGACGATCGACGCGGCCTTTAAGCTTCTCGAGATAGCTCGGAATAAGATGGTTCGGGTTGGTCTCGGACGACACTTCCTTGATGGAGAAGTTCTCGCGCGCCATATCGATCGTCTCGCACAGCTCGTCGATCATGATGGTGGGCGTGCCCCCGCCGATGTAGACACTCTCGAAATCGTAGCCCAAATCCTTGAGCATCATCATCTCTTTGCGCATGTTGGCGAAATAGGGTTTCGCGCGCTCTTCCTTGAACGGGAATCGGTTGAACGAGCAATACGGGCACAGGCGCTCGCAGAACGGAACGTGCATATAGAGCATGTAGCGCTGCCCGGGCTTCGGCGGAACGACCTTCGCGTCGTCGGTCGGCGTGAGCTTCAGATATTGGTTTGAACACGCGCGAACCACCGTGCTCAGCATTCGTTCAGAAAGCATATTCTAACTTCTTCCCTGCTATTTCGCCCTCGTAACGTTCTTATTCCCAGGCGGAACGGCCGCGCGCGGCCTTCGCGCCGATGTCGGTGCGGAACTGCTTGCCCTCGAAGCTGATGAGGTCGCAGGCGGCATAAGCGCGCTCGCGAGCCTCCTCGAAGGTCTTGCCGAGCGCCACCACGTTGAGCACGCGCCCGCCTGCCGTGACAAGCTCGCCGTCGGCGTTGTGGCTGGTGCCCGCATGGAATACCGACACGCCGTCGAGAGCCTCGGCCTCGTCGATCCCCAGGATGACCTTGCCCTTCTCGTAGGCGCCCGGATACCCGGCGCTCGCGAGGACGACGCACACCGCCCACTCGTCGGCCCATTCGAGCGACAAATCGTCGACGCGGCCCTCGGCCACGGCGCACATCACATCGACCAGGTCGGTCTTCAGGCGAGGAAGTATCACCTGCGTCTCGGGGTCGCCGAAGCGCACGTTGAACTCCACGATCTTCGGCCCCGCAGGGGTCAGCATGAAGCCGCCGTAGAGCACGCCACGATAGTCGCGCGCGTCGTCGGTTGCCGCCGTAGCAGCTGCGGCCTTGTCCATGATGGCCACCATGGAGGCCATCTCCTCGTCAGTCACGATGGGCACGGGAGAGTAGACGCCCATGCCGCCCGTGTTCGGACCCTCGTCACCGTCGAACGCGCGCTTGTGGTCCTGAGCGGGAGCCATGGGAAACGCCTTGCCGTTTGCCACGAAGGCGAGCAGTGAGCATTCCGGCCCCGTCATGCACTCTTCGATGAGGACGGTCTTGCCGGCGTCGCCGAACTTGCCGTCGAAGCACTCGCGAACGGCGTCCTCGGCTTCTTCTACCGTCGAAGCGACAACGACGCCCTTGCCAGCCGCCAGGCCGTCGGCCTTCACCACGATGGGCGCGCCCTGCTCGCGAATGTAGGCGATCGCAGGATCGCACGCATCGAAGGTGGCGTACGCCGCCGTGGGGATGTCGCTCTTCTCCATGAACGCCTTGCTGTGCGCCTTGCTTCCCTCGAGCAGTGCGCCTGCGGCATCGGGGCCGAAGACCGAGATGCCCGCGTCGCGCAGCTCGTCGGCAACGCCCGCGACAAGCGGGGCCTCAGGGCCTATGACCACAAGGTCGACACCGTGCTCGCGCACGAACGAAAGCACGGACGAGCCGCTCATCATATCGACGTCGTTGACGTTGGTCGCAACCGCAGCCGTGCCGCCGTTACCAGGAGCAACGAACAGCTCGTCGCACCGAGGCGATTTGGAAAGCGCCCATGCGATCGCATGCTCGCGACCGCCACTGCCAAGCACCAAAATGTTCACAACAAACCCTTTCTCTCAGGTTCGCCAAATACAAGCAAGGAAAGCTCGCGAGCCGAACTGCAAAGCCGCGAGCTAACCACATACGCAGGTCAAACAGCCAAAACTCGCAGGTCGAACAAAAGTCAGCGAGCGTAGCTCTGTCGAGTGCAGATGGCGTGAAAAGATTTCAAAGCGTACTTTAAGGTACGTAAGAAATCTTTGGAGCGCCAGCTGCGCCGCCAGAACCGCGCGCAGCGTCGGCTCGTTTCGCGGGCCGTAAGGCCCGCGAAACCTTAGCCTACCAACCGCGCATGATGGTTTGGTCGCGATCGGGACCGACGGCCACGATCGAGATCTTCACACCCGTGATCTCCTCGAGATGCTCGACGTATTTCTGAGCGTTCTCGGGCAGCTCCTCGAAGGACTTGCATGCCGTGATGTCCTCGCCCTTCCAGCCAGGAAGTTCCTCGTAGATGGGCTTCGCGTGGAACAGCACGCTTTGCTGCATGGGGAAGTAGTCGTAGCGCTTGCCGTTGCATTCATAGGCCACGCACACCTTGATGGTGTCGAAGGCGGAAAGCACATCGAGCTTGGTCAGCGCCACGTCGGTGAGGCCGTTGACCTCCGCGGCGTAGCGCGCGATGACCGCGTCGAACCAGCCGCAGCGGCGCTTGCGGCCGGTGGTCACGCCGTATTCGTGACCCACGGAGCACAGAAGCTCGCCGGTTTCGGCCTCTTCGCCCACGCCGCCGTCCTCGGGGAAGCGCTGCTCAGTGGGGAACGGGCCGCCGCCGACGCGCGTCACGTACGCCTTCTCGATACCGAGCACGCGGTCGATGTTCACAGGGCCCACGCCCGAGCCCGTCGCCGCGCCGCCCGCGCAGCAAGAAGAGGAGGTCACATAGGGGTAGGTGCCGTGATCGATGTCGAGCAACGTGCCCTGCGCGCCCTCGAACAGCACCGACTTGCCCTCGCGCAGTGCGCTGTTGAGCATGTGGGCAGTTTCAGCCATATAGGGCTTCAAAATGCGCGCGTAAGGCAGGTACTCCTCGCAGATTTCCTCGACCGTGTAGGTATGGAGGCCGTAAATCTTGCTCAGGACGGGATTTTTCTGCTTGAGCGCGGTCTCGACCTTCAGACGGAAGATCTTCTCGTCGAACAGATCCTGGATACGGATGCCCTTGCGAGCGACTTTGTCCTGGTAGCACGGGCCGATGCCGCGTTTGGTGGTTCCGATCTTGTGCTCGCCGAGGCTCTTCTCGTCAGCGCCGTCGAGGTCTTTGTGCCACGGCATGATGACATGCGCGTCGCAGCTGATCTTCAGGTTCTTGCACGAAATGCCCTCGGCCTGGAGCATCGCCATTTCCTTCACGAGCACTCCCGGGTCGACGACAACGCCGTTTCCGATGACGGGAATGGCGTTCTCGTACATGACGCCCGAAGGCATCAGGTGCAGCGCCAGTTTCTTGTCACCGTGGATGACGGTGTGTCCTGCGTTGTTTCCACCCTGGTAGCGCACGACATAGTCGTACTTGCTCGCAATGAGGTCGGTGATTTTACCCTTGCCTTCGTCGCCCCATTGGGCACCGACGAGAACTGTACTGGGCATGAGCGTTCATCCTTTCGCTGCCCCGCACAAGCGAGGCCGATTGGCATTCTTCCTGCAACCCTTGCATTATAAGGTATGGGCTACACGGCGAGTTCGATGACGTTGGTAGCGTCACTAACTTCGCGTAGAACGGAAACGACCTCTTCGTGACAGGTGAACATGATGACTTGGCGCGTCTTCGCGAGCTCGGCCAAAGCGCGCGCGGCCCCGCGGCGGCGGCGGGAGTCGAAGTTCACGAGAATATCGTCGGCGAGAATGGGAATCGCGCGGCCCACGTTGTCGGCGGCGAGCAGAAGCGCGATGCGCAAGCTGAGATAGAGCTGCTGGCACGTGCCGAGCGAGAGATGGACCGGGTCGCGCTCGGTATGTACGGAGTCGACGACGCGCAGATGACCATCGGCGGTCATGTACACGCGCACCCAGCGACCCTCGGTCATAAGCGACATGAGCTCGCTCGCCTGCGCATACACCTCGGGCTGGCTTTTGCTCTCCCAAGAGGATATCGCCATCTCGAGCATGCGACGGGCGAGAAGAAGCCTCGCGAAAGTTTGCAGCGACTCATTGTAGCGCGTGCGAATCTGCTGGTAGGTCATGCGGACTTCGTCGAGCGTATGCTCGCCACGCGCCGCCGCAAGCTCCTGCTTGAGCTCGCCGTACGCTCGGTTCGTACTCTCGAAGGCCTCCATGAGGTTGGTGCGCTGCGAAACCTTGCGCGCGATCTTCGCGTCGAGCGCCGCAAGCGTCGCGTTCTCGCTCGGCAGATGCGCCTGCGTGTAGGCGCTCGCAAGCGCATCGGCATTGCGCGCGATCTTCTCTTCGAGCGAGGTCAGACGCGCAGTGAGCGCTTGGGAGCGCTGCTGGAGCAAGGCCATGTCGCCGCGAGCGTCCTTCGCCTCGTCGAGGATCGTCCGCGCACGGCGCAGGTTCGACAAAGCCTCGCCCAGCCCGCGGCTCTCGAGAAATGCGCGAATCTCCCCCGAGAGCGCCTCCTGCTCGGCAAGGCATGATTCGTATTTCTTCTTGTCCTGTAACATGACCCATTGCGCGCTTTGGAGCTCGGCCTTTCGCGCTTCTTGCTCCTTGCTCGGGCGGAACAGCATCACAAGCGCTCCCGCAGCGAGAAAGACCGCCATGGCGACCAAGCCCAAACCGAGCGCCGTGAACGACAGGCTCGAGATTTCGCGCCCATGTACCACAAGGGGGACACCGGACCCGACGAACACAAGCGGCAGCGCGATGGAGAGCACCACCTGTGCCGTGCGCTGATGGCGGGCGCGCAGCTCCGTCTCGCGCGTGTCGGGGGCCTCAAGGCGCACCTCGTAGGCCGCCTTCGACGCAGCGTAATTCGATTTTGCCAGCTCAACGCTGTGCGAGCACTTCGATTCCCTGTCGCCAAAGGCGTCGATGCGATCGCGCAGCTCGCGGTCCTCGGCCGCCGTCATGCTCATAAGCTCGCGAGGGAGCGCATGCCTCCCGCGCCGCTTCGCGAGCGCCGCCTGCGTTTGCTCCTCGACAAGGCGCGCGTGCTCCTCGGTGATTTCCTCGCGCTCTGCCGCGAGCTTCTCAATGCGCGCGCGACATGCGGTGAGCTCCTCGATGCGCGCGTTCAGCTTCGACAGGCGCGCGCTGAGCGACTCGCGCTCAGGCTCCATCTCGTGGAATTCCTTGTCCTTGCGACGCAAGCTCTCGGCTACCTCAGCGGCGCGAGCCATCTCCTCTTTCGCGTCCGCGAGCTGCGATCCCAAGTTCACAAGCGACTCCTCGGCACTTGAGGCGCGCGACGTGCAGGCAGCAAGGCGCCCTTGCACCACGGAGAGCGCGTGCGCGGGGGACGTCCCCGTGCCCGACCCCGCTGTGAGCAGGCGCGCCGTGACGTCGGTGGTGTTGCGCAGGCGGCGCAGCTCGTCGCTGGTGAGCGAGAACATGGTAGAGAACGTCTCGCGATCGATATCGTGCACGAGGGAGGCGTCGCCCTTGAGGCCTTCTGCATTGCGGCTTCGGGAAAGCTCAATCTCGCTGCCTTCCCCATCGTCGAAGAACAGCGAGCCTGCGCGGTCGGCCGCCTGCGGCTTGTAGGTGTTGCGCACCCCGCGCGCCTCTTCCCAGCCGAAGAGCACTCCGCGGACAAACGACGCAGTTGTCGTCTTGCCCGCCTCGTTCGGACCGAACACCACGTTCAGATGGGGCCCGAAGGGACCGACGACTTTACCGGAAAACGCGCCGAAGCTTTCCATCTTGATGTGCTTCAAGAAGGGACTCATTGGTCGTCACCTCCGCACAAAAGGTCGATGACCAGGTCTTGCGCCTCCTCAGCAAGCGTCGGGATACTCTGCACGAGGGCGCTCGGCAGCGCGACGTTGCTCTTCAGGAACTCGTCCTGGAGAAACGCCGCCTCGCCGGCCTCGTCTTCGCGCATCGATTCGGCAACGTCGAGGAACACCGCAGGGAACATCCCCTCGCGGCGCGCCGCTTCGCGGTCAAAGGGCCGACGCGTCTTATCGATAAGCGCGTCGCAGAAGAACTCTGGGTGGGAATCGTTGATCTGGTTGCGCAAATCGTCGATTAGCCCGGGGCGCTTGAGAACCTCATGCAGGGGCGTCGCGCCGCAAAGCACGATGCGCGTGCACATCTCCCCGCAGTGCGCCTTGCCGTTCACGCGGAAAAGCTCGCGCGTGACCAGGTCGGATACATCGGGAACCGTGACGCACTCCGAGATGTCCACCTTCATGCGCTGCCAAACGACGCTTGCGGTGGGGATGAACTCGACCACGTTGCGGCGCCCCTCCTCGAGCGTGACCAGGTTCACGCCGCGCGGCCCCGTCTCCTTGATGTCGCGCCCCTGGATACAGCCGGAAAACGCGAGGCGCGGATTCTCATCGGTGTAGAGC
>NZ_CAKUAL010000079.1 GCF_934636505.1 uncultured Ellagibacter sp.
CAGACCCGCGAGCACATCCTGCTCGCCCGTCAGGTCGGCGTTCCCTACATCGTCGTGTTCCTGAACAAGTGCGATATGGTCGACGACGAAGAGCTCATCGAGCTCGTCGAAATGGAAACCCGTGAGCTCCTCAACGAGTACGAGTTCCCCGGAGACGACCTGCCGATCATCAAGGGTTCTGCACTCAAGGCTCTCGAGGGCGACCCCGAGTGGCAGCAGAAGATCTGGGACCTCATGGACGCTGTCGATGAGTACATCCCGACTCCGGAGCGCGACGTCGACAAGCCGTTCCTGATGGCTGTCGAGGACACCATGACCATCACCGGTCGTGGCACCGTTGCTACCGGTCGTGTTGAGCGCGGCGTTCTGCATGTCAACGATCCGCTGGAGATCATCGGCATCAAGGAAACCCAGAACACGGTCTGCACCGGCATCGAAATGTTCCGCAAGCTGCTCGACGAGGCTCAGGCTGGCGACAACATCGGCTGTCTGCTCCGCGGCATCAAGCGCGAGGACATCGAGCGTGGCCAGGTTCTCTGCAAGCCGGGTTCGGTTACCCCGCACCAGGAGTTCGAGGGTCAGGTCTACATCCTTACCAAGGAAGAAGGCGGCCGTCACACCCCGTTCTTCGATGGCTATCGTCCGCAGTTCTACTTCCGCACCACCGACATCACTGGTGTTGCACACCTGCCCGAGGGCACCGAGATGGTCATGCCTGGCGATAATGTCACCATTACCGCTGAGCTCATCCACCCGGTCGCCATGGAGGAAGGCCTCCGCTTCGCTATCCGCGAGGGTGGCCGCACCGTTGGTTCCGGTCGCGTGACCAAGATCATCAAGTAACTTAAGTTTGTAGTTGCTTATGGCGAGGGGATGCGATATAGTATCCCCTCGCTGTTCGAATTCATGTGTATGCGACAGCTTGCTAGAAGTGATTGGTAAAAGGAGTTATTAATGCGTACGTTGGTCACCCTGGCCTGCACTGAGTGCAAGCGCCGCAACTACACGACCAAGAAGAACAAGCAGAACAACCCCGACCGCCTCGAGTTTAACAAGTATTGCAAGTGGTGCGGTAAGCACACCGTGCATCGCGAAACTCGTTAGAGGATTGGTCTAGAATCAGGTACAGGCCAGTAGCTCCAATTGGTAGAGCGGCGGTCTCCAAAACCGTTTGTTGGGGGTTCGAGTCCCTCCTGGCCTGCCAGCTTGTCGTATGCGAGCAGCCTTGAAAGGCTGCTTGTTTGGCGTTTAGAAGGAATGATAAATTCCCGAATAAAGGAAGCACATGGCAAAGAAATCTAAGACTCAACGAGCGAAGGCTTCCGCTGCTCGTGCCCAGCGCAAGCAGGCGCGCGAGGAGCTCGAAAACGAATCGCCAGCCTCCGAGAATGTAACTGAGGCCGTCGAGGAGAAGCCGAAGCGTTCTTTGTTTAAAAAGGATACGGATTCGAAGGAAACCGCTGAGAAATCGGCGGCTAAAGCTGTCTCCAAGGACAAAAAGGACGCGAGGCCCAAAAAGAAGCGTTTCCAGTTCTTCCGCGATGTGAAGGCTGAAATGAAGCGCGTTACGTGGCCAACGAAGCAGGATGTCGCACGTTGGAGCGTCGTTGTTGTCTGCGCTTTGGTTTTCTTCGGTGTCTACGTTGCTGTTCTCGACAACTTGATTGCCACGCCGTTGCTCGTCTTTGTCTCGGGGCTGGGAGCTTAAGTCATGTCGAAGAAGTGGTATGTGCTGCACACGTATTCCGGCTATGAAAACAAGGTCAAGACAAATCTTGAGATTCGTGTCGAGACCATGGGGCTTGAGAACAACGTGTTTGCAATTGAAATCCCCACGGAGATGGTGACTGAGATCAAAGAGGGCGGTCGCCGTGTGGAAAGCGAGAAGAAGGTTTTCCCCGGCTATGTTCTCGTCCGTATGGAGCTCGACGACCGTAGCTGGGCTGCGGTTCGCAACACCCCTGGTGTTACGGGTTTTGTCGGTAGTGATGGTAAGCCCGCTCCGCTCACGCGCGATGAGTACAACAAGATCATGAAGCGCACGAGCCATGAGGCTCCGAAGAAGACTTCCACCACGTTGGAAGTGGGTCAGACTATCAAGGTGGTTTCCGGTCCTTTGGCCGAGTTCGATGGCGTTATCTCCGAGGTTGCGCCTGAATCCGGCAAGGTGAAGGTCATGGTATCCATCTTCGGTCGCGAAACGCCGGTCGAACTTTCCTTCGATCAGGTCGCTCGCATTTAAGTTGAGTGCACTAGCGTATGCGTCGGTGCCCGCGTGGACCGGGGCTTCTCACCGTGTATATGCTTTGCGATAGAGAGTAACCAGTAAGCGATTCATCTGAAAGGTAGTACAGATGGCTGAAAAGAAGCAAACCGGCTTCGTCAAGCTGCAAATTCCGGCTGGCGCTGCCAACCCGGCTCCGCCGGTAGGCCCTGCTCTTGGTGCGCAGGGCGTCAACATCATGCAGTTCTGCCAGGCGTTCAACGCTCAGACGCAGGACCAGTCCGGCACCATCATCCCTGTTGAGATTACGGTTTACGAGGACAAGTCCTTCACCTTCGTGTGCAAGACTCCGCCCGCGGCCGTGCTCATCAAGGAGAAGCTCGGCATCAAGAGCGGCTCTGGCATCCCCCAGCTGAAGACCGTCGGTACGCTGACTGACGCTCAGCTCACCGAGATCGCCGAGATCAAGCTCCCCGACCTGAACGCCAACGATATCGATGCCGCGAAAGAAATCATTGCCGGCACCGCTCGTTCCATGGGTGTTCGTATCGAGGGCCGCGAGATGAAGATCAAGTACGTTCCTTCTCGTAAGGTCGCCGCAATGCTCCAGGGCAATGCCTAATCGCACCTACCTGTTTGTTTAAGTGGAAGAGCTAACAACTCGCCAATACCACGAAAGGATTTAAAGAATGGCTAAGAAATCCAAGGCTTATCGCGAGGCAATCGCGAAGGTTCCTTCTGAGGCCGTGGCCCCGCTTGAGGCTATGAAGGTCGTCAAGGAGCTCGCCACCAAGAAGTTCGACGAGACCGTGGAAGTTCACTTCCGTCTCGGCATCGACACCCGCCAGGCTGATCAGCAGCTCCGCGGCACGGTGTCCCTGCCCAACGGCTCTGGCAAGACTGTTCGCGTTGCTGTGTTCGCCGAAGGCGCCATGGCTGAGGCTGCCAAGGAAGCTGGCGCCGACATCGTGGGCACCGAGGAGCTCACCCAGCAGATTCAGGCTGGCGAGTTCAACTTCGACGCAGCTGTGGCTACTCCGGACCAGATGGGCAAGGTTGGCCGCCTCGGTAAAATCCTCGGCCCCCGTGGTCTCATGCCGAACCCCAAGCTCGGCACGGTGACCACCGATGTTGCCAAGGCTATCAAGGAGCTCAAGGGCGGCCGCGTTGAGTATCGCGCCGACCGTTACGGCATTGCTCATGTCGTCCTCGGCAAGGCCAGCTTCACCGCTGAGCAGCTCGCTGAGAACTACGGCACCGTTTACGACGAGGTCCTTCGCATGAAGCCGGCTGCTGCCAAGGGCAAGTATGTGAAGTCCATCTCCGTCTCCTCTACGATGGGCCCGGGCGTTGCAGTCGATTCTTCCGTGACTCGCGCGTACACCGAAGCTGCTGAATAGCTTATTAGGCTACTCACTCTATCGATAAAAGAGCGTGGCATTCGTGCTGCGCTCTTTTTGTATTTGCAGGCTATACTGTTTGTAGCCGAGCGAAAGGGATGGTATCGATGAGAGCTAATGCTGTGATCTTGAAGTCTCCTGACGAAATCGACGCAATGCGCGAGGCGGGGCGCCTTTCTGCGAAGGTGCTTCGAATGCTGGGCGAGCATGCGAAGCCAGGCGTGTCGACGCTTGAGCTTGACGAGATTGCGGAGGAAACCATCCGCTCCGAAGGGGGTATCCCGGCTTTCAAGGGTTACGGCGGATTCCCTGGTTCGATTTGCGCCTCGATCAACGATCAGATTATCCACGGCATTCCTTCCGCGAAAGCGATTCTTCGCGATGGGGATATCCTTTCGATTGACACGGGCGCCACGGTTGACGGATGGGTTGGCGATAATGCGTGGACCTTCCCAATCGGCAAGGTCAGTGAAGAAAAGAAGAAACTGTTGCGCGTGACTGAGAAATGCATGTGGGCTGGTCTCGATGCTGCTCGTGCGGGCAATCATCTAGGTGATATCGGTCATGCCATCCAAAGCATTGCCGAAGGGGCGGGCTTCGGCGTTGTACGCGATTATGGAGGCCATGGCATTGGTCGCGATATGCACGAGAACCCGCATATTCCCAACCATGGGTTTCGCCACTTGGGGCTCACGCTGCGTGTGGGCATGGTTCTTGCTATCGAACCGATGATTAACGCGGGGACGCATAAATTCGTTACCATGCCTGATGGATGGCTTGTCTGTACCAAGGACGGTAAACCATCGGCTCATTTCGAGAAGACCGTGGCGATTACCGAGGACGGCCCCGTCGTTTTGACGACCGAACCCGATTTCAAGCGGCCAGTCTCGAAAGAGAGCGAATAGCTACTTCAGCTGCTTGCCTTTCGTATCCCAATAGAACTTTTTGAACTTGCGTATTTGGTTCATGAACATGATCTTCGCCCAAAGGTTGTGAGAGAAGGTATCGGGCGTATAATGCAGCGGATAGGATTCCTTGTTCGAGCGCAGGCGTCCGAGCGCTTCGGCGAGACGCGACTTGTTCTCCATCGAGCGCTTCAGCACATATGCGGGAACGCAGCAGTATACGAACGGGTCGTAGGCCTCGTGGTAGGGAATGTCCTCGCCGAGAACGAACTGCCGAACCATGAGCTCGACGAAGTTCTGCCCGCCAAGGCTCATGTAATAGGTGTTGCGGCCGCAGCGCGTGTTCACCTCGAAGAAGCGGAATGATCCGTCGCGCTCGTCGAGCTTGATATCGAAGTTGGCCATGCCGCAGTACCCGACGCGCTTCACGAATCGCTTTGCGCACTCAACGATGGCGTCCTCTCTTTCGCCAAGAATGCACAACGGGTTGCCGATAGCCGTGGGGTCGTGGTCCTGCAGGCACACGACGCCGCCCGACACGCAACGAACCTCGCCTTCCGCATTTGAAAAGGTTGTCAGTGTGCGAATCGCATCATCGCCACCGGGGATGAAGTCTTGGAGCACCATGAGGTTGTTGTAGCTCGATTCGCGCAGGGACTTCCAAACCTCGGCCATCTCGGCAGCGTCTTCGATCTCGTAGATTTTCCGCCATCCGCGCACCGTCGGCTCGGCGTCCTGGAACTGCGCCGAGTTCGACGGCTTCGCGATAAGCGGGAACGGGAGCTCGTCAAGCGGAAGCTCGTCGGGGCCGGCATCGCTGCAGTCAAAGTACCAGGTCTTGGGGTGGGGGATGTCAAGCTCCTCGCACAGCTCGTAGAAGCGGCGCTTCTGTGTGATGTCGTCGAGCAAGTTGAAGTCGATGTAGGGGACGACGATGCCCGCCGCCTCGAGACGGGGTTTCGCCTCGGAGAGCATGCGCGCATGACAGTCGTCGCAGCCGAAGACCATGGGGACGAAATCGGGGTTCTCGCGGGCGAACTCGGCGGCGATGCCCTCAAGTGCGGCATAGAGCACTTCCGCATCGTGCACGTCGGGGATGAGGCGGTAATCGGTGAAGCGGCTCGTCGAGAGCATCTTGATGTCTGCGGCGGCAAGCACGATGGTTTGCCCGATGCCAAACGCCCGATTGAGCTCGCGCACGTAGCTGTAAGCGAGGATATCGCCTCCCACGACGATGGGCTTGAGCAGTTTCCCGACTTCTTCTTTGCGTGCGATGCGAGGCTTCAAGTTGGTCATGACGTTCCTTTTCATAGTGAGCATGCGCTAACGGCGGCGCAGTTTGCGGAAAACCTTCCCAGCGATGTTGGTGATAAACGACGCTTCGGGGATATGCAGCTTATGGGCAAGGCCAAAGGTCACGATAAGGCTTACAAGCCCACCTGCGACGATGTAGCCGAATGCTTGGAGAAGGGACCCGGAAAGCGGGCTTACGAAGGTTTCGAGTGCGGTCAAAATTCCAAAGCCGCAGAGCGCTCCGATGCCTCCGAGCAGAAGGCCGGCGAATGAGGCGCTGAAGATTTTCCGAACACCCACATGTCCGAGGTGCGCCCTCAGGTAGATGAACATTGCCACATCTCCCACCACGTAAAACGCAATCGAGGCGAGCGCTATGGACTCGATGGTCGCGGGGTTTGGATCCCCGTTGTAGGTCGTCCATGCCCAAAATGCCGTAAGCGCGACCTGCACGATGCCCGCGAGGAAGTTCAGCGCCGCGTAAACGCCCATTTTGCGCAGGCTCGAGAATACTTTCTGCAGATAGGAGCTGACACCGTAGAACGGCAGCGCAAAGGCGAGCACCGCAAGGTAGCTCGAGATGGACTGAATGTTCTCCATCGTGAAGGCGCCGACGTGGTAGAGCGTGACGAGTGGGACGGAGAACACGGCGAGATAGAGCGCGAAGGGTACGAGCATGAACATAATCTGCGCCGTGCCGTTCGTGATGGCCGATACGACGCCCTTCATGTCGCCTTCCGCCTTCATTTCCGAAAGCTCGGTAAACAGGGCGGTCGTGATGGGAATGGCCAGGAAGGAGTAGGGCAGCGTGTACCACAAACGGGAGTATGCGAGGATCGAGGGGCCGTCAACGGCAAAACAATAGGAGGCCGCGTTCATGACCGACACGGTCGCGAACGAGATGATCATCACGAGAAACGTCGGCCCGCCGATGGCGAGGGTGTCGCGAAGCGCCGGGTCGTGAAGGTCGACGCGGGGGCGCAGGCGGATACCGTTTCGCCTGAGCGCGGGGAGCTGAATCGCCATCTGGACGAAGACGCCGAGCGGGTTGCCGATGGCGATGACGTAGAGCGCGGCGTCGGGGTTTACGGGCGCGATCGCGGCGTACATGAGGAAGGTCGCGATGACGATGACATTGTTCGCCACCGGGGCGATCGAGGACCACAGATAATCGCGGTTCGCGTTCAAAAGACCCGACACGATCGACGAAGCCCCGTAGAACATGAGCTGAATGGCGAAGTACTGGAAGAAAAACGTCGCAAGCGCGCTCGATGATTGGTCGGAGTAGAACGTCTGCGTGTAGATGACCTGGGCAGGGAAGACCATGCAGAGGACAGACAGCACGCCGAGAAAGATGGTCACGAGCGTGAGCAGGTTTGACGCGTAGGCGTTGCCCGCCCTGGTGCCTGATTTCTTCTTGACCGAGATATAGACCGGGAGAAACGCCGTGACGAGCATGCCGCCCATGACGAGTTCGTAGAGCATGTTCGGCAGGTTGTTCGCAACCTGGTAGGAGCTCGAGAGGAACGACGAGCCGAGCGCGAAGGCCATCGCCCACGTTCGCAAAAACCCGGTGATGCGGGAGAAGAGCACGCAGACGCTCATAAGCGCCGCCGACGCGCCGACGGAAGAAGCCTTGCTTTCGGGCTCATCGTCGACGATGGTGGCATCGGGCGCAGGTGCTGGCGCGGGGGTGCGGGGGTCGTTGCCTGCTCGGGCGTGCGTTCGACCAGGCGCGTCCGAGCAGGCGCCCGACGACGCGGCAAGCGTCTTGTCGATGCCTGCATGCTTGCTCACGATGGGGATCGCCGAGGTTTCGCCTGGAGCCGCACTGCGCATGAAGGCCTGTCGCTCGCGACGGGCGTCGAGCTCGGCCGCCTTATCGACGCCGGCGTGCTTGCCGATGACGGGGATGCGGCCTGTTTCGCCTGCTTCCCGGGCTTGGGGCTGTGCGGATAGCGCCTCGTTTGCATGGCGGGCGCCGTTTTGCTCAGGGGCGCGCCTATGTTGAGCTCGTGCGAGCTTGTCTGACATGCAAACGACCAATTCTCTTCGGATATAATCATCTCATCTTAGCAAACACAACGAAAG
>NZ_CAKUAL010000080.1 GCF_934636505.1 uncultured Ellagibacter sp.
GTTTACGGTGACGAGCGCCGCGTTCGCGCACTCGGTGACCACGGTGTAGCTTCCTGCACTGCCGACGATGCCGCCGCCGGAATACAATCCGGTGACCTGGGCATTTTTATCAGTTAAACAGCGCTGCGCGTAAAGGATGTCATCTTTGGAGCCGTAGTCGATCTCGGTCGAGTCTCCCGAGCCGCTCATCGACAACCCGCGCAGGGATCCCACGATGCCGCCCGTCATGCTCGCCTGAGCACCGGAGACGATGCCCTTGCAGGTGCTGTCGTAGACGCTGCCAAGGGAGAAGCCCACGATTCCGCCGACGCCCTCGGTTATGGCGGAGATCTTCTCACCGAAGCGGTCGGTTCCCGCCTCGCAGGGGGATTGGGAGTCGATAGAGCCGGAGAACACGCAGTTGTAGATGTTGCCGTGCGTCCTTGCGCCTTCGATTTCCTCCTGCGCGGGGTCGCCGAGGTATGCCACGACGCCGCCGATGGTTTTCGCGACGATGAGCCCCGGTGAGCGGCCGTTGCCGTCGGTGCCGTCGGAACCTGCGGTGTTGGTGATGGCCTTGAGGCTGCCCGAGAACTCGCAGTTCTTCACATCGCCGTACACATTTGCCGCCATGCCGCCGATCTTGGACATAACGCATTTCACGGTGTCGGTTTGAGGCGTGTCGACGGCGACGTCGATCGTGGCGTCGACGGTGCAGTTCTCAACCGAACCCTTCGAGGTGCCGATGAGGGCGGCTACGTTCGAGACTGCCTGTGAGGAGCTTGCGGAGCGATGGACGGTGACGGTGGCGCCGGTCACGTGAACGTTCTTCACGACCGACTTCTCGCCGCATCCGCCGAACAGCGCGATGTTCGTTGCGCGCTCGCCTGCATCGGCAAGAGACGTGAGGTTGTAGCCGCGGATTGAATAGCCCGCGCCGTCGAAGGTGCCGTTGAACTCGTGTCCGCCTTCCCCGCCGATGGGGGTGACCTCGGCGCGGATGAACACGATGTCCTTTGCAAGCGTCACGGTCTTGCCCTCGAAGGTGACGCCCGAGTTGACGAGCTCGGCGAGGCCTGCGAGCTGCGATCCGGTGCTTAAGGTGTAGCTCGATGCGCCCTCCGAGTACCAGGAGGTGTCGGGGCTCACCGCGCGCAGGTCCCACGAGGTGCTGGCGAGCTCGATAAGCTCCCAACCTGGTTGCTCCTCGTCAAGGGAGAGCAGCTTGGGGGCGTCGTCGAGATACGCCTCTGCCCATGATTGAGCCTCGTCGACGGTGGTCACGCTGCTGGGCGTCTCGACTGCCCAAGCGGCGCATGGTGCAGCGCAGGCAAGCGCGAATGCGAACGCGGCGCCCATCGCTGCGGTGCGGATGTTCTTCTTCATCTTCGGTCTCCTTTCGAACGCTATCTCAGGGGTAGTTTCTGTCTGCGGTATCTCACACCCATCTGCACGCCTCCTGCGGCTGCCGTGCCGACAGCGAAGGGGATGACGAACGGGGCGAAGGGGTTCTCAAAATCAATGGTGTCGACGTCGGAGGGGTTGGGGTTCATGACCTGGTAGACCTGCCATGAGCCGCCCGTGGTGCCGCCACCGCCGTCGCTGATCGCAGCGGACCCGCCCCCAAGGCCGGTGGCGTCGCCGACATCGGTGCCGGTGCTTCCGCCGTCTCCGCCTCCTTCTCCGCCGCCGTTTCCGCCTTGCCCGGTGCCGTCGCCGGTGTTGTTGGTGCCGATTTTAGGCTGGACGGGGGGAGCGCCTGCGAGGACAACTTTGATGGTGTTGATCCAATAGACCTGGGCGTTCGACGTGACCTGGCCCGATCCGGTCGCTCCGAAGAGCAGGCGGAAGCAGGCGTTATCGTTCATGTCGGAATAGTCAGGGTCGATCGAGTCGCCGTACTTGTACCAGCGGAAGTTCGACTGCACGGCGAGCATCGGGGACACGGGGATGCCTCCCTGCACGTTGCCGCCCGCGTCGTATTGCGGGAAGTAATAGCGAATCGAGCCGAAAAGCATGTTGTAGCTCACCGCCGTGCCGAAGTCCGAGGACCCGACGGGGGTGTCGGCGGTGACGAAGCGGAACTCCTTGATGCCGTCGAGGTTCGCTCCCGCTGCTTCAAGCACCGTGGAGAGCAGGACGCCTCGGCCGCTTACCGTGGCGAAGCGGTTCGCCGAGCCGATGACGGTGTAGGTCTGCTCGACCATGCCCATCGCCTCGACCTCGGCGCGCGAGAACGTCTTCTCGGAAACGACCTTGTCGGGGGCTTCCTCCCACACGACCTTTACGGTGAGGGAGTCCTGTGGGCGCGCCACAGGATCGGGCTTTTCCTCGGCAGCGGTGCTTACGCATACCTTGCCCGTAACGGTCGCGCCGCCGATTCCGGCCGTGGACGTGGCGCTCACCCAGACGTTCGCCTCCTCGGCGGGGCGGTAGAGGCCGGTCGTCGGCTCGACGTAGCCGAAGGTGGAGTCATCGACGCTCCACGAGAGGTCGGCGATCGCGCCGTTTGTCTGCTGGCTCAATAGCCCGTTGGAGGTGAGGTAATCGGTCGTCGTGCCGTCGGCGGGGTTCGCCACCGTCACGCACGCGACGAGCTGGAGCGTCTGGTTCGTGTTGTAAAGGCGTGCGCCCGCTTCGGTGTAGGGCTCGCCGTTTTCGTCGCAGATGACGATGCTCTCCACGTAGAGCTCGTTGTTCTGCCCGCTCACGTCGATAATGTAGGAAGTTGTAATCCCGTCGCAGGTCGCGGTGAGCGTGACGGTGCCGTTCGCGAGCGCCGTCACCTGGCCGGATGTGCTTACATGCGCAATCGCCGGGTCGCTTATCGACCAGCTGGTCATGTGCCCGGTGTCACCCGCCCAGGAAGTCGATCCGTCGTTCCACACGAGTTGCACCTTGAACTGGAGCGACTCGCCCTTCTTCGTGAGCTGGCCGTGCGTCTCGGGGGTGTTTTCCCAGCTGTTCGAGGCGATCTTCCAGCCGTTTCCGACATAGGGCGTCTCGTAGAAAAGCGAGATGCCCTCCACCGACTGGGTGGGAGGCTGTGGCGTGGGATTGGGGTCAGGTTCGGGCGCCGGGTCGGGATTGGAGGGCTGCTCGGTGGAGCTTCCGCCATCCGACTCGCCTTCTGCAAACGCGGCTCCCTGCGCGTAAAACGTCAGCGAGAACGCAAGCAGAAAGACGAGCAAGCAGCGCAGCGCGTCGCTGGCAAGTCGTTTGGCTTTTATGGTCTGGATGGGCATCGCTACTGCTTTCCGTAGGGCGGATACGAATTGCCGAGAAGCTCGCGCGCATCGTCATCGGTGATGTCGACCCAGTACAGAAGCGAGTAGAACTTCTTGACTTCCTCCACCATGTCGACGTCGTAGCGGTCGGGGTAGAGCATGTTCGCGATCCATTGGACGCCGAGGAAGCGGTTCACTCCCGGCGGACGGTCGCACCATGCGAACGGGGCGTTCGGCATCGTGTAGACGCGGCCGTTTTTCACGGCGGAGATGTGGCTCCACTTCTCGTCGGTGCGGATGATCTCGTCAGCACCGCCGCGGATGACATCGTCCCACGCGATGATGACCTCGGGGTCCCAGGCGAGCACTGCCTCCAAGCTCACGTTGGTCATGCCGATGCCTTGGGTTTCCTCGACGGCGGAGACGTTGTTCGCGCCCGCCACGTCAAAGGTGAGGGCATGTTGGCCGCGGTCGGGCTCTGTCTGCAGGCCGAGCGGGCCTTCGGCGTAGTAGAGGCGCACTTTCTCGCTGTCGGGGATGTCGGCGGTCGCCGCCGTGACGTCGTTGTAGACGCGCTCGAGGTACGTGGCAATCTCGCTTGCGCGCTCTTCGGCGCCGAGAATTTCCCCGAGGAGCTTGTAGGCGGTGCGGATGTTGTCGAACGACCCGTCGATGCACAGGGCCGGGATGTTCGTCTGGCTCTCGAGCTTCTCCGCGGTCGAGACGTCCGCTGCGGAAAGCGTCGTGCCCGAGCAGTCGATGATGAGCTGGATGTCCTGCTTGAGCAGCATCTCGCGGTCGATCTCGCCGCCGCCCGAGAGCGTTCCCATGTAGATGAGGTTCTCGGTTCCCGCGGGTAGGTAGCGCAGTTCCTCCTCGGTGTACTGCATGCCCGTGCCGCCGAGCAGCTGCGGTGCCAGCGTGAACACGAAGATCTGCGCAAGGGCGCTCGTGAAGTACACGCGTTCGAGCTTGTCGACCGTGGGGATGGTTCGCGTGCGGCCCCAGGAGTCGGTGAACTCGCGGGTGCCGCGGAACGTCGCGTCGAGGCCCGATTTCACCCCCATGTTGTCGAGGGCTCCCGTCACCTGATCTGCCGAGCAGCCCGACAAAAGCCCGCTTGAGGGCAAAAGCACGGTCATCGCCGCAACTCCGCCGAATTGCAGGAACTTCCTGCGGCTCATCGCCTGATTGTTCCCGTTCTCACTCTTCGTCACGATCTCTCTTCGCTTCCTTCTCGTCCTTTACAACGGTATGCACACGCGCTCGGTGTGGCCCGCTTCTATCTCAACGTCGATTACATGGACGTTCGTTCCGTAAATCTGCCGCAGCGTATCGTTGGTGATGACCTCGCCCGCCGTTCCCTCGTTAATGACGAGGCCTTTCTCCATGACGATGACCTTGTCGGCGCAGAACAGCGCATGGTCGGGGTCGTGCGTCACCATGACCACGCCCATGCCCGCCCGCGAGAGCGACTTCATGCGCGAGAGCACGAGCTGCTGGTTGCCGAAGTCGAGGCTTGCGGTCGGCTCGTCCATGACGAGCAGATCGGGCTCTTGCGTGAGGGCGCGCGCGATCAGCACGAGCTGCTGCTGGCCGCCTGAAAGCGCGGTGTAGGGACGGTCCGCCAAGTGCTCGATCGACATCTGCTTCATGGCGCGCCACGCGATGGCGCGATCGTCGGGCTTCACCACGGCGAGCCGGTTCACATACGGGGTGCGCCCCATGAGCACGACGTCGGCCACGTTGAAGGGGAAGGGCGGCGTGTGCGCCTGGGGGATGTAGGCGAAATGCCGCGCGAGCTCCGGCTCGTCCATATCGTGCGTGCTCTTTCCGTCGATGAGCACCTCGCCGGCGGTCGGCTTCATAAGCCCCAAGACGGTCTTCAAGGTGGTCGTCTTGCCGCAGCCGTTCGCGCCGATGATGCAAACGAATTCCCCGTGTTCGACGGTGAACGAGACGCCGTGGACGATTTCGGTCTTGTGGTATCCGCCGTGGACGTCGCGTACTTCCAGAAGATGGCTCATCGCTTACCACCCCTTCTGGTTGCGCTTGAAGATGAAGATGAAGAACGGCACGCCGAGGATGGAGGTGAGGATGCCGATTGGGATTTCCACCGTGGCGAGCAGTCGTGCGAGGTTGTCGACGAGCAAGAGGTAACTTGCGCCGATGACCATCGACGCCGGCAGGAGCGCTCGATAGTTGGGGCCGACAAGCGCACGGGCGAGGTGCGGGATGACAAGGCCGACCCAACCGACGATGCCTGAGACCGCGACCGAGCACGACACGATAAGGGTCGAGGCGAAGATGACGATGAGCCGCACTCGCTTGGTTTTGATGCCCATCGAGCGCGCCTCCTCGTCGCCGAACGAGAGCACGTTGAGTTTCCAGCTTTCGAGCAATAAGAGTAAGAAGCCGCAGATCATGGGTATGATGACGGCTTTCATGTCGCCGTCGCTCACGCTTGCGAAGCTGCCCATGAGCCAGAAGGTGATGGTGGGGAGCTTGTCGTTGGCGTCGGCCATGAGCTTCACGAGCGACGTGCCCGATTGGAAGAGCGTCGATACGAGGATGCCGCCTAAGATGAGGCCTAGGATGGCGTCGGAGCGGACCATGCGGTTGAGCCACACGGCGCACGCCACGGCCACCATGCCGCCCGCGAACGCGAAGACCTGCACCATGTAGTTCGGCATGTCGAGCAGAAGCGCCAAGCAGGCACCGAAGCTTGCGCCGGCGGATGCGCCGAGGAGGTCGGGGGAGGTGAGGGGGTTTTTGAACATGCCCTGATAGGCGGCGCCCGCGACGGAAAGCGCGGCGCCGACGAGCATCACGACGACGATGCGGGGTAAGCGGATGTTGAACAGGGCTGTGTTCGCCGCGTCCGAGATGACGATATCGGGGTCGTTGAACAGGTTGTACACGCCGACGGTAATCTGCGCGGCGACGTTTTTCACCAGTTCGTCGGGCGCGACGGGGTACTTGCCGAGCGCGAACGAGGCGAAGAGCATGATGACGAGCACGGCGACGATGCCGAGCTTCACCCCAAGCGGGATCCTTTTATCGAGTGCCTTTTGCGCCTCGCGGTATTCTTCGCTGAAATCGGGCGTCGTGACGCTCTGCGTGCTTTTCTGCATCGTAATTGAAATCCCCTAAATCAAAATATATGCAACGCCAAATAAAGCCAAAGAAGACTATACCAGAATTAGAACATCTAAAAATAAGTATTATGCGAATTCTAGGCAATATGTTCGATTTAGGATAAGAACTGACGCGGGAGGTGCAGGAAAAAGGAAAGCGCCCTCGATGGGGCGCTTTCTGGTGAGGCTTGGTTGTCTTTTCGGTAGAGCTCTACGCGGCTTCGATGTCTTTTCCGGGTTTGAAGTCGCGGCCTTCCTTTCTCCACTGGCTGTACTCGGCAGATGCGGCGAAGAGCACGTCGGAGGAGGAGTTGAGCGCGGTCTCGCAGGAGTCCTGGATGACTCCGATCACAAAGCCGATGCCGACGACCTGCATCGCGATGTCGTTGCCGATGCCGAAAAGCGAGCAGGCGAGCGGAATCAGGAGTAGCGAGCCGCCCGCGACGCCCGACGCGCCGCATGCGCTCACGGCGGAGAGGACCGAAAGGATGATCGCGGTGGGGATGTCGACCTGGATGCCCATCGTGTGCGCTGCCATCATGGCCATGACTGAGATCGTGACTGCAGCGCCGCCCATGTTGATGGTTGCGCCGAGCGGGATGGAAAGCGAGTAGTTGTCCTTGTTAAGACCCAGCTTGCGGCACAGCTCCATGTTCACAGGGATGTTCGCCGCGGAGCTGCGGGTGAAAAACGCGGTGAGGCCGGAATCCTTCAGGCAGCGAAGAACAAGCCCGTAGGGGTTCTTGCGGAAGCACGCGAAGGAGAGGATCGGATTGGTGACGAAGGCGATGAAGAGCATGCAGCCTACGAGCACGAGCAGTAGCTGGCCGTATTCGGTGAAGATTTCCAGACCGTTGGTGGAAACCGCCGTGTAGATGAGGCCCAGGATGCCGAAGGGGGCGAGCGAGATGATCCAGCGGACGACGGTCGACACGGCGTCGGAGATGCTCGTGAACACGTCTTTCACCTGGTCGCTTGCACGCCTAAGGGCGATGCCCAAAACGACGGCCCAAGCGAGGATGCCGAGGTAGTTCGCGCTCATGAGAGCCGTGACCGGGTTGGCGACCACGTTGGTGACAAGCGTTGCGAGGACTTCCCCGATGCCGGAGGGCGAGGATTGCGCCTCGGCGGCGGTGGAGAGCGTGAGGTCGACGGGGAACAGGGTGCTCGCCAGGACGGCGACGGCGCCTGCGATGAAGGTGCCCACCAGGTACAAGATGATGACGAGCTTCATCTGCCCGCCGCCCTTCGCGTTGCAAAGGGCGCTGATTACCAGGAAGAACACGAGAATGGGGGCGACGCTTTTCAGGGCGTTCACGAAAAGCGTGCCGAGCATCTCGATGATCTCGTTCCCGGGGACGACGAGCGCGAGGATGGTGCCGATGACGAGGCCCACGATGATGCGCTTGATGAGGCTGATCGAGTTCCAGGTTCGCCCGATCTTCTTGATGGTGTCAACTGGCGGTCCT
>NZ_CAKUAL010000081.1 GCF_934636505.1 uncultured Ellagibacter sp.
GGATGCAAAGGCGACGCGTACCTTCACGGTACGCGAGCCTGCAGCATCGTGCGGAGATGGGGTGCCAGGGCCCATCGCAGCGTCGAGTCTTTCGCTGTTCGTCAGAACAGCGAAGCTTACACCGCTTCGGCGAGCTTGCGGGCGCGGTCAGCCGCCTGAAGCGCGGTGATAACATCGCCAAGCCCGTCGCCTTCGAGAACCGAGCTGTACGTGGAGTTGAAGCCAATGCGATGATCGGTCACGCGGTCCTGGGGAAGGTTGTAGGTGCGGATCTTCTCGGAGCGGTCGCCCGAGCCGATCTGTGCGAGGCGCTCGGCACCTTCGGCGGCCTGCTGCTCGGCGAGCATCTTCTCGTAGAGGCGCGCACGAAGGACAGCCATGGCCGCGATCTTGTTCTGCAGCTGCGACTTCTGGTCCTGAGACTGTACGACAAGACCGGTCGGCAGGTGCGTGATGCGCACGGCGGAATCAGTCGTGTTAACGCACTGTCCACCGGGGCCGCCAGCGCGGAACACGTCGATGCGCAGGTCGTTCTCGTTGATGTCGACCTCAACCTCGTCGGCCTCGGGAAGCACGGCAACGGTCGCCGTGGACGTATGGATGCGGCCCTGGCTTTCCGTCTTGGGCACGCGCTGCACGCGGTGCACGCCGGACTCGTACTTCATGACCGAGTACACCTTGTCGCCCTTCACCTTGAACTGGATTTCCTTGTACCCGCCAGCCTCGGACGGGGAAACGTCCATGAGCTCGATCTTCCACTTCTGAGAAGAGCAGAAGCGCTCGTACATCTTGAAGAGGTCGCCTGCGAAGATCGCCGCCTCGTCACCGCCGGCAGCGGCGCGGATTTCAACGATGATGTCCTTCTCGTCGGCAGGGTCGGAGGGACTCAGCATGAACTTGATGTCCTCTTCGAGGGCGGGCATCTTCGATTCGGCCTCGGCGATGGTCTCCTGCGCGAACTCCTTCATGTCAGGATCGGCGAGCATCTCCTTGGCGTCGTCGATGTCGCTGCAGCACGCGAGGTACTCGCGCGCCTTCGCGGCGAGCGGGCCCTGGTTCGCGTATTCCTTGGCGAGGTGGTTGTATGCCTTTTGATCGGCGAGAACCGAAGGGTCGCTCATCTTCGCCTGGAGCTCCTCGTAGGCGGAAATAATCTTCTCGAGCTTCTCGCGCATGTCGTTATCTTGCATTGCGTGCGTTCCTTTATGCGAATTGCGTTATCCGTAGCTGAACAATGATACCAAAAGGGCGTCCCTCGTGTGAGAAACGCCCTGAGACCTTCGCAGGAAATACGCTCATGGAGGCGAAATCGTCGGCGAAAGCGAAACCTTGCAGGTTGGAAGCTTCGTTTTACTGCAACACGTCACGCTCAAGCGTTGCGGTCATCTTGCCAACGGCAGAGCGCCAGGCCGAACCTTGCGGGTCAAGGTAACGCGTGCCGTCGACATTCTTGCCATCCATGACGCCCGCGTCGAGAGCCCAGGCCAAGCTGGCGCGCGCCCAGGGGCTCACCGACGAAGCGTCGGGCATGGAAGCAAGCTTCGAGCCGTCGCTCGACAAATTGACCCCGTAGAGAATGTTTGCGTACTTAGCGATCATCACCGCGAACTGCTCGCGCGTGACGTAGTCTTCGGGTCCGAACAAGTTAAGCGGAGTGCCGTCAACGGGGTCCGTGTAGCCGCCGATGATTCCCGCCGCACGGGCCCAGTTGATTGCATCCGAATAGTACGAGTCGCTGGGCACGTCATAGAACTGCTCCACCGAAACGTCCGGCTTGCCCGCCATACGCCACAAGATCATCGCAACGTCGCCGCGCTTGATCGAGTCGTAGACGCCCAGTCGGTGAGTGCCGTCGTTGTAGCCCGTGATGAGACCATTGTTGAGCATGTACACCATGGTATCGGCATACCACTCGCCCGCCTCGAAATCGGGGAAGAACAGGCCCAGGTTGCACTGGCCCATTTCGAGATTAACATTGTAGGTTCCGTTTACGGCAGCTTGCTCGGTGGTCTCGAACGGTTGATAGCCGAAGACCTCGACCCAATAGCCATCGAAGCACGCAACGCCGACCGTGTTGAATTCCTCGTTGATCATGTTCGCATAGTGACCTGGGGAGTTTGTCCACCAATCGTTAGCTTCCGCTACGTCGTACGTTGTCCCAAGGATGTTCTCGCCGAGCGCAGAGTAGGGGTTGCTCAGCATGACATCTTCGACCACGGTGAAGCAATCCTCGCCACTCGGACGCGTATGGCTGAAGAAGGGGCCGCAAATTCCACTGATCGAAATCTCGGCGGCGCGCTGCATCGCACAGACCTCGAGCTCATAGCTCCACGTCAGAGGGGCCGCGCCCACTGCGCTGCGGGCCTCATTGACGTAGTCGAGCATATAGCGGGCAGTGTCCTGATAGAACGTGCCCTGCGTGACGAAGGTGACCGTCGGCTTGTCCACGCGGCCGTAAACGCTCTCGGGAGCGATGCCCCCATCGGAGCAGTCCCAGGTGGCAACCTGGCCCGCCTGAAGCGCCCCATTCGCGGCGGGTTCCGCGTTGATAGTGCCATCAGCCCAGGCCACAGCAGGAATCGTACTGAGTAGTGCGAACATCGCAAATGCGACGATGCCCTTTCGAAGCGAACTTATCATCTCTCTCTCCTCATTATCGCAAGCTTATACGCCTCGGACACTATACCCCAATACGGACCCTATTGAAACGCTCCCCCACTTGCGTCAAACCTGATTTTACCTTCGATTTTACAAACGGCCTCGCCGCCAAACGCGTGAGATTTGGCCGCCGAGCGCATGGCTCGCCCGCCAGCGAGCCTCACCCGCACTCCTGCTCACCCGCTACCGCGAGGCGACGTATGCGGCGGCGCTCTCGGCGGCTATCGCCCCGTCGGAGACGGCCGTCACCACCTGGCGCAGGCCCTTCGCGCGCACATCGCCCGCCGCGAACACGCCGGGCACGCTCGTAACGCCCGACTCATCGGCCACGATGTAACCGCCCTTGTCAACAGAAAGCGCGCCCGCGAGAAAATCGGTGTTGGGAATCGTCCCGATTGCGACGAACAGCCCTTCGGCAGGAAGCATCCTCCGCGCTCCGGTTGCCACATCCTCGACCTTCACGGCGGAAAGACGCCCCTCTTCCGAGCGCAAATCGGCAATGCGCGAGTTCCACACGAACTCGACGTTGGGAAGCGAGGAGAGGCACTCGCGGTCGACCGCCGAGACGCGAAGCGTGTCGCGGCGATGGATGAGGTAGACGCGCTCACAGATGCGCGCGAGATACTTCGCATCCGCCGCGGCAGTGTTCCCGCCGCCGAGCACGCACACGCTTTTCCCGCGGAAGAAGTTGCCATCGCAGGTCGCGCAATACGACACGCCGCGTCCTGCGAGCTCGTCTTCCCCCGCAAGGCCCATCTTGCGCGGCCGCGCGCCCGTCGCCACGATGACGCTTCTCGCCTTATGTTGGCCGAAAGGCGTCGTGAGCGTCTTCACCTCGCCCGAATAATCGACCGCCGTCACTTCCTCGCTCACGATGGTCGCGCCAAAGTGCTCGGCCTGCTCCTTCATCGCCCAAGCGAGCTCGAAGCCGTCGGCGCCTTCAGCGAAGCCCGGGTAGTTTTCCACCCGCTCGGTTTGAGCAAGCTGCCCACCAGGGGAAATCCTCTCGTAGATGGCGACTGAAAGCCCCGCGCGCGCCGCATAGAGCCCTGCCGTGAGCCCAGCGGGCCCCGCGCCGATCACCGCCACGTCGAGCACGTCGTTTTCGTTCATGGCATTACCGCCTTTCACCCGATTGCATCCCGTTCTCACAGAGTATACCCTCGAAACGCAAAAAGGCGCTGCAAGGCGAACGTCGCCCCGCAGCGCCTTCCCATTGCGCTCGGAAAATACGGTTTACGCGAACAGCGCGAGCACGTTTTGCTTCGGCTGCGCGCCCACCATCTGGCGCTTCGGCGCGCCACCCTCGAACAGAATCAGCGTCGGCACGCTCATCACGCCGTAGCGCTGCGCGATGTCGGGGCTTTGATCGATGTCGAGCTTGTACACCTTGGCCTCGCCGGCCTTCTCAGCGGCGACTTCCTCGACCACGGGGCCGAGCATACGGCACGGGCCGCACCATGTCGCGAAGAAATCCACAAGAACGGGGACGTCGGATTTCAGAACCTTCTCATCGAAATCCGAAGAAGTTACCATTTCGCTCATGTTCCCTTCCTCCTGAACAAGTGATTTGAAACCAGGTTCCGCATCGAGCGTTACGCCCAACGCTTGCACCAACGTATTGTATCGCTTACCCGCGAAACGTAAACGAGGCGTTACTGGAACGGCATGAAACTGAACTATAATGGCACCCGATAAGAGAAAGGGTGCCCCATGAGCGAGCCTACGGAAGAGCAGCTTTCGAATTACACGACCAACACCGCAGATGAGAACAGGGAACCAGGCGAAGGCGGCGGCGAGCATGCCCGCATGCACAAGGCGCCCGCGTGGGAGGGTGTACCGCTTGCCCACGCGAACCTCGTGCTCGAAGGCGGGGCGATGCGCGGGCAGTTCACCGCGGGCGTGCTCGATTTCTTCATGGACCAGAAGTTCTTCTGCGAATACGTCGTCGGCGTGTCGGCGGGCGCGCTTTGCGGCGGGAACTACGTGGCGGGTGCTGCCGGCAGGTCGAGCCTGATCAACGTGAAGTACGCCGCCGACAACCGCTATCTGTCGATGCAGAGCTTCGTCCGCACGGGAAACGCCTACGGCCGCGAGTTCGCCTTTCACGAGATTCCCGACGTGCTCGACCCGTTCGACTACGAGGCGTTTCGCCGCTCGCCCATCCGATTCGAAGCCGTGTCGACCAACCTCGAAACCGGTGAGGCCGACTACCACGAGGTGCGCGACTACCACGATGACCTGCCCTATCTCATCGCGTCGTCATCGATGCCGCTCGTAAGCCAAATCGTCGAGGCAGACGGCAAGCTGCTTCTCGACGGCGGCACCTCCGACAGCGTGCCGCTTCTCCACTCGATGCTCACCGGCGCAAGCAAGCACATCGTCGTGCTCACCCAAGCCGCTGGCTACGAGAAGAAGCCGAACAAGCTCATGGCGCTCATGCGTCAGCGCTACGCCGACTACCCGTACTATATTGACCGCCTGCAGTATCGCCATTACGAGTACAACCGCCTTTACCGCTGGATCGAGCGCGAACAGGCAGCGGGGCGCATCTTCGTGATCCGCCCGCCCGAGCCTGTCACCGTGTCCTCCATGGAGCACGACACCGAGAAGCTGCTCGCGTTGTACGAGCAGGGGCTTGCCGAAGCGGCCCGGCTGTGGCCGAAACTGCAGGAGTACCTCGCAGACTAGCAGACCGCCGAACCGTCAGCAGAGAAGACCCCCATGCCCACCGATTTCATATCGCTGTTCACCGCTGCACTCGTCGCCGCGACAGCCCCCATCATCGCCAAGCTCGTCCCGCGCGGACTCGTCCCCGAAACCGTCATCCTCCTTTTGGCAGGCGCGCTATTAGGGCCCTACATGGCGGGGGTCATCGAGCTGACCGACTCGATCGACATGCTCTCCGAGCTTGGCCTTGCGTTTTTGTTCCTCCTTGCAGGCTATGAGATCAACCCGAAGAGCCTTTCGGGAACGCAGGGGAAGAAGGGGCTTGCCACTTGGTTTATCAGCATGGCGATCGCGCTTGTTCTCGTGCTTTTGTCGCCGAGCCTCTCCGTAAGCCACATCGACGGGCTCGCCGTGGCCATCGCGCTCACCACGACGGCGCTCGGCACGCTCATGCCGATCATCAAGGAGCGAGACCTCGAGGGGACCCCCGTCGGCGAGGGCATCCTGTCGTTTGGCACCTGGGGAGAGCTGTGCCCCGTGCTCGCCATGGCGCTCCTGCTCTCGTCACGCAGCGAGTGGAAGACACTGCTCATCCTCGCCGTGTTCATACTCGTTTGCGCGATCATGGCGATCGTGCCCGCCAAAGCGCGCCGCGGCGGACATCGCATCTATCGATTCCTCGCGAGCAAGCGCAACACCACCTCGCAGGCGTTCGTGCGCGTGACGGTAGTGCTTTTGATCGGGCTCGTCACCGTATCGGCCGTGTTTCAGCTCGATATCGTACTCGGCGCGTTCGCCGCGGGATTCATCCTGCGCTATGTCATCCCCGAAGGAGACCACGAGCTCGAGTCGAAGCTCGACGCAATCGGCTACGGGTTCCTCATCCCCGTGTTCTTCGTCGTTTCCGGCGCGAAGATCGACCTCGCCGGCGTGGGCGAGAACCCGCTTCTGCTCGTCTTGTTCATCTGCGCGCTGCTTTTGGTGCGGGCCGTGCCTATCGTTGTGGCGCTCTCGCTCGGCAAGAGCGAGGACAAGCTATCCATGCACAACCGCATCACTGTGGCGCTCTACTGCACGACGGCGCTGCCGCTCATCGTCGCGGTGACGTCGGTTGCCGTGAAGGCGGGCGCGATGACCCAAGACGTCGCGGGCACGCTCGTCGCCGCAGGCGCCGTAACCGTGTTCCTCATGCCGTTTCTGGCATCGCTCACCTACCGCGTGATCGACGCGAAGCCGATTGCCGCGGTGCAGGAAATCGCCGCGCACCCGAGCGACATCCGCACGATTCTGCACGAGCACTTGGATATGGAACGCATGATGGTGCGCCAGGAAGCTGCCGCACGCCTCGCCGTGCACGCAAGCGAATCGAAGGACGAGGATATCCCCTGGCAAGAAGCCGCTTTCGCCTTGCAGCGCAAGACCGAACGCAAGCGCGCGCTCGATGCGCTGCTCGATTCTGCGGCCCAGGACATCGCTGCGCACAAAGACGAAATCGAGCAGTACATCGAGGAAGGACCGCGCGGCGACATCGTCGAGAAAGCGGCGCAACAGCGCGAAGAACGCCGCAAGAGGCTCGCTCAGGCGGCAGTTCGCGAGCATCGGCGCCGACAAAGCGAAATTGGCCGCATGATGAACCGCGAAAAGAAGGAACGCTAACGAGGCCCGCGGCAAGCCGACGGGCGAAACGGCGGGAAACGCAGCAGCCGAGGTAGGAGAAGCCCAGTCGCGCGAAGCCGCCGCGGGAGAATCTCAGTCGCAGCTGGCCACAACGCACGAAGCCGGGTCGCACCCACGCGGCCCGGCTTCTTTATGCAACAACCAGTTCCCTTCGCAACACTCTACTCGGGGAAGAACACCTCGCGCATGCGCTTCTCCTCCGCCGCATCGCGCCGCCCGAGGAGGCTTCCTAACACCATGAGCACGCCCGCGACCGTGATGCCGATCACGATTTGGTGCAAGCCCATCACCTTGAAACCAAGCGCCATGCACAAGCAGTACGAGGCGGTGCCGCCGATCATCGATAGCAGCGCGCCCCGTTTCCCCGCGCGCTTCCAGAACAGGCCGCACACAAGCACCCAGAAAAACGCGGTCTCAAGGCCGCCGAACGCGAACATGTTAATCTTCCAGATGACGTCGGGCGGGACGACGGCCAGCACGAACACGATCGCACCCACGCAGAGCGTGACGGCTTGGCTTGACCGCGCGATGGTGCGCTCGGTGGGCTTTTTGCCGGTCGATTCGCAGTGATGCAGGTAGACGTCCTTGATAATGGCCGAAGACGAAGCAATGAGCAGGGACGACACCGTGGAAATCGACGCCGCGATCGGGCCTATGATGGCCACACCGGCAAGCCAGGGCGGAAGCGTCTGCGCGATGGCCTGCGGGATGATAT
>NZ_CAKUAL010000082.1 GCF_934636505.1 uncultured Ellagibacter sp.
TGGGCGCGGACCAGATCGTGGTCCTCGACCAGGGGCGCGTTGCCGAGATCGGCTCGCACGAGGCGCTTCTTGGCAAGGGCGGTCTCTATGCAAAGATGTGGGCCGACTACGAGCAGGCGGCCAGCTGGAAGATTTCCGCCGCGGTTGCCGATGCCGCCGCAGACGCCGTCGCCGCGAAAGGGGGCGAGGCCTAGATGTTCGCCTCATTCAAAAAGAAGTACTTTCTGTCCGATAAAGGCATCGCGGGGGTGAAGCGCGGGATTTTCTGGACCACGATTACCAACCTGGTCACCATGGCTGGCATGGGCTTTCTGTTCCTGGTTATGGCAGGGTTCGTCGACCATTTGACGACGGGCGCGGACCTGCCCGCCGCCCTGCCCATCGTGGCCGGCCTTGTGGTCTTCCTTGCTCTGCTCTTCGCTTCGAACTGGCAGCAGTACTACTACACTTATTGCATCTTCTACGAGGAGTGCGGCAACCAGCGCGTCGAGATCGCCGAGCGTCTGCGAAAGCTGCCCCTTTCGTTCTTCGGCCGCCGCGACCTCGCCGACCTTACCGAGACCATCATGGGCGACGCCCAGGCCATGGAGCACGCCTACAGCCATGTTTTGGGCGAGCTGTGGGGCGCCGTCATCGCGAGCGCCATCGTGTTCGCGGGGTCGCTGTTCTTCTGCTGGCAGCTTGCCATCGCGGCGTTTTGGAGCGTGCCCGTGGCGTTTGCCGTCCTGTGCCTGACGCGCGGCCCCATGACCCCGGTGTTCGACCGAGTCCGCGCCGAGAAGGTCAAGGTCACCGAGGCCGTCCAGGAAACTCTCGACTGTGTCCGCGAGATTCGCGCCACCAACCAGGAAGCGCACTATCTGGCAGGCTTGAACGCCGTGATCGAGCGCGAGGAGCGCGAGACGACCAGGGGCGAGCTCGCCAACGGGCTCCTGGTCAACTCGGCATTCGCCATCCTGCGTCTGGGAATCGCCACTACGCTCGTCACGGGCGCCGCGATGGTCGTCTCCGGCCAGGTCGACTTCATGGTGATGTTCGCGTTCCTGCTTATGGTGAGCCGAATCTACGCTCCGTTCGACCAGGCCCTTATGCTCGTCTCCGAGTTGTTCGCCGCCGAGTCGTCGGCCAAGCGCATGCGCTCCATCATGGAGGAGCCCGTGGCGCAGGGCAGCGAGAAGTTCGAGCCTTCGGGCCATGACGTGGTGTTCGACCACGTGGCGTTCGGATACGGCGCGGGCGAAGACGGGCGCGCCGGCGAGAAGGTCCTGGCTGACGTGAGCTTCACCGCAAAGGAAGGCGAGGTCACGGCGCTCGTCGGTCCGTCCGGCTCGGGCAAGTCGACGGTGAGCCGACTGGCGGCGCGTTTCTGGGACGCCACCTCCGGCAAGGTCACCGTGGGTGGTGTTGACGTCGCGAGCGTGGACCCCGAGGCGCTGCTGCGCGATTACGCGATCGTCTTCCAAGACGTGCTGCTCTTCGACGACACGGTGATGGGCAACATCCGCCTTGGCCGCCGTGATGCCACCGACGAGGAGGTCTTGGCCGCCGCACATGCCGCCAACTGCGATGAGTTCGTGAGCCGCATGCCGCAGGGCTACGACACCCTGATCGGCGAGAACGGATCCAAGCTCTCCGGCGGCGAGCGCCAGCGCATCTCCATCGCCCGCGCTCTGCTCAAGGATGCGCCTATCGTCCTTTTGGACGAGGCCACGGCGAGCCTGGACGTCGAGAACGAGACCGTGGTGCAGGAGGCTCTTTCCCGCCTGCTCGCGGGCAAGACCGTCATCGTGATCGCGCACCGCATGCGCACGGTAGAGAACGCCGACAAGATCGTGGTCCTGAAGGGAGGCGTGGTCGCCGAGCAGGGTGCGCCCGCCGAGCTCAAGGCTGCGGGCGGCGAGTTCGCGCACATGGTCGAGCTCCAGAAGGAGACGGCTGCCTGGCGGCTGTAGGGTCGTTCCCCTTTGAAAACGGCCTATGCGTGAGGGGCGCCTTCCCTTTGAGGAAGACGCCCCTTCGCAGGTGTTTTCTATTCCTGCACCTTTAAGGCCTCGGCGAGGCTGACGCGTTTGATGGAGCGCGTGTGCAAAAACGCCACGACGAGGTAGGTCGCAAACCCGATGCCTGCACACGCGGCCATAGCTGACCACGGCACGTAAATCTCGATGTTGCCGTTGTAGGTGAGCAGCATCGTGCGGAAGATCGCGGCGAGCGATTCGATGATCAGCGGCTCGCACAGCACGAGCGAGGCGACGACGCACAGCGTGATCGATCGGATGTAGAGATGCGAGATTTCGCCGTCGCGGTAGCCGAAGACCTTCATGTAGCTGATCGAGCGGGCGCTGCGGTCGATCACGGCCTTGGTCAGCAGGTACATGAACAGCAGGAAGATGAATACGGCGAGCCCGACCATCAGGCCGATTAGGCTGCTCATCATGTCGATGAACTGGTCGCCGACGGCGCGCATGTCGTCGGGCGTGGTATCGCCGGAGAAGTAGCGCGAGTCGAGGTCGAGCTCCTCGTCGCTCACGTAGCCATTGAAGTAGGAGGCGTCGTTGCCGAAGAGCTCGTTGAAGTCATCAATGCTCATGTAGACGTTCATGTCCGACTTCGTGCCCCACGCGAAGTCGTCGCCTGCGTACTCGAGGAAGTAGTCCTTCTCCTCGTACTTATCATCGAGCTCGACCTTTTGCCCTTCTTTCCAGCCGAACTTATCGAGAAGCCCGCGGCCGAAGATGACGCGGTTGCCGCCGACGTCGAGGTCTTTCCAGTAGCGCGAGTCGGGTGAGATACCGTAGATGGACACCGTCTCGGTGCCGTTTCCCTCGCCACGGTCGTATTGTAGCTGGTAAATGGCGTATTTTTCAGTCTGGGCAACCTTATCTGCGCCGTTGTCGACCGTGTTCACGGGGTGGATGTCGTCTTCGCTGGCGTCGATGTTGGAAGCGGCGTCGATAAGGTCGATGGTCTCGTCGCGATCGCAGCCGAGAGCGTTTGCGAGCTCGTCAAGGCGCGTATAGAGGGCATCCTTCTTGTCCTGCACCTCTTCGAGCGCATTGGCTGCCGCTTGCATGTTGTCTGCTGAGGGCGAGGCGGCGAGTATGTCGGCAGCCGTCTGCGCTGTGTCTACCGCGTCATCGAGCTCGTCCTCGGCGTCCTCGGCGGCGGAAAGAAGGGCGCCGTCGACGGACTGGAGGCGGTCGAGCGCTGCCCACTGCGCGCGCTGCTCGGCTGTGCCCTCAAGCTCGAGCGGGGCCTTGAGCGTGTACTGGTGCTCGGCCACGAGGCTCGTCTCAAGGTTGTCGGCGTAGTGCGTCATCGTGGGGAGGATCGCCAGACCGAAGAGCAGAAGCAGCGAGGCGAAGGCGATGCCCACGAAGAGCGTGACGAAGTTGCCGAGGTTGCGCAAAAAGACGCGTAGGCGGAAGCGCGCGACGAAGCCCATGCGCTCGGGCAGCCGCAGTCCGCGTTTGGTGCCTGACTTTCCGCTGGCCTCGTGGCGCAAAAACTGCAGCGGGGTCTTTCCCATCTTGCGAAGAAGCCCCACAAGCGTGATGAGGATGAGCGCGGCGGCGGGCACCACGGCGCATTTGACGAAGATCCCCCAGCTCCAGTACACGTGGAAAGGCGGCAGGCTGTAGGAGCCGTAATAGAGATTGCGCATGGGCTCGGTGAAGAAGGCGACGCCGAGCGCGCACCCCAGGCCCGCCGCGAAGATGCCCACGATAGCAGGAAGCGTGAGGTAGTGGAGGACGATCTCGCGCTTGCGGTAGCCGCTCGCGAGCAGCGTACCTATGACGGCGCTCTCCTCTTCGATGGTGGCGTTGGTGAGCACGACGAAGACGAAGGCCATGATCACGATGATGATGTCGAGCAGCGTCGTCCACATGGCGGAGTCGCCGTCCACGTCATCGCGCGCGTAGCCGATGCCCTGGTTGGAGTCGGCGTCGATGAGGTCATCCACGCGCGCGTCGGCATCCGTTAAAGCCTCTACCATGTCCTTCTCGGCATCGGTGCGCTCGGCGACGGAGAGGTCGCGGTCCTTGAAGGTGAACGAGTAGGTGTAGGTGGGCGCGCCGCCAGCGTCCTCGAGTGCGGTGAAGCCGGCGTCTGTGACCTCGGCCACGCCGAAAGTGATGGTGTTCACCGTGAAGTCGGAGTTGTTGAGGAAGAGCGCCTGGCTGTCGGGCAAGGTCATGATGCCGCAGATGGTGTAGGCGCGCCCCTCAAGCTCGACCTTGTCGCCTATGGCAAGCGTGTTGTTCGTGGCGAAGACGCGGTCGACGGCGACCTCGTCGTCTGTCTGGGGCTTCGCGCCCTCGCAATAGGATGCGATGTCGACTTCGGTGCGGTGGGTGTAGGTGCGCAGCGTGCGCTTGGTGCCGTCGTCGCCCGTGGGCTTCTTGATGGCCGCATCTATGGAGAAGTTCTTGAAGAACGTGACGCCGCCGACGCCATCGGCCGCGTCCTCGGCCGCTTCGAGCTGAGCGTCGGTCGCCTCGAACGCCGTTATCACGCGGCCGTCCTCGATCGTGTACTCGTCACGCATATTGTCGATGAGGCAGCCGATGGAGTGCGCGGCGAGCAGGAAGCCCGACGTGAGGGCGATTGCGCCGCACATGAGCAAAAAGATACCCAGGTACTTGCCGATGTTGTGCTTGAGCTCGCGGGGGAGCCGTCTGGCCAGAGGAGTCATCGCGCGCCTACCAATCGAGCTTGGAGGCGGACACAGGCGAGTCGTTGACCTCGTCTTCGGCTAAGCGCCCGTCGCGCAGGCGCAGCACGCGGTCGGCCATGCGGGCGATGGCGGCGTTGTGCGTCACGATCACGACGGTGCAGCCGTACTCCCGGTTCACGCGCTCCATGAGTTCGAGCACTTCTTTCGAGGTCTTGTAATCGAGGGCGCCCGTGGGTTCGTCGCACAGGATGAGGCCCGGGTTCTTCACGAGCGCGCGGCCGATGGCGCAGCGCTGCTGCTGGCCGCCGGAGACCTGGCGCGGGAACTTGTTGCGGTGCTCCCAAAGGCCAAGCGAGCGCAGAAGGTCCTCCAAGGGCAGGGGATTTGCCGAGAGGTGCGCCGTGACCTCGATATTCTCCTTGATGGTGAGGTCGGGCACGAGGTTGTAGAACTGGAAGACGAAGCCGAGCTCGCGGCGGCGGTACTCGCCGAGGTCTTTGCTTGAAAGCGCGGTGAGCTCGCAGCCGCCGACTGAGATCGCGCCGCCGTCGGCGCCCTCAAGGCCGCCGATGAGATTGAGGAAGGTCGACTTGCCCGAGCCCGAGGGGCCGAGCATAACGCAGACCTCGCCGCGGTTCACGGTGGTGGTGATGCCGTCGAGCACCTGGACGCGGGCTTCGCCGTCGCCGTAGTGTTTGGCGAGGCTCTCGACGACGAGGTAGGGGGTATTTGATTTTGCCATGGTCGTTCTTTCTTGAAAAGGGGCGCATGCGGCCCTTTAAGGTTGCATTCAGCTAACTTATAACGCAAAAGTTAGCCATATGCAACGCGCTTTGCCAAGTTTCCTCCCCATTTCGAGGGACCTATCGAGCGTCCCTTTCGCATTTGCGATATCGCATCTGGGCGAAAGGGCGAGGCCGAATACCCTTCTCTCGTGCGTGAATGCGTAACGTTCAGGTAAAATTGCCCGAATTGGAGGGCATCAGCCTGCGCAACGCTTTTGCTTGCGCTCTTGATTGGAAAAGGGAATAGTATGGCATCAATGAAAACCAGATCGCGCTCGTCGTGGTCAGGCAAATGGGCGTTCATCTTGGCCGCCGCCGCATCGGCGGTCGGCCTGGGAAACATGTGGCGTTTCCCGTATCTGGCAGCGAAGTACGGCGGCGGTACGTTCCTCATCACCTACCTGGTGCTGGTATTCACGTTCGGCGTGTCGCTCCTGCTGCTTGAGACGGCGATCGGTCGCAAGACGGGCCTTTCGGCCATCGGCGCATTCCGCCATTTCGGGAAGAAATTCATGTTCATCGGCGTGCTGGCGTCGGTCGTGCCCTTCATTATCGTGCCGTATTACTGCATCATCGGCGGCTGGGTGACGAAGTATGCCTTCGCCTATATTGCAGCTGGACCTGCGGCTATGGCGGATGGCGGCACGTTCTTCTCGAGCTTTATCACCGACGGCGTCGACAGCTCGGTCTTCATGCTGATCTTCATGGCTGCGGCGTTCATCATCGTGGCGCGCGGCGTGAAGGGCGGCATCGAGAAGGCGAACCTCATCTTGATGCCCGCGCTTATCGTGATGGCCATCGCGATCGCCATCTTCACGCTGACGTTGCCCGGGGCCCTCGACGGCGCGGCGTACTACCTGATGCCGGATGTTTCGAAATTCTCGCCTGAACTGGTCATCGGCGCGCTCGGGCAGATGTTCTACAGCTTGTCGCTCGCTATGGGCATCATGATCACCTACGGCAGCTACCTCGAGAAGAAGGCGTCCCTGACGCAGTCCGTCACGCGCATCGGCTTCTTCGACCTGGGTGTGTCGTTCCTCGCGGGCCTCATGATCGTGCCTGCCGCGTTTGTCGCGATGGGCTCGGGCGACGCTGTCGCTCAGAACTCCGGTCCCTCGCTCATGTTCATCATCTTGCCCGAAGTGTTTGCGGACATGGGTCAAGTGGCGACTATCGTGGGATTCGTCTTCTTCCTCTTGGTGTTCTTCGCGGCGCTCACCAGCGCGATTTCGCTTACCGAGACCTGCGTCTCCATCATTCAGGACGGCGCGGGATACTCCCGCCGCAAGTCACTGGTGATTACCATCGTGTTCATCGTGGTGGCTGGGCTTTTCATCAACTCGGGCTACAACGTGCTTTCGTTCATCCAGCCCCTAGGCGAAGGCTCCTCGCTGCTCGACTTCGCCGACTTCATCTCCAACTCGGTTATCATGCCGATTGTTGCGCTTTTGACCTGCGTGTTCGTTGGTTGGATCATCAAGCCGAAGACGATTATCGACGAGGTGCGCATCTCTGCGCCCTTCAAGATGGCGAAAGCCTGGTCGGTCATGGTGAAGTACGTGGCACCTGTGCTCGTGGTGGTCATCCTCGTGACCGCGCTTGCCCAGTCGCTCGGCATCATGAAGTTCTAGTGGCGCCTTCCTTCCAAAAGCAGGCAGGGGCGAACCAGCGAGAGGTTCGCCCCTGTCGTGGGGTGGTGCCTTATTCTTTGCGGGCGGGATGCAACACTCGCCCGACCTGCGCTTACAGATGCGCCTGGATGACGCGTGGGCGGAAGCCCTTCGCTTCGAGCGCCTCGACGATCTGCTGCTTGTGCGCGGTGCCGAACGCCTCGATGGTTACACGCAGCTCTACGGCGGCGTTGCGGTTAGTCGTGACGAACTGGTTGTGATCGAGTCGAACGACGTTGCCCTTGCTCTCGGCGATGACCTGGGCGACATTGACGAGCTCGCCAGGGCGGTCGGGCAGGAGCACGCTGACCGTGAAGATACGGTCGCGCTGGATCAGTCCGTGCTGCACGACCGACGACATCGTGATGACGTCCATGTTGCCGCCCGAGAGGATCGACACGACCTTCTTCCCCGTGAAGTCGAGATGGCGCAGCGCGGCGACGGTGAGAAGCCCCGAGTTCTCCACGATCATCTTGTGGTTCTCCAC
>NZ_CAKUAL010000083.1 GCF_934636505.1 uncultured Ellagibacter sp.
GACCGGGAATGACCCAGCAACCGGAAGCGTCGATCGTCTGATCCGGCGAGCACCCCCCCATCGGTTCCCCCGCGAAGACACCGCCCTCGGCGTACACATCGCGCGCGTCGAACCCCGCACCGCTGAAGACCTTGCCGCCAGAAATGATCATACGCTTCCCTTTCTTGCATCGCCCAAACAACCCAGACCGCCAAGCTTGCGGACTCGACTAAAGCGCCGCCGCTGCCTCTTTGTCGAGCACCACCGTCACATCCGGGTGCAGCTGCAAAATGCTCGCAGGAACCTGCGGAACCACCGGCCCGCGAAGCACATCGCGAACGATTTCCGCCTTACCTGCGCCATTCACCACGAGGAGAATCTTGCGCGCCTTCATGATGGTGCCGATGCCCATGGTGTAGGCCTCGCGCGGCACCTCATCGGCGGAATCGAACAGGCGGCTGTTCGCCTGGATGGTGCTCTCCGTGAGCTCGACGCAGTGCGTGGTCACGGGGAAGGAATCGCACGGCTCGTTGAAGCCGATGTGCCCGTTGTGCCCCAAGCCCAGAAGCTGCAAATCGACGCCGCCGGCTTGCGCGATTGCCTGCTCGTAAGCGTCGCACGCCGCCTGGGCGTCATCCATCGAGCCGTCGGGTACATGTGTCTTCTCAATATCGATATCGACGTGGTCGAAGAGGTTGTCCTGCATGAAGTAACGGTAGCTCTGGTCGTGAGTTCCAGGCAGGCCGCGATACTCATCGAGATTGAACGACTGTGCATTCGCGAAGCTGATCTCACCCGCGTCGCACGCGCGCACAAGCTCGGCATACAGGCCAATCGGGGTCGTGCCCGTCGCGAGGCCAAGGACGCTGTCCGGCTTCGCCTTCAGCTGCTCCGCGATCACGTTCGCCGCGGCAACGCTCATCTCCTCATAGTTTTCGGTAACCACTACGTTCACGTCAGTTTTCCTTTCCAACCAGCGGCCAGCCCGGCCGCTCCTTCGCTTTCATCCAGTGCAACGCACATGCTGCAGCGCACTCGTTATGTCCAGAACAGCACCGTCTCAAAGAAGCTCGAATACGCCCATGAATACACATCGGAATACCACCCCGTTTCGGGGACGAAGCAAATGAGCGCGCTATAGAGGACGCTCACCGCCACAAGCACGAGAAGCACCTTGGTGAACACCTGCGCCATCGTCGAACCAGGCACAAGATTCTCGTTCACAACGAAGACGAGAAGCACCGCGGCAGCCAGGAGCATGAAGCTGAAGTCGGCATAGTAGCGCTGCAAGATACCCGCCAGCTCCGCATCGAGCAGCGCGACGATGACGCCCGCCGCAATCAGCACCACGATGACGCCCATAATCGTGCGCGTCGAGCGCTGAGAAATACGCAGCTTCAGGATGCGGGAAGCGAACGGAAGCACCCAAAGCACCGGAAGGCAGGCCAGCACGCCGCCGAAGGTGACTTCTTTGATAGTCTGCCCCATGTAGGTGGTCTCGAACGGCGTCGGCTGCAGGAAGGGGAACACCCCCGTCACGCATGGCGGCTGCAAGAAGTACGTGAACAGCGCGGGGGCCAATCGTCCCACGTTCATTCCGCGCTTCGTCATGTCGTTGACCGTGAGATTGTAGTTCGCGCCGAAGTCAGTGAGGGACCCGAAGCGTGCATTGTTATACAGCATGATACCGGCAGCGACCACGACATACGGCGCTATTAAGCAAGCGAATTCCTGAGCGCCTCGCCTCGTGAAAAGCCGGCGCTCGGTGATGTAGCGGCGCCAGAACAGCGGGAAGGCAAGAAACGATAGCAGTACAAGCTGCGGTCGACAGCCTGCGACAAGCGCCATGCATAGCGAGCCCGCTAGGTACCATCCACACGGCCTCTGCGAGCCGCGACCGCACATCCACAGATAGAGCCCCCAGACGGAGAACGCCAAGCCGCACGCAATCGGCAGCGAGTAGAACGTCGGAAACTTCACCAGGTACAAAATTCCACAGCACGTGACAAGGGCAATCTGGAGAAGCAGGTATAGCCCAAGGCTCACTTGCTTGAAATGATAGCGAGCGAAGCGATCGAGCAGGGCCGAGCACCCAAGAATGAAAGCGATCACTGCGAGGAGCACGCCGATAGCTGTTGGGAAACTTGCGCCTGTCGCCAAATAGCACGGCAAGTAGAACAGCAGCACCGGCACCACACCGAAGTACACGTAATAGTGCCCCTGGTAGTAGGCGACGTCGAACAGATACGGCTCGCCCGTCTCCTTCTGCAACTCGTCACGAGCACCCTTGTCATAGGGATCGTCCATCTGCTGAAGCCAGTCGGGCGGCTCCTCTTCCAGATAGAGCTTCCCCTGCGACATGGATTTAGCGAGCTCGGCATACTGCTGCGCGTTCTCGCCACCGACCTCGAACGAGTTCGCAATGCTGTGGCCGTCCCACGATCCGAAGTTGTAGGTCGACGTGGCAACACCCACAAGGTTGGACCCCATGAAGAGAAACGACGAGATGAGCACGACCTCGATCGCAACCGCGCAGATGATTCCCCCCTTCGAGAGCTTCGGCCGGCGAACAATGCTCACACGGTAAACACTCGAACCTGGACGGAAGAGATACGTAAACGCCAGGATGCCGATCACGCCGAAAAATCGAAGGAAGTTGAAGGAAAACGGCCGATGGGCGTTCAACACAAGACTTGTAAGGCGAACCGGGTAGTTGGTCTTCTCGTTGCCGACAAGCTCGATTCGAAGATTCTTCACGTAGCCGGTAGTGTTCAGATTCACGTACTGGCTCTCCGACACCATGGTCGAGATGTCGACCTCGGGAACACCGAGGGTATATTCCGTCGTATCAAAGTACGTTGCGTGGGCATCGTCGGTGAACTGAATCTTGAAGGTGAGGTTTTGCGCAGGTTGCTCCCAGTCGAACTTGAGGTACACGTTGTGGACCTCGGTGTTCAAATTCGAGAACTCAATGACGTTGTCAACTTCGGTAATCTTATACTGCTCGTCACTTGTTTCCTGCAGCTCGAGGGAATCACTTAAATCAATCGAGTTGTAACCAAGCGACTTATAGAAGTTGATGTTGAACACGAAGACTTCGAGGAATAGCGCAATTGCGATAATGACAGCCGCCACCTTGGCGATATGCGCAAGCAAAGAACGCCTCGGGAGGACCCGAGACTCGTACAAATACGTGATATTCCTTCGGAGCGTTGGCATGACTCATCATTATAGCGGAGAAAGGCCCCGCTCAATGAACGGGGCCTTGGGAATACGGGGTTTTCTGGTGAGCACGACGAAAAGACCGCCGCATTGCCCCTCTTACAGCTCGAGAGCCTTCTTCACGTCAGCATAGACAACGTTCGGATCCCGATCGCCATCGATGGAAACGAGCAAGTCGCAGCCACGATAGTAGTCGATGAGCGGGCTCGTGGACTTCTCGTACACGTCGAGGCGATTGCGAACGGTTGCCTCGTTGTCATCGTCGCGCTGGTACATCTCGCCACCGCACTTGGGGCATTGCGCGTCAGCTTCAGAGCCGATGTAGCCGCAGTCCTTGCACATACGACGCGAGGTGAGGCGCCTCACGATAACCTCGGAGTCAACGTCGATAAGAAGAGCGGCGGACAGGGGACGGCCCAGCTTGGAAAGCTCGGCGTCAAGCGCAACAGCCTGAGCGGAAGTGCGCGGGAAACCATCGAGAATGAAGCCCTTTTCCGTGTCAGGTTCGCCAAGACGCTCGGTCACAAGCCCAATGATGACGTCGTCGGGGACGAGGTCGCCCGCATCCATGAAGGACTTCGCCTTTTTGCCAAGTTCGGTTCCGGCTTTCACGGCAGCACGAAGCATGTCGCCAGTGGAGATATGGGGCGTGCCGAATCCCTCGACGAGCTTGGCAGCCTGCGTGCCTTTACCAGCGCCCGGAGCACCCAGCAACACGATATTCATGATTGAGTTCCTTTCAATCAGCAAGGATAAATTCCATCACCTATTCTACCAAACGCGCAACGTGAGCGCGAAACTTCACGCAAACGGAAAAGGCCACGGGCACTCCACCCGTGGCCTTGGTTCCTAACATGCACATGAACAGGTCATATGCAAACGGTCTTATTTGAAGAAGCCGTCGTAGTTGTGCATCTTCAGCTGGCTTTCGACCTTGCTCATGGTGTCGAGCGCAACGCCGATCATGATGAGAATCGAGGTGCCGCCGAACGCCTGAATGAGCTGGTTGCCGCTGAAGTAGAAGATGATCGTCGGGATGACCGCGATGCAGGCGATGAAGATACCGCCCGGGAGGGTCACGCGATGAATCACGTTCTTGATGTAGGTCACGGTTGCAGAGCCGGGACGCACACCGGGGATGAAGCCACCCTGCTTGCGCAGATTGTCCGCCGTGTCCTCGGGGTTGAACACCATCGAGGTATAGAAGTACGCGAAGAACACGATGAGCAGCACGGTCAAAATCCAGTTGAGCCAACCGGTAGAAACCGCATCAGCGAACGCCGTCAGCCAACCAACGTTGAACAGCGCAGCAAGCTGAGCCGGGAAGTAGATGATGCAGCTCGCGAAGATGATCGGGATAACGCCCGCAGCATTCACCTTCAAGGGGATGTAGGTGGACTGGCCACCCATCATCTTGCGGCCCTGGACGCGCTTGGCATAGTTCACCGGGATGCGGCGCTGAGCGCGCTCGATGAAGATGATCGCGGGGATGCAAGCGAGAACCACGATGAGGATGAGCGCCGTGATAGCAATGCCCATTCCAAAATCAGCCTGCAGGTTCACGGACGAGAAGATAGCAGCGGGAACGCGGGACACGATGCTCACGAAGATGATGAGCGACATGCCGTTGCCGATACCGCGCTGGGTGATAAGCTCGCCCATCCACATGATGAAGGCCGTGCCGGCAACAAGCGTGAACACCACGATGATGTCGGTCAGGACTTCGGGAACCTGGTCAGTGAAGACCACGCCGTATGCGGAGGACTTGAACAGCAGCAGGTAGCCGATAGCGTTGATCAGGCCAAGGCCGAGCGTCAGGTAACGCGTGACCTGGGTGATCTTGCGACGACCGGTCTCGCCTTCCTTCGCCCAACGGCCCACGGCGGGAATCACGCCCTGCATCAGCTGCATGATGATCGATGCGGTGATGTAGGGCATGATGCCGAGTGAGAACACGGAGAAGTGCGAAAGTGCACCGCCCGTGAACAAGTCGAGCATGGTCATCGAGACGCCCGAGTTCGAGAAGGAGTTCGCGAACTCGTTAAACGGGATACCGGGCACGGGGATATAGGCGCCAAAACGATACAACGCCAAAATACCCAACGTGAACAGGATCTTCTTGCGAAGCTCCGGTACCTTGAATGCGTCAATGATAGAGCTTAGCAAGGCTCTTCGACCTTTCCTCCGGCTGCTTCGATCTTCGCCTTAGCGGAAGCAGACACCTTATCGACCGAAACAGTGAGAGCCTTCGTGAGCTCACCGTCGCCCAGAACCTTCACCAGCGCATCCTCGTGCTTGATGATACCCTTGGCCTTGAGAGACTCGCCGTTGACGACCTCGCCGGCCTCGAACTTCTCCTCGAGACGGGAAACGTTCACCGGCAGATACTCGACACGATTGATGTTGCGGAAGCCGGGGAGCTTCGGCAAACGCATCGCGAGAGGAGTCTGGCCGCCTTCGAAGCCGGGGCGCTTGCCGCCGCCAGCGCGGGACTTCTGACCGTTCAGACCGCGACCGGCAGTCTTGCCATAGCCGGAGCCGTTGCCGCGACCGACGCGCTTGCGGCTGTGACGAGAGCCCTCTGCAGGCTTGAGATCCTTAAGTTCCATTGTGTAATACTCCTTACATTCGCTTCCAGGCTGTTTTACCTGGGGCTGGCAGCTCGCCGCCAGCTAACTTCCTAATAACGCCCAGATTGGCGCCACCGGTGTCCGGCACGCCAATCCGAGATTATACCTTAATGAGAATATGTGAGCGGGGGAAATCCCAACTTACAGTTCCTCCACTTTCACAAGATGCTTCACCTTGAAGATCATGCCGCGGACAGACTCGTTGTCCACGAGGTCGTGGGAACGACCAATCTTGCCAAGACCAAGGCTCTTGAGCGTGGCAAGCTGATCCTTCTTGTAACCGATGGAGCTCTTGATCTGCGTCACACGCAGCGTTTTCTGTGCCTCAGCCATTACTAGTTCTCCTTCCCGCCGAAGATCTGAGCGACGGACATGTTGCGGCGCTCCGCAACCTCAACCGGGCTCTGCATCTTCTGGAGACCGTCTGCAGCAGCCTTCACAACGTTCATCGCGTTGTTAGTGCCGAGAGACTTGGCGAACACGTTCTTGATGCCTGCGAGCTCCATGACCGCACGAGCGGGGCCGCCGGCGATAACGCCGGTACCAGGAGCAGCCGGCATGATGAGGACGCGGCCTGCGCCGAACTCGCCCACGATGTCGTGGGGAACGGTGCCTTCCTTGGTGATGGCGACGGAGAACATGTTCTTCTTCGCGTCATCGACGCCCTTCTTGATAGCCACAGGCACTTCCTTGGACTTGCCCAGGCCGATGCCCACGCGGCCGTTACCGTCGCCGACGACGACAAGCGCGGTGAGCGCAAAGCGCGTGCCGCCCTTGACGACCTTGCACACGCGGTTGATGTAAACGACGCGCTCCTGGAGCTCAGGAACGGCAGCGTTTTCTTGCTGTTTGCGAGCCATACGCTTAACCCCTTCTAGAATACCAGGCCTGCTTCACGAGCAGCGTCGGCCAGAGCCTTGACGCGCCCATGATAGAGGTGGCCGCCGCGGTCGAAGACGACCTTCGTGACGCCCTTTTCCTGAGCCATTTTGCCGATGATAGTGCCGATCTCAGCTGCGCCCTCGACGGTGCCGCCCTTCTTGCCCGTTGCCTTGAACTCAGGGCCGAGGCTGGAAACGCCGCAGATGGTGGTATGCGACACATCGTCGATAACCTGCGCGTAGATGTTCGAATTGCTGCGCGTCACGCAAAGGCGCGGACGCTCAGGAGTGCCGGAAATCTTGCCGCGAACGCGACGATGGCGACGGGCTAAGCCTTTCTCATGCTTCAAATCATTGCTTCTCATGATGATCCCTTCAGTAAATTACCGTAGCGCTTAAGCCCACTAGTCGCTCTTAGCAGCCTTGCCAAGCTTGCGACGCACAACCTCGCCCTCGTAGCGAATGCCCTTGCCCTTGTAAGGCTCCGGCTTGCGCCACTTGCGAATGTCGGCTGCAATCTGGCCAACCTGCTCTTTGCTTGCGCCGTGAACGATGATCTCGGTCTGGCTGGGAACCTCGAAGCTGATGCCCTCGGGCGCTTCGACGATAACCGGATGCGAGTAGCCAAGAGAAAGCTCGAGGGACGTGCCCTTGAGCGCGGCGCGGTAGCCGACGCCGACGAGCTGAAGCTTCTTCTGGAAGCCCTTCTCGACGCCTTCGA
>NZ_CAKUAL010000084.1 GCF_934636505.1 uncultured Ellagibacter sp.
AGGTTGTGGTGGCTTTTGATGGTGGACGCCTTGCCGCCCGTCTTGCGCGCGCCGGACTCGATGATGTCGGGGTAGATAGTGCCCTGGGCCAGGAACTTCACGGGCTTGCCGTCGGTTTCGAGCTGCTGAGCGACCGCGAAGAACTCATTCCAGAACTGCGTGCCGATGATGCGGCGCTTCTGCTCCGGCTCGGTCACGCCGGCTAAAAGCTCAGCGTAGCGGTCCTCGGCGTGCACATGGATGAAGTCGACGTCGAACTGCTTGGTGAAAACTTCCTCCACCTGCTCGGGCTCGCCCTTGCGCAGCAGGCCGTGGTTCACGAACACGCAGGTCATCTGTTTACCGATGGCTCGGGCGCCAAGGGCTGCGACCACGGAGGAGTCCACGCCGCCGGAAAGCGCCAGGATGACGCGGTCCTCACCGACCTTCTCGCGGAACTCGGCGGTCATGGTCTCGACGAGGTTGTCCATCGACCAGTTCTTCTCGAGGCCGCAAATGCCGAAGAGGAAGTTGGAGAGGATCTGCTGGCCGAATTCGGTGTGCTTGACCTCGGGGTGGAACTGCGTGGTGTAGATGCGCTTCTCGGCGTTCTCCATCGCGGCGACAGGGCATACGTCGGTCGATGCCACCACGGTGAAGCCCTCGGGCACGTCGCGCACGGCGTCGAAGTGGCTCATCCACACGGTCTGATCGGCCGGGGTGCCCTCGAAAAGCGCGCCGCTCTCAACGTGAAGCGTCGCGGGGCCGTATTCGCCCACCTCGGGGTGGAACACGGTGCCACCGAGCGTCACCGCCGTGATCTGATGCCCATAGCAAAAGCCGAGCACCGGCACGCCTAGCTCATAGATCGCGGGGTCGACGCGCGGGGCGTCTTCGGCGTTCACGCTCGCCGGGCCTCCCGACAAGATGATGGCGGAAGGCGACATCTCGCGCACCTCCTCGGCGGTGATGTCGCACGGCACGATCTCCGAGTACACATGAAGGTCGCGCACGCGTCGGGCGATCAGCTGCCCGTACTGCGCCCCGAAGTCGAACACGAGGACTTTCTGCGCTGAAGCTTGGGATGATGCGCTCAATGCTGCTCCTTAGTCGAATTATCTTCATTCGCCGTCTCGTCAAACGGCGTCTTTTCACAACAAGATATCTTACTAAAAGGGTGGGGGAGTGATACCCGTTGCTAGGTGAAGGGTTTGGTAAAGAGTTGTGGTCACCTTGTGTTCCCAGGTCGCTACGAAAAGTCCTTCTTGCCGGTACTCCAAAAGATGTGTATAATCTTCGGTTGCGTCTGCGGTGTTATGGATACACCCGGGCGCGTGGTTAGACCGGCGTCATGACATCGAGCCTCCATCGGTGCCCACGGCAATCGGGAAGCCACGTAAGGTAGGAGGGTTTTTGGTGTGCGGAGAGGCGCGCGAGCAAAAACCCAGCAAGAAAGAGAGTGTCATGGGAGTCAAACAGTACAAGCCGACGAGCCCTGGCCGCCGTTTCCAAACGGTCTCCGATTTCGCCGAGATCACCACGTCGAAGCCGGAGAAGTCGCTGCTTGCGCCCCTTCACAAGAAGGCTGGTCGCAACAACAAGGGCCGCATTACCGTCCGTCATCAGGGCGGCGGCAACAAGCGTCGTTACCGCATCATCGACTTCAAGCGCAACAAGGACGGCGTGCCCGCCAAGGTGGCAACGGTCGAGTACGACCCGAACCGCTCCGCCCGCATCGCGCTTCTGCACTACGTCGACGGCGAAAAGCGCTACATCCTTCACCCGAAGGGCCTGAAGGTCGGCGATATGGTCGTTTCCGGTCCCGAGGCCGACATCAAGCCGGGCAACGCGCTTCCGCTCGCCAACATCCCCGTTGGTACGCTGATCCACGCGGTTGAGCTCCAGCCTGGCAAGGGCGCCGCTCTTGCGCGTTCCGCCGGCACGAGCATCCAGCTCATGGGTAAGGAAGGCAAGTACGCAATCCTGCGTATGCCGTCCTCCGAAATGCGCCGCGTCCTTCTGACCTGCCGCGCGACCGTTGGCGAAGTCGGCAACGCCGAGCATGCCAACATCCGCATCGGCAAGGCCGGCCGCAACCGCTGGAAGGGCATCCGCCCGACCGTCCGCGGCACCGTTATGAACCCGGTCGACCACCCGCACGGCGGTGGCGAAGGCAAGAACAAGTCTTCGGGTCGCAACTCTGTTTCGCCGTGGGGCATGCCCAGCAAGGGCCATCGCACCCGCAACCCGAAGAAGGCTTCGAGCCGTCTCATCATCCGTCGTCGCAAGAAGTAGCGCGGACACGTTAAGGAGTAACTGTGAGCAGAAGTTTGAAAAAAGGTCCTTTCGTAGAGCCGCGTCTGCTTGGCCGTATCGAGGCCATGAACGCAGCTGGCGAAAAAGACGTCATCAAAACCTGGTCGCGTGCCAGCACCATCTTCCCGGACATGGTGGGCCACACCATCGCCGTCCACGATGGACGCAAGCACGTGCCGGTGTACATTACTGAATCTATGGTCGGCCACAAGCTGGGCGAATTCGCCCCGACCCGCACCTTCAAGGGTCATTCCGCCGACAAGGGCAAGAGATAGGTAGGGGTGAACAATGGAAGTTAGAGCACAAGCCCGTTACGTCCGCGTTTCTCCCCGCAAGGCGCGTATCGTCGTCGACCTCGTTCGCGGCAAGTCCGTCGCCCAGGCTCAGGAGATTCTGCGCTTCACCAATCGCGGTATCGCAGAGACCGTGGAGAAGGTTCTCAACTCCGCCGTTGCGAACGCGGAGCACAACAACCACCTGCGCGCCGAGTCCCTCGTCGTGAAGAAGGCCTACGTTGACGAAGGCCCCACGATGAAGCGTATTCGTCCCCGCGCAAAGGGTTCCGCCGCTCGCATCCGCAAGCGCACGAGCCACATCACGATCGTCGTCGCCCCGCGAGAGGAGGCATAAAGCACATGGGTCAGAAAGTCAACCCGACTGGTTTCCGCATCGGCGTCACCGAAGACTGGCGCAGCCGCTGGTACGCCGATAAGAATTACGCCACCAACCTGGCGAACGACCTCGAGATCCGCGAGTTCCTGAACAAGCAGCTCTCCCGTGCCGCCGTCTCCAAGGTCGAGATCGAGCGCGCAGGCGACAAGATCAAGGTCATCGTCACCACCGCTCGTCCGGGCGTGGTGATCGGCAAGAAGGGCGCTGAGATCGACGCTCTCCGCAAGAAGCTCGAGAAGATCGCCAACGGCCCCGTGAACATCGAGGTCGTCGAGGTCAAGCGTCCCGAGCTCGACGCGAACCTCATCGCTCAGTCCGTTGCTGAGCAGCTCGAAGGCCGCGTGGCCTTCCGCCGTGCGATGCGCAAGGCCGTGCAGTCCGCTCGCAAGAGCGGTGCCAAGGGCATCCGCATCCAGTGCTCCGGCCGTCTCGGCGGTGCCGAGATGAGCCGTCGCGAGTGGTACCGCGAAGGCCGCGTGCCTCTGCATACCCTCCGCGCCAAGATCGATTACGGCTTCTGCACCGCCAACACCACCATGGGCGCCATCGGCATCCAGGTGTGGGTGTACCACGGTGAGGTCCTCCCCGGCCAGAAGGCTCCCCAGCCGGCCCTCGAAGGCACCTCTCGTCCGAGCCGTTCCCGTCGCAACGACCGTAACGAAAGGGGGACGAAGTAATGCTCGTACCTAAGCGCGTCAAGCACCGCAAGGTGCAGCGTGGCTCCATGAAGGGCAAAGCCAAGGGCGGCACCCGTCTGAGCCATGGTTCCTGGGGCATTCAGGCCCTCGAAGCTCACTGGATCACCAATCGCCAGATCGAGGCTGCTCGTATCGCCATGACCCGCCAGATGAAGCGTGGCGGCAAGGTTTGGATCACGATCTTCCCCGACAAGCCGATCACCAAGAAGCCGGCAGAAACCCGCATGGGCTCCGGCAAGGGCAACCCCGAAGAGTGGGTAGCCGTCGTAAAACCGGGCCGCATCATGTTCGAGCTCGATGGCGTTGACGAAGCGACCGCCAAGGAAGCTCTTCGCCTTGCCATCAACAAGCTGCCCATCAAGTGCAAGATTGTTTCCAAAGAAACGGAGGGGCAGGCGTAAATGAAAGCAGCAGAGATTCGTGAACTGTCTGCCGACGATCTGCAGGCGAAACTGAAGGAAGCGCGCGCTGAGCTTTTCAACCTGCGTTTCCAGATGGCTACCAGCCAGCTCGACAACACCGCTCGTGTTGGTCAGGTTAAAAAAGACATCGCTCGCATCCAGACCGAGATGCGTGCGCGCGAGCTGAGCGCTTAAGGCGAGAAAGGTTAGTGCAACATGAGTGAAACTCGCAATTCGCGCAAGGTCCGCCAGGGCGTTGTGGTCAGCGATGCCAATGACAAGACCATCGTCGTTGCCGTCAAGGAGCGCAAGCCGCATCCGGTCTATGGCAAGATGATCACCACCACCAAGAAGTTCCATGCGCATGATGAGAACAACGAAGCCGGCATCGGCGACACTGTTCAGATCATGGAGACGCGTCCGCTGTCCAAGATGAAGCGCTGGCGTCTGTCGAAGATCGTCGAGAAGGCAAAATAGCACGTGCGTTTTTGCATGCTATTCACGAGAAAGTTAGGTTAAGCAATGATTCAGATGCAAACCATGCTCGCGGTTGCCGACAACTCCGGCGCTCGCAAGGTGCAGTGCATCAAGGTCCTGGGCGGCTCCAAGCGCCGTTACGCGGGCCTCGGTGACGTGATCATCTGCAGCGTCAAGGAAGCAATGCCGAACGGCTCCGTGAAAAAGGGCGAGGTTGTGCGCTGCGTCGTCGTGCGCGTCAAGAAGGAAGTGCGTCGCGCCGATGGCAGCTACATCAAGTTCGACCAGAACGCGGCTGTCCTGATCAACCAGGACGGCTCCCCGCGCGGCACCCGTATCTTCGGGCCCGTCGCTCGCGAGCTCCGCGACAAGAAGTACATGAAGATCGTGTCTTTGGCACCGGAAACGCTGTAGGGAGGTTAGTGAGATATGTCTTCGATGCATGTTAAGAAGGGCGACACCGTGAAGATCCTGTCCGGCAAGGACAAGGGCAAGACCGGTGAGATCCTCCGCTCCATCCCGCAGCGTCAGCGCGTGGTCGTCGAGAAGTGCAACATGGTGAAAAAGGCTATGCGCCCCACCCAGCAGAACCCGCAGGGCGGCATCACCACCGTTGAGGCTCCTCTTCATGTTTCCAACGTGATGCTTGTTTGCCCGAACTGCAAGGAAGCCACCCGTACTTCCAAGCGTGTTAACGAGCAGGGTAAAAAAGTCCGCGTTTGCAAGAAATGTGGAAAAGACATCGACAAATAGGTGTCAAGTAACGTATAATCTTCAACCTGCGCGCCTTTCGGTGCGCAGGTTGTTGTATGACCCTGGGCAATCCAGGGACGCCGGGTCGGAAATCCGGCGTTCAAATCATCGGATGAGAGGCAAAAATGACTACTCCTCGCTTGAAGGAAAAGTACAAAAGCGAAATCGTCGCGAAGCTCGAGAAAGAGCTCGGCATTTCCAACATCAACAATGTTCCGCGTCTCCAGAAGATCGTCGTGAACATGGGCGTTGGCGCTGCCGCCAGCGACCACAAGCTGCTTGATGCTGCCATGAACGACATGCGCATCATCACCGGCCAGCAGCCCTGCGTCACCCGCGCCAAGAAGTCCATCGCAGGCTTCCATGTCCGCGAGGGCCAGGCTATCGGCTGCAAGGTCACCCTTCGTGGCGACCGCATGTGGGAATTCCTCGACCGCCTGCTGTCCACCGCGCTTCCGCGCGTTCGCGACTTCCGCGGCATCTCCCGCACCAGCTTCGACGGTCGCGGCAACTACACGCTCGGTATCACCGAGCAGCTGATCTTCCCTGAGATCGAGTACGACAAGGTTGACCGCACCCGTGGTATGGACATCACGTTCGTCACCACCGCTGAAAACAACGAGAATGCTCTTGCGCTCCTCGAGGCGCTCGGCTTCCCGTTCAAGAGCAAGTAAAACAAATCGGGTCGCACTCGCGGCCCATTTGCGTAACCTCGGCATTAAGGCTGCCTAAGGGAGGCGGCCTTTAAAGCAAGAAAGAAGGAATGCATGGCTAAGAAATCGATGATCGCCAAAGCCAAGCGCGAGCCGAAGTTCTCCACGCGTCAGCACAACCGCTGCACGCGCTGCGGACGTCCGCGCGCTTACTATCGCAAGTTCGGCCTGTGCCGCATTTGCGTGCGCGAGCTGGCGAGCAAAGGCGAACTTCCCGGCGTGACCAAGTCCTCTTGGTAGTCCTTTTCGGATTCACACGCTAGGGTGTGCCGGCGCATCAGGCGGAGGCGTTATGGGCGCCAACGAACCGAGCGCTTAGGCTCATCAAGGATCAAAGGAGAAAAACAAAAATGAGCATGACCGACCCCATCGCAGATATGCTTACGCGTGTGCGTAACGCTCATTCTGTCGGCAAGCCGACGGTTTCCATGCCGTCGAGCAAGAAACTCGTCGAGATCGCCCGCATCATGCAGGAAGAGGGCTACATTCAGGGCTTCGAAATCGTTGATGGCGAGCCCCGCGCAACCCTCGAGATCACGATGAAGTACGGCCCCAAAAAGGCCAAGACCATCCGCGGCATTAAGCGCATTTCCAAGCCTGGTCTGCGCATTTACGCCGGCAAGAACGACCTTCCGCGCGTTCTCGGCGGCCTCGGTACCGCAATCATCTCGACTAGCCAAGGCGTTATGACCGACCGCGACGCTCGCAACAAGGGCATCGGCGGCGAGGTTATCGCCTACATCTGGTAGGAAAGGAAGGCAAAGATATGTCGCGTATTGGCAAGCAGCCCGTCGCCGTTCCTGCCAACGTTGAGGTGACCATCGACGGTCATAACTTGACGGTGAAGGGCCCGAAGGGCGAACTGCACCGCAGCTTCAACCCGATGATGACCATTGCCCGCGATGGCGATGAGATCATCGTTTCTCGTCCGGATGACTCCCGCGAGGCCAAGAGCCTCCACGGTCTCACCCGTACGCTCATCCACAACATGGTCGAAGGCGTCGAGAATGGCTTCCAGAAGAAGCTTCAGCTCGTCGGCGTCGGCTACCGCGCCGCGCTCAAGGGCACATCCCTCGAGCTTTCCCTCGGCTACTCTCATCCGGTTGTCATCGAAGCGCCCGAGGGCATCAACTTCGAGGTCCCCAGCCAGACCGAGATCATCGTTCACGGCGCAAGCAAAGAGCAGGTTGGCCAGGTTGCAGCCGACATTCGCAAGTGGCGCAAGCCGGAGCCTTACA
>NZ_CAKUAL010000085.1 GCF_934636505.1 uncultured Ellagibacter sp.
GCGCGCACCTTCAGGCGCTGACCCACGAAATCATGCAGCGTGTCATGAATGGAGTCGACGATTTTTGCTTGCTGTGCTAAATCCATGCTGGCTCTTTCTCCCGCATATATAGTTATCTCGGTTGCGCATTGTATCACGGACGTCAATTTTCATGCGAAATCTCGCGATAAACGGCACAAAAACCGCTATAATGGGTTAGATTCCCTTCGTAAATACGCCTTCCCCAGCGCAATGAACTCGTCAAGTGAGAGTGTCTCACCGCGTCGTTTCGCATCGATTCCGCACTCATCGAGCAAATCGGGAATGCACCCGATGAAAGCCTTGCCGGCATTTCCCCTGCTCGCAAAATATGTCTTGAACGAATTGGAAATGGTCTTGCGACGGCTCGCGAAGGCGGCGTCGGCCATGACGCACGTCGCCTTGAGAAGCGCGTCGTCGAGAGGAGCACCGTCGGCATCATACACGGGCCTGCGGTTGAGGCGCAGAACCGACGAGTCGACATGCGGCGGCGGGAAGAAATTGTTAGGGCTCACCAAAAACCGTCCCGCAGGCTCGGCGTACAAGCGCAGCTTCACCGTGTAGGCGCCATAGTTCTTCGAGCCCGGCTCGGCGCACATACGGTCGGCGACTTCCTTTTGAACCATCACCGTCGCGCTCTCGAGCTGGGGAAACTTCTGGAAGAAATCGAGCACGAGCGTGGCCGCCACCGCATAGGGCAGGTTGGCCACGAACTTGTTGGGGAAAGAGCGGCGAGTACCATTCCCAGACCCAAGAGGGCGAGGTGCATACTTCGTGCTCAAACAGTCCTGCTTTGGCGAACAGTCCACTGGACTGTTCGCGTCGTGCGGAACTGCGCGCGAAGCACGCCCCTCGCTCGGAGCAGCACACTTTGCCAACGCAAGACGCACTTCTTCCTCAGTCAATTCGAGCGCGTCCTTCGAGATGAGGGCAAAGCGATCGGCCCACGGCACGAGCGTGTCCTCAAGCACCGCTGGCAGATCGGCGTCGCGCTCGACCGACACCACGCGGCCCGCGCATTTCAACAGCGCAATGGTGAGCGTCCCGATTCCAGGACCCACTTCAAGCACGTCGTCGAACGCGTCAAGCTGCGCAAGCTCGACGATCTTCTGCAGAATCGCATCGTTAACCAGGAAGTTCTGACCGAGCGCATGCTTCGTCGAAAGGCCATGCTCCTCCAGGACATCGCGCGTTGCCGCAGGAGTTGCCAAGGGGGAGAGCATATTAGCCACGGCTGTTGCCCTTCTTCGAGTTACCTTTCTTTGCGGCTCCCTTCGTTCGCGCGCCGCCCCGCTGGCCGCCGCGCTTGCCCTGCGAGCCGCTAGATTTGCGCGAGCCGCCGCCTGCATGCGACCCCTTCGGCTTGCCGTTCGCGCCCGCGGACTTCTGGCCGTCACCCTGGCGTGACGCGCTCTTCACGTGGGGCGATTTCGCACCGCCCGCATCGTCGAGCGAAAGCCTCGTGCGCGCACCTCCGCGTGGGCCGCGCGACGCGCCAGGTTCGGGCGAATCCTCTTCGCTCGAACCCGAAGACTCTTCCATCTGGGGGAACTCTATAATCGCAGCCCCGTCACCTTCTGCACCCTGCGCGGGCGCCATAGCAGAGTCAGCAGTTGCGAAGAAGTCCTCGATCGAGCGCACCTCGGCCTCGGCCGTGATCTCGCCATCTGCATCAATCTTCCCCACCCAGTCGAACACGGTTTCCAGACGGAACCCCGCAACGGCGAGCGCCGAGCGGACGATGGACACAAGCGCGGAGAACCCATGCGGATCGCCGCCCTCGCCCACCACATGCAGCACGGCCGGGCGCTTTTCCTCGGCGCGCGCATTCGTCCAATAATAAGGCTGCAAACGATCGAGCAGCGCCTTCAACTGCGACGGCGGACCCGCGAAATACACAGGGCTCACCACAGTGATCTCGTCCGCAGCGTCAATGAGCTCGTAGATTTCCTGCATATCGTCATCGATGGCGCACGGGGCGAAATCGTCGTCGAGGGCTTCCTCGCCAAGCTCGACAAGCTTCGCGATATTGCCGCGGCACGCATCGCAGCCCGTGCACCCCGCCACATTAAGCGTGGAAACCGGCGCGAGCGCAAGCTCGTCATCAGGGCATTCCTCAATGCAGGTTTCGAACAGCATATTGGCCAGGTGCGCGCTTCTGCCGTTCGTGCGCGGCGATCCGACGATGATAAGACGATTCAAAATTTTCCTCCCGAGCGCAGCGATATCAGTGCGCATTGTACTATGGCCGCGCGACGCGGCAGGCTATTTCCCCAGCTGCCATGCGGTAGGCGGGCGGTTCAGCATGCTCTCCGCGTTCGTGAGCACGCGGCGGAACAAGGCCAGGCGCTCCTCCCCCTCCGCACCGCGCACATCCGCGAGCGCGCTCTCGGTGAACACCACCATGGCGGGTTCGCACACCTCGCCGCGCAACGGCTTCGGCGCCATATAGGGAGAGTCAGTCTCCACCATGAGCTGCATCTCCGGCACACGCGCCGCCGCATCGCGGATAGCGTTGCCGTTGTTGAAGGTGAGCGCGCCGCCGAACGTGACCGAGCAGCCCGCCTCGATCCACGGCTCCAACGTTTCCCAATCGCTCGTGAAGCAATGCAGGATGCAGCCCGCCTCGGGCCATCCCTCGTCGCGCATGATGGCGAGCGCGTCGTCGTGCGCCTCGCGAACATGCAGCATCACGGGCAGTCCCGCCTCTTTCGCGATGCGCACCTGCGCGCGGAACGCGCGCTCTTGGTCCTCGCGCGGCGAGAGGTCGTAGTGGTAATCGAGCCCGATCTCGCCCAAGCACGACGTGCGCTTATCGTGCAGCAGCGCACGAAGGCGCTCCTCGATTTCAGGACCCCAGTACTTCGCGTTATGCGGGTGAAGACCAGCTGCAATGCGCATCCGCGGCACGCGCGGAGACGGCTGGCCTCAACAGCGGGAGAAAAGCCGCTGCATGGAAAGCGCGGCCTCGTGGTTCCACTTCGAGAGGCTGTCGTAGGTGGTCGTGCCGTCCTCGTAGACGTCGACCACCGTGCACATGAAACCCACCCCATGCAGGCCCGCGCGGGCGAGCGCGAGCCCGGGGTTTTTCTGGTACTGCAGATGGCAATGGGCATCGACCGCCAAAACGCCCAGGTCAGGCGTTTCCACAATCTTCCATTCCCCGTTCTTCTTCCGCTTGCGGAACAGGCTGTCGAAGAACTCGGGCTCGGTCGGCTCGTCCGCCGCAGTCAGCTCGCCCACCGTTTGCGCGCCAGCCGCCTCGAGCGTCGACGCTTCAGGTGCGGTCATGCCCATATCGCTCATCTCCAAAATCGTAAACCCGATGCGCTATTCAGCGTCGAGGTCGATCTCGTCCATGTTCAGGCGCGGGAACAGCGGGTCGCCCACGGTGACAGCGTTGCCGGCGGGCAGCTGACCCCACTTGGTCGCCGCCTCGATGTCGGTGCAAGCAGCGATGTCGCCCAGCCCAAGGCGGGAGAAGACCTCGGCCGACGTATTCGGCATGAACGGCGCCATGTAGAGCGCGATAATGCGGATCGCCTCGAGCGAGTTGTAGATGACGGCCGCCAGATCGCCTGCCGTCTCCTCCTTCTTCGCCAGGTTCCACGGGGCGCTTTCCTCCACGTAAAGGTTCACGCGGCCCGCAAGCTCCTGCACCGCGGCGGCGGCACCGGTGAAGTCGACCTGCCCCAGGCACGCGTCGTACTTCGCGTAAAGCGCCTCGGCGATGGGCAGCATCGGGTTCTCAACGCGCGCGGCGGCGTCGGCGGGAACCTCAGGCACCTTACCATCAAAGTACTTCTTCGTCATGTTGAAGACGCGGCTGCACAGGTTTCCCCAGGTGTTCGCCAAATCGGCGTTGTACACCTGCACCATGCGCTCCATCGAGATGTTGCCGTCATGACCGAACTGCACGTCGCTCATGAAGTAGTAGCGGTACGCGTCCACGCCGAAGATCTTCACGAGGTCGGCGGGCTTCATGCCGTTGCCCTTCGACTTCGACATCTTCTCGCCCTTGGTGAGCAGGAAGCCGTGGCCGAACACGGTGTGCGTGACGGGCAGCCCCGCCGCCATGAGCATTGCCGGCCAGATCACGCAATGGAAGCGCGTGATGTCCTTGCCGACGAAGTGGTACTGCATGGGCCAGCGGGCTTCGAACTCGCCTTCGCGGCCCTCGTCGCCGTAGCCGATGCCGGTGAGGTACGCGAGCAGCGCGTCGGCCCACACGTAGGCGACATGTCCCTCGTCAAACGGCATGGGCACGCCCCAGTCGAACGTGGAACGGCTGATGGAGAGGTCTTTCAGGCCGCTCTTCACGAACGAGACGATCTCGTTGCGGCGGGTTTCCGGGCGGATGAAGTCGGGGTGCTCGTCGTAGAACTTGAGCAGCGGCTCCTGGAACTCGGACAGCTTGAAGAACCAGTTCTCCTCGCCGCCGGCCTTCTGCACCGGACGCTTGCAGTCGGGGCAGACGAACTCGCCGTCCTCGTTCTTCTCGAGGTCGGACTCGGCGTAGTAGGTTTCCTCGTGCACGCAGTACCAGCCCTCGTAGCTGCCCTTGTAGCAGTAGCCCTTGTCGTAGAGGTCCTGCCAGAACTTCTGCACGGTGCGGGCGTGGCGCGGCTCGGTCGTGCGCACGAAATCGGTGTAGGTGATGTCGAGAAGATCCCACACGTCGCGGAAAGCCGGCTCCATGGAGTCGCACCATTCCTGCGGCGTCATGCCCTTCGAGGCGGCCGTGTCGGCGACCTTCTGGCCATGCTCGTCCATGCCGGTGACGAACGCCACGTCATAGCCGTTCATGCGCTGGTAGCGCGCAACGGTGTCGGCCGCGACGGTGGTGTACGCCGTGCCCAGATGCGGGGCGGCATTCACGTAGTAAATGGGTGTGGTGAACGAATAGGTTCCCTTTGACATCATGTGTTCCTTTGCATCGTGGCAGGTCAGGCGAATGGTGCCCTCGTGCCGAATTCACGTCACCCGCGCGACGTCGGACGCCATGCGGGCAAGCAGCTATTTTATCACGCGCAAAGGAGCGCACGCGAAGTTACCCGTAGAACTTCACGTCGGGGAAGGGAGGAGGAAAGAGAGAGGGGGTCCTGCCAGAAAACGGGCAGTTTTCATCGTCATGAGAAGGAATCTCGGAAAGAAGGCGGGGAGCGCCAATCAACCGCAAGTCGATGACCTGGTATTTTGCTCATACGCCGATGCGGCTGCTCACCCCAAAGAGCGGGTATCGCCCTCGAGAGGCCCTCCCTTGATGAAAACCACCCGATTTCTGGCAGGTTGCCTCGTTTTCCCGGACAAAACGCGGCACCGAAGCGCCCTATGTCCTTTCCCACCAGCAAAAACGAAAACGACGCAAAGCGCATCGAATCATGCGCCATGGGTTCTCGCCTCGGGTAACGTCTCCGCCGATATGTCACCCCGCGTTTAACATACCCCGCCTTTCGGTAGATGAACCCGCAGCAAGACCCCTGTAGAGTTGTTGGAAGGAGAACGGACTCAAACAAAGGAGGCATTCATGCTGAAAAGAGGACAAAAAGTGGCAATCAACTACGCAGGATGGCTGGAAGACGGCACGGAATTCGTGAACACCTGGCTGGTGCCCGACAGCGTCACCGTCACCATCGGGGCAAGCGGGCTCCTCCCCGCCTTCGAAGAGCAGCTCTTGCCTATGGAAAACGGCACGCGCCGCACATTCTCCATCCCCTGCGAGAAGGCTTACGGAGCCTACGACCCCGCAGGGGTCATCTCCGTCGCATCTGATATGTTTCCCCATGCGAGCGAGCTGCCAATCGGGCAATATATCGAGTTTTCCATACCGGGCGGCAAGGCACGCGCGAAAGTCCTTGCCATCGAAGACGGGCAGGTTCTCTTCGATACGAACCACGAGCTGGCGGGACACGACTTGTCTTTCGAAGTGGAACTCGTCGACGACGGCACGACCACAGCGCTCGAAGCCGAAGGCAGCTCAACCGGCTGCGGGTGCAATCGCCTGCGCGAGTCCCTCGGAGGATGCAACTGCGATCATGAGCATGCACATCACTGAAACCCGCTACAATGAAATAGCACGCAATTCGCGGAACGCGCACGCCAATAGCCAGGGGGAGCCATGGGGGCAAGGGAAGCTTTTGAGAGGTGTTTTAGGGAACTCGTGATGGAGAAGCCGTACCAGAAGATCACGGTTACGGAGATCTGCCGCAAGGCCCATCTTTCCAGGAAGACGTTCTACGACAACTTCCAAGACAAAGAAGAGATTCTTCAGGCCATCTTCGAGGACGACGTCGTAAAGCCCGTCCGCACGATGAATACGCTGCTCTCCGTAAGGCAATCTCGCGATTTGCAGGGGATCTACATGCAAAACGTCTACGTCCCCATATACGAAGACAAAGAGTTCTATCAGAAACTTGTTCGCCCGATGAAAGGGGTCGACGACACCTTCGTCCGCGTCGTCACGCACTCCCTCGAGCAACTCAATCTCGAGATCATGGGCGATTCCGAAATCTCGAGCGGCCTCGAACGTGAATATGTAGCCTACTACTTCGCATCATCCCAAGCGATGTTCATGCAGAAATGGATCTTCGACGGGATGCTCTTCACGCCGCAGGAGCTGGGAACCCTGTACGAGAAGATGACGGGTTTCTACTGGCTCGACAATTCGAAAGACATCTAGCTCCTTAACACATTCGGGATTGTGCAACCCTTTCCCTCTCGAAATCCTCACTTTGCCTGCAAAAGCATTGGAAGAGCCGCAATTTCATCAATTGCGGCTCTTTTTGCGCGCCCTGTAACCTGAATGCAAGGGGCGACGGGCCCAACAAGCCCGCCGAAGAACCCAAGGGCAGAACAGCCCAAACAGGTGAAAGAGGAAGGAGCGAGGATGAGCGAGAAGGAAATCTACACCACAACGGTGCAGAGCATCGCGAGCGGCGGCACGGGCGGTGAGCCCACCGCAGTCGACAGCAAAGACGGGAAGATCGTACGAATCCGCCCCCTGCACATCGATGAGAAGTATACACACGAAGAGCTCGCCGACTCCATGTGGGAGCTCGAGGTCGACGGCAAGAAATTCCGCCCCGAGTACAAGGCGGCCCCCAACTACATGGCGCTCGCCTACAAGGAGCGCGTTTACTCCAAGAACCGCGTGATGAAGCCGCTCAAGCGCGTCGACTGGGAGCCAGGCGGCGACCCTGCGACCATGAACGCGGC
>NZ_CAKUAL010000086.1 GCF_934636505.1 uncultured Ellagibacter sp.
GAATCAGCGGAACTATTATCAGCTTCGTCTACCAGACATTGGGCTCCTACCACGCAGCGCTTATTGCCGCGATGGTCCTCATCGTCATCATCGGAATTCTGATTGTTGCCGCCTGCTCCTTCATTGGCAAAATCAAGTGGGATGAAGTCAGCAAAGCATAGATATTAAGCTCCATAGACCCTAGCTGCCCGCGAAAGGGACAAGGCGTATGAGCCCTGTCCCTTTCGCACTTGCTGCGCCTGATGCCCCTTGGGAACAATCGCCCCTCATTTCGGATGATATAATCGAGAAGGCAAGTTGGGTTCGTGCGCGGGGGGATAATATGCATATTGAACTCATCAAGGAATTCCAAGTTTTTGCCCTAACACAGAACCTCAGCAAGGCTGCAAAGGAACTGCATATGACTCAGTCTTGCCTTGGGAAACATATGGCGGAACTCGAAAGCGAAACAGGACTAGAACTAATCAATCATGATTCGAAGCGGGTGTCGCTCGCACCCGCCGGAAAATACTTTGCACAAGAAACTTCCACTATGATTGCTGTTTGGGAAGATTGCTTGAAACGATGCAAGGAGATACAGAAGCAGGCGCAAGAATCTCTCTCGATTGCCATTTTCCTTGAAGGGAATCCCTCGAACGACATCTTGTTTCAACTGGGCAGAGACTACCGCAAGGAACGGAAGGGGGCCGAAGTGGCCTTCTCGAAACTTGTGGGCGCAAATCCAATTGAATCCCTGAACGATAAGTCTTTCGATGTAACGGTTGACCTTTGTTTTGGCGACTGCTCTCGCTATATCAATACCCTCTCCGAAAGCGGAATAAGCACGCTCAAGTTGCAATCGTTCCCACTTGTCATCTGGTTCCGAAATGATAACCGAATCGCGAGAAACAGCGATATCCAGCTTGAGGATCTCGAGCGCATTCCTATTATGACAAGCGTTTCGAGCAGCTACGATTACATGAGAGCAGCAACGAAATCGCTCTTCGAAGAGCACGGAATGACGCCTTTCCTAAAGCCAGTCCATTTCGATATTGCGTCTCCCGCATCATTCTTTCTCTCAGATTTCGACTCGAGATCCGTCATGCTGACTTCTGTCGGAATGGTCAACAATCATTGTCTCTCCTCTCGCGAGGACATTTGCCACCAAATTCTTGATGACGAAAGACTACGAGCAACCTCTTTTGCACTCGCTCGAGCAGACAACGAAAAGGCTCTATCGTTTCTCCAGTTTTCGGGTGCAAGACTGCAAGACTACAATTGCTTATAGGTGTCGCGGTTTTCCCCAACAGCATCTCGAGCAAACGCCCCGCCGCACTCCTCAGTGCTACTCGATCACGATGCGGTCGGTCTGCACGCTCGAAATCGCCTCGGGGCACAGGCTGCATCCCAGGCCGAACTCGTACCCCGCCCGATTCAGCGTCACTTTCCCGCGCTCGGCGGTATAGGGGGGCATGGTCACGTCGACATCGAAGTAGCGTGAGGTCGACCCAATGTCGCCCGGCATCACCACTTCGTCGAGCGTTTGGAACGCCGCGTGCATGCGCTTCGAGATTCCCGTGTCGTACATGCCGCCCATCCACACCTCGCGCCCGCGCGAACGTGCCGCGAAGATGAATTTGAGCGCAGCCTCCACGCCCCCGAATTTCGCGACCTTCACCGCAAAACATCGCAGCTCAGGATACGAAAGTGCCTGGTATGCCTCGCGCTCGTTCACGAACGACTCGTCCAGGCAGATGGGCGTGGCGATGGTCCTCTGCAGCGCCGCCAGCCGCGCGAATGCCCGGGCGGTCGACCCACCGCACGGCGTCAAATCGATAGGCTCCTCGATCCACGCGACGTTGAGCGGATCGAGCGCACGGAGCTCGGCGATCGAGCGATCCGTGAAGCTCTGGTTCGCATCGAGCGTGATGAACAGATGCGGGTACTTTTGGCGAATCGTGCGAACAACACCCAAGCTACCAGGCGCAACCTTGAGCTTCACACGGCAATAGCCCGCCTCCACGCAGCGCGAGACGGAATCGAGCGTTTCCTCCACGCTGCCCATACCGACCACAGCGCCCGCCGAGACGGCAGCCTCGCGCGCATTCCCAAACGGCGCCCTCGTCTTCCCGTGCACCCGCTCGCGATGCGCAGCGCGCTCGATCACATCGTACTCCTCGGCAAGCAAACGCCCGAGAGGCTTCCCCACGATCTTGCCGTAAAGGTCCCACAGCGCGGGTTCGATTGCGCCGCAAGCGAGCGGGAAGCGCTCCATCCCGGGAATGGAGGCGAACGCCGCAGAGACCTCCCGCGGGTGAAGGAAGACCTCGCCGATCACCTTCGGCGCAAGCGTGCCTCGCAGCACCTCAATATCCTGCTCGATTGTTTCCGGAAGATACCAGTCAGAGGAAAATGCGACGCATTCGCCCAGGCCAACGCGTCCTTTCGCATCGATGACCTCCACGATGATCGACTCGCGGAATGCAAGCGTCGCCTTCGCCGTCACGAACGGCTTTTTGAAGGGGATACGCACACGATGCAGAATCACGCGGCGAACATCGAGACATTCCGAGTAGATTCGCTCGATGGCGGCACGGTCGATTTTGCCGATGCCCTGCCGCGGCAGGCTTTCCATGACAAAAATCTGCTTGGGACGGTAGAGCTTCGAGAGCACGTCTTCGAGTTGGCTATGGACGGAGGCGACGAACTCACGGTCACTCGGGCGAGAGGGAGCGAGCGGTTTCGGGGCATGCCGTCTTACCTGCGGTTTTATCACTTCGCGACCAAAGCGCGCCGTTTTCACCGGGGAAAGCCTGTCGAAAGCCTGGTCACGACTACCACGTTCGGGAACCTCGCTCGTGCGCTCGATGAACGCCACGGGACGCCGTCCCCACACGGGGTCGGGGGCGCCAAACACGTAGGCGTCCGCCACGCCGGGAATCGCCATGAGCTTGTCGGCAATCTCTGCGGGATAGACGTTTTCCCCACCCGAGACGAACATGTCGGTGGTGCGCTCCTTCACGTAAATCTTGCCCTCGTGGAGAGCCGCCACATCGCCGGTGAGGAAGAAGCCGTCCGCGGTGAAGGCAGCGCGCGCGTTCAGGTAGTTCGACAGCACGCCCGGCCCGCGCACCGCCAGGCGGCCGAAACCGCGCCCGTCGGGCTCGACGATACGCGCCTGGTAGCCGGGTAGAAGCTCCATACCACCCGTGAACGACCCATCTATCAGGCTGTTTGCAACCTGACTGCACGTTTCGGTCATCCCGTAGCTCGCATACAGGCGAAGCCCCGCCTCGTGCGCGCGGGCGATGGTGGCAGGATTGAGCGCGCCGCCGCCAAGCAGGATGCAGCGATACGCGGCAAGTGCGGGGCCGCCTCCCTCGACGGCGAGCAGATCCTGCAGCATCTTGTCGACCACGGAGATATGGGTGAAACCGACGCGCGCGGCGTCCTTCAGAATTCGCGCCGCGTTGAAACGCGCGTAGAGGCGAAACGGCGTGCGGTTTGTGATGCTGCGCACGACCTGCTCGAAGCCCCCAATATGGTACAGGGGGAGCGCCACCTGCCACATACCGCGACCCCTCACCGAGAGCACGGCGTTGGACGATTCAGCAGCAGCCGTGAGCATGCGCCAGGTCGACGGCACCGCCTTCGGCTTGCCCGTCGTGCCCGACGTGAAGAGGACGAGCGCTCGTTCCTGGTCGTTGAACAGGTGCGATTCTCTTTCCGCAAAATGGGTGGCCTCGAAAACCGCATCGCGCTCGGCGCTCATGATGACGCGCCTGCCGCTTTGGAGCCGCGACACCCCCGCAAGGTCGTCCGCCACGTGGTCCATAAGCGTTTCCGCCCGCGCTTCGTCGATGCGACACGCCACGCGAATGCCCGAGCTTTCCAGGTCGAACAGGCGCGAAAGCTTCTCCGTCGACGTGAGGCGATTGTTCAGCACGACCAGCGAGAACGCCCCGTACCCCGCGGCCAGGGCGAGAAAGATGAACTCCGGACAGTTCGGAAGGTCGACCGAGACGCAGTCGCCGCGCCCGACCCCCTTGCTCCGCAGACGACGGGCGATTGCCGCCGCCGTAAGCCTGGCCTGGCGATAGGTGCACGAATGCTCCGAGCCGTCGCGCGCGACGAACGTGAAGAAGACCCCATCGGGATTCAATCTCACCAAGCTTTCGAACGCATTGATCATCGCGAGTTCGGACCACTGTTCTCTTCGGACGCCGCATCAGCGACTTGGGCGGACAAAGGAAATGGGAAGCGACCCGACACACAGAGCATCGGGTCGCTTGGCTTTAGGGAAACTTAGGGTACTGAGTGAAGTCGGGCGCTCGCTTCTCCTTGAACGCGTCGCGACCCTCCTTCGCCTCGTCGGTGGTGTAGTACAAAAGCGTGGCGTCGCCGGCGAGTTGCTGGATGCCCGCAAGCCCATCGGTTGCCGCGTTGAAGCTCGCCTTCATGAAACGCAGCGCCGTCGGCGAGAACTGCAACATCTCGCGCGCCCACGATACGCATTCGGCCTCGAGCTCCTCGAAGGGAACGACCTTGTTGACCAGCCCCATCTCGAGCGCCTCGGCGGCGGAGTACTGGCGGCAGAGATACCAAATCTCGCGCGCCTTCTTCTGGCCCACGACGTTTGCCAGGTAGCCCGCGCCGTAGCCGGCGTCGAAGCTGCCGACCTTGGGGCCCGTCTGGCCGAACTTGGCGGTTTCGGCAGCGATGGACAAATCGCACAGCAGGTGCAGCACGTGCCCGCCACCGATAGCGTAGCCATTCACCATGGCAATGACCGGCTTGGGCACCACGCGGATCAGATGCTGCAGGTCGAGCACGTTCAAGCGAGGGATGTTGTCCTCGCCCACGTAGCCGCCGTTGCCGCGGATCTTCTGGTCGCCGCCCGAGCAGAACGCCTCATCTTCGTGACGGCCACCATGGTTCGCACCGGTCAGGATGATGACGCCGATTGACGCGTCATCGCGCGCCACGGAGAACGCGTCGTACATCTCGGTCACGGTGAGCGGAGTGAACGCGTTGCGCCTCTCGGGGCGATTGATGGTGATTTTCGCAATCCCATCAGCGGTTTCATACTTGATTTCCCGATATTGCTTGGCGGATTTCCAAGCTACGTCATCCATAGCTGTCCTTTCGTGGCATATCGTTGATTCGTTGCAGGACGCAAAAATAGTTGGCGCGCCCCGCAACGGAGGCATCGGCTTCACGACGCCGGTTTCTCACTCAGGGGAAAACGACGCCATGCCGGCGATTGGCAATGTTTGATTCTGCGTTTTCGCTTCGAATGATTCCTGTTTCGCAAGTTTCTATATCATACCGCGGCGAGGTATGTCATGGGGCCGCGGGTTTGGGAGTGCACGATTCGACCACTTCTTCCAGAATCGCTCCGAACGCTTCGGGCCGCTCGAGGTGGATGCTGTGCCCGGCAGCGGGAACGACGCAGCACGAAATTGCGCCCTGGGATTCTGACTGAAGGGTGGAGGCGACCTTGCAATATTTCGCGTCAAGCTCCCCCGCCAGATAGCTTACGGGAATGCCCTTCGCAGCCAGCTCGCAAAGCGCGCGAATCGACTCGCCCTGCGAGGGCATCGCGTGAGCGCCTGCGCGCTCGAAGGAGAGCGCGAGCGATTCCGTGTCGTTGGCAAGGCGGCCCGCCCGAAGTCGCTCTCGCTGGTCATCGTCCAAGTTGCGCTGACTTTCGAACAAGGGCAGGCCCGCCCACCAGTCCATGAAAGCGGACACCCCTTCGTCTCGCACGCGCGCCGCCCACGCGAAGTTGCGCTCGCGCAGCGCTTCACGCGCGGCGTCGTCGACAGGCCCGAGCCCCGCGCTTTCAAGCACGAGGGCGGAGAAAGGAACAGCAGCGGACATCCGCACCGCATCGCCAGCCGAAGTCGCTGCCGTATCCCGCTGACCGACCCCAGCCACGTCCAGGCGACCAGTTCGATCGCATGGAGCGAAGGCTGCGGAGCTTCTGAGCGAAATGCGACCGAACTGGTCGCCGCCCCGCAGGTCGTCCGCAGCAAGGCACGCCGCCTGAAGTGCCACGCGCCCGCCCATGGAGTACCCAACCAGAACGGGCGCCACACCTGCGTCGCGCGCAACGACCCTACAAAAAGCAAGGAGTGCTCGCGCCTGGAAGCGCAGGTCGAAGAAGTCAGAGCGCTTCGCGGGGTCGCCGCCAGCCGAGCAGGCGCCCGCCCCATGTCCCGCAAGCTCGAAGCCGAAACACTCAGCACCCGCATCTGCAAGTAGTCGCGCCGTATCGTCCCAGGTAGAAGCCTGTTGCGCGAAGCCGTGAACGAGCACAATCGGGACCGCTGGGGAGCCACCTTCCCTCACGCCCGACGCCGAAGCACGCCACGCCTTCACGCCAAAACGCATGCCCTCGAAATCGGAGCTGCGCGTCTCTCCCGAAACCTCGCTCCCCACCTCGCCGCCCTTCTTCAGAACCTCGTTTGCCACCTTCGACGCCCCTCTTTTGTCCCGATGCGACGATTCGATCGATTGCACCGCGTCTCTGAAATATTTTAGCTCGATGTGCGTAGGTTTTTACGAGAGGTGCCCGAAGATGTGAAGGGCTGAAAATACCGCGCCTCTCTGACCTGGCGTTACAGGGAAGCGCTCGCCCGCACCCCGGCGATAGGCTCGCAAGCCGCGGAAATACCTACGCACATCGAGCTAAAATGTCGCGAAGCAGTAGAAAGGACGCATATGCTTACCATCGGATGTCATTTATCGGTCGCGAAGGGATTTTTGGCGATGGCGAAAGACGCCGTCTCGATTGACGCGAACACGTTCCAGTTCTTCACGCGCAACCCGCGCGGGGGCAAGGCAAAGGCAATCGATTCCGCCGACATGACCGCGTTCCACGAGTTCGCCGCGGCGCATGGCATCACGCGCATCCTGGCACACGCGCCCTATACGCTCAACCCGTGCTCGAAGAACCCCGAAACGCGCGAGTTCGCGCGCGCGACGCTGGCGAATGACCTTGTGCGAATGGAAGAAACACCTGGTCAGCTTTACAACATGCATCCAGGAAGCCATACAGGGCAAGGCGCCGACACCGGCATCGAAATGATCGTCGACGCGCTCAACGAGGTGTTGCGCGCCGACCAGACGACCACGCTTTTGCTCGAGACGATGGCGGGAAAGGGAAGCGAAGTCGGGCGCACGTTCGAGGAGATCGCGCG
>NZ_CAKUAL010000087.1 GCF_934636505.1 uncultured Ellagibacter sp.
CTGACCTGCGGTGTCAAGCCTAAATCAGACACACTTCTCTGCCGTCCTCTTAAAAGGGCTGGGATTTTTAAACAGCTAAAACTGGAGAGGTGAGCTGGGGTTTGGATGCGAAAAGGGACACACTTTTTTGCCTATAACCCCGAAGCAACCGTGTCCCGATTTGCGGCCCATCAAGGGTCATCGCCGAAACCGCCTGCCGCCCTTGCCCGATAAACACCGCCCCTAAGCGCTAGAGCTCGCGTCTCGCCTCGAGGGCACGGCCGAGCGTCACCTCGTCGGCGAACTCCAAATCGCCGCCGACGGGCAAGCCGCTCGCCAAGCGCGTCACCTTCACACCCAAAGGCTTTATGAGCCGCGCAAGATACGACGCCGTCGTCTCCCCCTCGACGTTGGGATTGGTTGCGAGCACCACTTCCCTCACGTCCTCGCCGCCCAATCGCGCCATAAGCTCGGCCACATGCAAATCATCAGGGCCGATGCCCTCAAGAGGCGACAGCGCGCCCCCGAGCACATGGTACACGCCCCCGAAAACGCCCGTGCGCTCGATGGGGGGAATGTCGCGCGGCTCGCTCACCACGCAGATGATGCCGCTGTCGCGCTTGGTCGACGCGCAGATCTCGCACACGTCGCCTTCCGCATAGTTGAAGCACCGCGAGCAAAAATGCACGGTGTCCTTCACCTCGATGATCGACTGGGCCAAGCGCAGCGCTGTCGCGCGATCGGTGTTCAAGATCCAATACGCCATGCGCTGCGCGGACTTCGGCCCGACACCGGGAAGGCGCTCGAGCTCATCGAGGAGCTTTTGAATCGCAGGTGCGGAGTTCACGAAAAGCGCCTACATCAAGCCGGGGATGTTCATGCCGCCGGTCGCCGCGCTCATGCGGGCAGCCGCCATGTCGGAAACGCCGCGAAGTGCTTCGTTCACCGCGGCGAGGACCATGTCCTCAAGCATCTCGACGTCCTCCGGGTCGACAGCCTCGGGGTCGATCGCGATGGACTGGATCGTGTTGTCGCCGAGCGCCGTGACCTTCACCATGCCGCCGCCGGCCGTAGCCTCGAACGACATCGTCTTCACTTCTTCCTGCGCCTTCGCAAGCTCGGCCTGCATCTTCTGAGCCTGCTTCATCATAGCGCCCATGTTGCCCATGCCGCCGCCGGGGAATCCGCCTCGTTTCGCCATTTTTCCTCCTGGTAGTGTTCTTTACGTATCGACGCCCCGCGCGAAAACGCGTTGCCGGGGCGAAACCCGTCTTTCCTGTCGGGCTATTCTCTCACTTCTTCGACGCGCGAGCCCTCGAAACCTCCCGCTGCGAGCACGGCAGCCAGGTCATCGGGCGAGTCGAACTCGTTGCCCGCAGGCTCGCCGTTCGGGCCGGTCGCATCGATCGATGCCGACGTGTTCGCGTCGGTCGGCTCGGGGGGAAGGCCCGTCGCGCCCGAGGTTCGCGCCGCCGCCTCGCGCGCCATGCGGTTGAAATCCGGCACGGAAGAAGTTGCGCCTGATGAGCGGCGAGCTTCCCCACCTCCCCGCCGTTTGGCAGGGGAAGCCGGCGCAGCAGCATACGCAGAGGCACCCCCGACGAACGCGTCCTCGTCGCCATAGGGGACCGGCTCATCGTAGGGAGCGTCGCCGTACGCATCGAGCGGAACGGGGTCCGGCTCGGGGACGAACGCGCCCGCATTCCGCGCGTCCCGCACCTGCGCCTCGCGCGCCCGAGAGCTTGCCTGGCGCGTATTTGCAGATGAAGCATGCTGTCGAGCCGCCGAGCGCGCAGATTCAGCAGACGCTGCAGCAGCCTCTCGCTCCCGAACCGCGCGCATCGCCGCAACCGCAGCCTCGCGAGCAGCGCTTGGCCTTTCAGCATGGGACGCCTGAGGCTGTGCCTGCTGCGTCGCCGGTCGATCAGAGGCCCCTAATGGGGAAGCGGACGAGGCCGCCGCCACGCTTGCACCCTGGGAAGGGCCCTTCGAGAAGGCGAACGGAATTGCCGCACCGCACGACTGCGCGAGCGCCGCGGAAACGGCGTCCTGCACGTCGGGCTTCTGCACGGCATTGAACGCGAAGGCGTTCTCCACGGGAAACTCGATGACGAGCATGCCACGGCCCTCGTCGAGCACGGCCTTCGTGTTCAAGAAGAGCACGCCGTAGGCCGCCTTGCTCTTCTTGAGCGAAGCGATGGCCGAGCTCCAGATGCGCTGTAGCGCCGCCTCGTTGCGCAGCGTGTCCGCAAGCTCAGCGGGAATCGTGCCACGTGCCGCGGAAACGCCGGCAACCGCAGCAGCCGCTGAAGCAGCGTTCTCGCGGGACGCCACCTCAGCTGCCGCCGTCGCCGTCGCTGCATTCACGGCAGAAACAGCCTCGGCCGACGCCTGGAAGCCCCCTGCGCAAGAGCCCGCCTCCCGAGAGGCGACCTCTTGCGAAACCGCCCCTTCAACTGCTGCGGTGCGGGCGTGGCGGGAATCAAGCGGCCCGCCTGCCTGGCCCATCGCCGTGCCCGCCGAGCTCGCCGTCTCCCGATGCGCTCGCGCGCTCGGCTCCGGCGCCGCGCTCGACGACGCACCCGTCGCAGCAGCAGCAGCGACGGCGGCGGGAGCGGCAGCCGGGGCAATCACCCGAGAGCAGGCCGAATACCCCGACTCGAGTGCCTCAACGCGCTCGGCAAGCGCCTCAAGCGTCAAGTCGCTGTCGGGCCGCACCATGCGCGTAAGCGCAATCTCGAACGACAGGCGAGGATTGGTGGACGTCTTCAGCTCGGCCGACAGGTCGCCCAAAACGCCGAGCAAGCGCGCCAGGCGATCGGGGCCGAACAACGGCAGCTCCCCTGTGAGCTCTCGGCGCTCGGACTCGGAAACCTCAAGCGCCACATCGGCGCCCACAAGCGACATCACGTACAAGTTGCGCACGCGTTCGGCCATATCGCCCACAAATCGAGCCAGGTCGGCGCCTGTTTCCACGTATTGAGCCGTCCAGCGGAAGCACGCTGCAGCATCGCGGGTGCCGACCGCGTTCATGATTTCGGACATCTCGCTCGAATCGAGCGACCCGAGCATCGCCTCGGCGCCCGCAAGCGTCACCTTGCCCTCGCCGAACGCGATGATCTGCTCGAGCGACGTAAGCGCGTTTCGAAGGCCGCCTTCCGCACGATGCGCGATCAAATCGAGCGCCTCACCCTCGAACTCGACCCCTTCGGACACGCATACCGCACCCAAGCGCGCGACCATGGCCTCGGCTGATATGCGGCGGAAATCGAATCGCTGGCAGCGGGAATGGATGGTCTCGGGAACCTTCTGCGGGTCGGTCGTCGCCAGGATGAACACCACATGGCTCGGCGGCTCCTCGAGCGTCTTCAGCAGCGCGTTGAACGCTGCCACCGAGAGCATGTGGACCTCGTCGATGATGTAGACCTTGTAGCGCCCGCGCGTCGGCGCGAACTGCACGCGGTTGATGATCTCCTCGCGAACGTTGTCGACGCCGGTGCGGCTTGCCGCATCGAGCTCGTAGACGTCGGGATGCTCTCCTGCGGCGATAAGCTGGCAGTCCTCGCACGTTCCGTCGGGGTCGGCAGTCGGGCCGCCCTCGCACAAAAGCGCCTTCGCAAGCAGGCGGGCAGTGGTCGTCTTACCCGTGCCGCGCGGGCCGCAGAACAGGTATGCGTGACTTACTTTGTCCTGCTCAATGGCATTTTTGATGGTGCGCTCGATATGCTCTTGGCCCACCACGTCCTCAAACGTCTGGGGGCGATATTTGCGGTATAAAGCTTCCGACATCGCACGAGTCCTTCGCATTCGTATGCGGCGCGCAAGGCGCCCGGTTCATTTCGCTCCATTATAGAAGAAGCGCCCGGGGTTGCCGGACGCTCCTGGAAAGAGTTCGTCGTATCGATAGAAGCTCGGTTGCTAGATTTTCCTCGAGATGGCATTGCGCGAATAGCCGAGCGGCATTATTTCGCGTGCTTGGCGTTTTTGGCCTTGTCGCCCTTCTTCGAGCTCATCGCAGCTTTCACCGCACCGATAAACGCAGGTGCCACCGATACCGCGACGATGCCCAAAACGATGATCTCGAAGTGCTCTTGCACAAACGGAATACCACCGAAGAAGTATCCCACCAAAACGAACAGCGAGACCCAAGAAATGCCGCCAATCGCGTTGAACAGCGTGAACTTGCCGAAATTCATGTGGCCGGTGCCCGCGATGAACGGGGCGAACGTGCGGAAGAAAGGCATGAAGCGCGTAATCACGATGGTCAGCCCGCCGTAGCGCTCGAAGAAGTGGTCGAGCTTCGCCATGCGCTCGGGCGTGAGCGCCTTGATCTTCCCCGAGTCGATGATGCGCTTGCCGAAGAAGCGGGCGATCCAGTAGTTGGACGTGTTGCCCAAGATGGCGGCGGCGTAGAACACGATAAGCGTCGCCCACAGGTGCAGACCGCCCCCGTCAGCCGAGAAGACGCCTGCCGCGAACAGGAGCGAGTCACCCGGCAGAAACGGGAAGAACACAAGGCCCGTCTCCACGAACACGATCAGGAACAACGGGGTGTACACCCATGCGGCGCCTAGCGTCATGATCCATCCCGCGATCGCCGATCGGGGGTCGGAAAGGAGACTGACGAAGAAGTTGATGATGTCCATAGCGTCCTTATAAGAAGAGGCCCATGCAGCAAGCAGGCGGCTCGTGGCCGCCTGCAAGATGAAGCATTCTGAATAGGACAGGGCGCTCGTCAGAGGCCCCTTATGGCTGCTTCCTCCCGGACCTGACCAGGTTCGGAACATGTCGCCGCCCCGCCCCATTCAGAATGCTCAATTCAAGTTGTCCCCAGTATACGCGAGTTGACGTGACGCGAACGAGCCTTAAACCAAATGCACACAGCTCAGCCGCGCAAACGGACGCGAGGGAGCGGGGCTATTCCTCTACGCCGCCCTCGGCCACAGTCCGCACGATGCCATCGAGACCGCTATGGACGAGCGAGTGCGTCACCTGGGCGATATCCTCGAGGGGAATCTCCGACTCGTCTAAGATCCAGCGGCGGATCACCGCCACGAGCCCCGCACTGAAATATGCGACGCAGAAATCGAGATAAGGACCCAGCTTCTTCAGGCCAAGCGTGTCCTGCTCGATAAGCGATGCCGTAAGCGACGATTCCAGCTTCTTCAAAACGAGCTCGTAGGGAGTGTGCGAGGCGATGAGCTTCATGCTCTTCAGGTCGGGCGCCAGCCCCAGCGAAAGTCGTTTGAACAGGTCGACCACGTTCTCGCCGTCGTCGCTGTTCTCGAGGGAGTCCAGGCATGTGCGCACGATCCGGTCCGCCTCGTCCTGCACGATCTCGTTCGCCAGATCCTCGACCGACTGGTAGTGCAGATAGAACGTCTTGCGGTCGATATCCGCCTCGCGGGCAATTCCGGTGATGGTGATTTTTTGGTACTCCGTCTCCTGCATGAGGGTCAAAAACGCCTGACGGATCGCCTTTCGCGTGCGCACAACACGGCGGTCGGGCGCCGTGCGCTCCCCGGATTCCCGACAGGCGGCTCCTTCTTTTGCCAGCTGAATCTCGTTCGCCATCTTCTCCCCCACGTCGCCCATGTCTCTCCCTCGCAAAAAATGGACAGCTTAACTTTATCTGCAGGTTTTACCACAAACGTTGTTTATTTGTCACTTGTATTTTTATTTCACCGAACTATACTCACGCTTAAGAAAGTTATTCCACATTTGTTGAATAATTTTATGGGAGGTACAACATCATGAAAGCAGCCGACCAGATCAAGCGGGCAGCCCTCAACAAAACCATCGACTACCTGCTTGAAGACCCCGAACGAAACGTCGCGAAGATCATGGACATGATCGACAGAGTTGCGCCCGACGACGTGTTCCCCACCCAACGCGCCGCCTTCCATCAGGCAATCGATGACGAATCGAATTGGTATCAACTTATCATGAAGATTCTCACCGACATGAACCCCCAGGTCAGAGACCGTCTCATCAAGACATTCGTCGTTGATGCGAACATGCTCGCATGGCCGAAGCAGGAAGCGATGCGCGATCAGTACCACTGCAACATTCCCTGGGCCATCCTGCTGGACCCGACAAGCGCTTGCAACCTGCGCTGCACCGGATGCTGGGCAGCGGAATACGGCCACAAGCAAAACCTCACCTACGAGGAAATCGACTCCATCATCAACCAGGGCGTCAAGCTGGGAGCCCACGTCTACATCTACACCGGCGGCGAGCCGCTCGTCCGCAAGCACGACCTCATCAACCTATGCGAAGCGCATCCCGATTGCGCGTTCCTGTCGTTCACCAACGCGACGCTCATCGACGAGGAGTTCGTGCAGAATATGATCCGCGTCGCGAACTTTGTGCCCGCCATCAGCGTCGAAGGCTTCGAGGAGGCAACCGACGCCCGCCGCGGCGAGGGGACGTACGCCAAGGTGTCCCGCGCCATGGAGCTCCTGCGCGAAAACGGCCTGCCCTTCGGCGTGTCATGCTGCTATACCAGCGCCAACGCAAGCTCCATCGCCAGCGAGGAGTTCTTCGACTGGCTCATCGAGAAGGGGGCTCTTTTCGCATGGATCTTCACGTACATGCCCGTTGGCGTCGGCTCGCCCACCTCGCTTATGGTGCACGCCGACCAGCGCGAGCACCTCTACCGCTTCGTCCGCGAGATGCGCGAGAAGAAACCCCTGTTCACGCTTGACTTCCAGAACGACGGTGAGTTCGTCGGCGGCTGCATCGCCGGCGGGCGCCGCTACTTGCACATCAACGCCGCAGGCGATGTGGAGCCGTGCGTGTTCGCACATTACGCGAACGTCAACATTCGGGAAACAAGCCTTCTCGACGCGCTGCGCTCCCCTCTGTTCATGCAGTATTACGAGGGCCAGCCCTTCAACGACAACCTGCTCAAGCCCTGCCCCATCTTGGAAAACGAAGGACTACTTGCCGACATGGTGAAGCGCGCCGGCGCGCATTCCACCGACCTTCAGGAGAAAGAAAGCGCGGAGGATCTCTGCGCGAAATGCCATGACTCCATCGCGGAGTGGACGCCTGTCGCCGAGCGCATTTGGAACGATAAGGGCGACCCGCTCTACGACAAGCGCAAAAACGACCCCACGCAGGGCATGGCCGACACCGACATGCGCAAGCTTGCA
>NZ_CAKUAL010000088.1 GCF_934636505.1 uncultured Ellagibacter sp.
CAAGCCGCCATGGAAACGCTCGCGATCGTGGCATATACCCAGCCTACGACGCGCGCCCAGGTGGCGAGCGTGCGCGGTGTGAACTCCGACAGCTCCATCAACTCCCTGGTGGAAAAGGGCCTCGTGCGCGAGGCGGGGACTGCGGACACGCCCGGCAACCCTACGCTTTACGCCACGACGCGCGCGTTTTTGGAGAAGTTCGGCCTGCGCTCCACCGCCGACCTGCCCGACCTTTCCGAGTTCGCCCCCGACGATTCCACGCGCACGCTCATCCGAGAGCGCCTTTCCGCAGCTCACGAGGCAAGCGGCACCGCTCTCGAACGCGATGAGGGCGATGTGCTCGACCGTATCGTCTACGACGACGAGGAAGGCGACATGAGCGGGGCTGTCGCGGGCGAGGCGCTCGTGGGGCATACGGCGCCCGAGTCGCTGTTCTCACAGGATGCGGGTTGCCGCGCGGCTGCGTCGCGCGACGAGGCAGGGGAAGACGGCGAGGAAGAGGGCTTTTCCGGTATGGACGACGGTTCGGCGCAGGAGATGCTTCGCCAGGCCATGGCCCAGGGCTTCGGCGTGGTCGACAAGATCGACTTCAATGAGCTCACGTTCGAAACGGAAGACGAGTAGCTATGATGCGCCTGCAGAAGTTTCTTGCGCGTGCGGGCGTCGCGTCGCGCCGCCATGCCGAAGAAATCATCGTCGCCGGTCGCGTCACGGTCAACGGGCAGCCTGCTGAGCTGGGGTGCTCGGTCGATCCTGGCAGCGACGAGATTCGTGTCGACGGCGGAGCGCCGGTGCGCCTTGCTGAGGGCGACGTCACGATCATGCTTCATAAGCCCGCAGGCTACGTCACCACAATGGACGACCCTCAGGGCCGTGCCACGGTTGCCGACCTCGTCCCCGTCGATCGGTTCCCGGGGCTGTTCCCCGTGGGGCGCCTCGACCGCGACACGACGGGCCTTCTTCTCTTCACGATCGACGGCGAGCTGGGAAACGCGCTTCTGCACCCGCGCCGCCATGTGGAGAAACGCTACCTTGCCCTGGTCGAAGGGACGCCCGATGCCAAGGCGCTTGAGCGGTTGCGCCGTGGTGTTGCCCTCTCTGACGGCATGACGCTTCCCGCTCGTGCCGAGCTTTTGCGGGGCAGCGATGCGCAAAAGGCCGCGCGCGCGATTGGGACGGGCAAGGGTGCGGGCGGCATCAACGCCTCGCACACCGGCAAGCGCAGCCGGGCGGTTCGCGAGAAGACGGGGAGCTATGTGCTCGTCGGCTTGCGCGAGGGACGCAAGCGCGAGGTTCGCCGCATGCTCGAGGCGGTGGGTTATCCGGTCATCGCACTGCATCGCTCTTCCTTCGGTCCGCTTGAGCTGGGAGATTTGCCCCGCGGCTCATGGCGCGAGCTCACGGATGTGGAAGTCGGCGAACTGAAGGCCGCGATCTGCTCGTAACTGCTAAACTAAACGACTGCTGCCCGGGCGATGAGGACTTGGGCACGAGGAAAAGGTTTGTGCATGTCTGAAGATACAACAAATAAGGTCCCGCACGGGTTCGACCACATCGCCGTGGTCGGGCTGGGGCTTATCGGCGCGTCGCTTGCGGCTGCCATCGCAAAATGCGACCCCGACATCGAGGTGTTCGGGGTCGACGTCGATTCGCGAACTTGCGGCGAGGCAATCTCGCGCGGGTGGGTGGCGAACGCCTGCGCCCCTGAAAGCGAGGCGTTCTCCGATTTCGTGAAAGAGCGTGCCGACCTCGTCGTCTTGGCGACGCCGGTTGCGGCGGTCGACGATTACCTGAGCCTTCTGCGCGATTGGGATTATCGCGGCGTCGTCACCGACACGCTTTCCACGAAGGCTCACATCCTTGCGGCGACGAAAGAGATTCTGCCGTACCGCCGCAACTACGTGCCTGGCCATCCCATGGCGGGTTCGGAGAAAAACGGCATCGACGGTGCCCGCCCCGATCTTTTCGAGGGTGCTAACTGGATTCTGTGCCCCGATGCGGACACGCCGCCTGAGCATTTCCAGCGCCTGCATGAGCTCATCACGAGCCTGAACGCGCGCGTGGTTGCCATAGCACCTGATGAGCATGATGATTCCATTGCCGTCGTAAGCCATGTTCCCCACGTTGTTGCCGCCTCGCTCATGCAGTTGGCAAGCCGACATGCCGACGATCAGCAGTCGCTCATGCGCCTTGCGGCGGGCGGCTTCAAGGATTCCACGCGCATTGCGGCGGGCTCTTCGAAGCTGTGGTGCGGCATCGCGTTCGACAACGCCTGCGCGCTCACGAGCGGTTTGCGCGAGATGCAGGGCATCATCGGCGATTTCGCAGACGCCATCGACGCGCACGACCGCGAGGCGACGACGCGGCTTCTCGAGGAGGCGGCACAGGCCCGCCGCGCGCTGCCTGCCGCTTGGGTTCCCTCGACCGACAAGCTCCTCGAGGTTCGCATTCCCATGTCCGATCGAAAGGGCGTGGTCGCGGAGGTCACCACAATCGCGAGCTCCGCTGGCTGCAATATCCAATCGATCGAAATCGATCACATCACCGAGGATCGCGCCGTGCTCTCGCTCGTTTTGACCGACGAGGGCGATGTTGGAAAGCTGTCTGCCCAGCTCATCGGCGCAGGCTTCTCGGTGTCGTTCAATCCGCTCTCCCCGAAGGAGCATATCCATGTCGACTAACGAACAACCGGCGTCCTCCGTGTGCGGTGACGCTGCAGCACACGCCGAGCCCGCAGATGTAACAACCAGGCAGACAACCCTCATCGAGCCGCTCGCCCGTCCGCTGTCCGGTGCGGTTCGCGTTCCTGGCGACAAGTCGATTTCGCATCGCTCGGTGCTCTTCTCCGCGATGGCCGAAGGCACTTCGCATGTGTCCGGCGTGCTCGACTCCGCCGATGTGCGCTCCTCCATCGGCGCCGTGCGCGCTCTGGGCGCCGAGGCCAACCTCGAAAAGCAGCCCGACGGAAGCCTTGCGGGCGACATCCGCGGCTGGGGCGGCTTAGGCCCTTCGCAGCCGGAGGGCGTCATCGACTGCGGCAACTCCGGCACGACGGTTCGCCTGCTCATGGGCGTGCTCGCGCCATGGGACATCACCGTCGAGCTCACGGGCGACGATTCTCTTCGCCGCCGTCCGATGCGCCGGATCGCGGCCCCGCTCGAGCTGATGGGCGCTCGGTTCGCCCCGGAAGGCGCGACGACGCTCCCGCTCTCCATTACGGGAACGCGCGATCTCGCTGCGATTTCCTACGACTCGCCGGTTGCTTCCGCCCAGCTGAAGACGGCGATTCTGCTCGCCGGCATCTTCGCATCGGGCATGACGAGCGTTCGTGAGCCGGCGCCCTCGCGCAATCACACCGAGCTCATGCTCCCCGGCTTCGGCGTCGACGTCGAAGCGGCGCCAGGGGAGGCTTCCGTCGTTGGTGGGCAGAGCCTTCACGCCTGCGACGTCGACGTGCCGGGCGACCCCTCGTCTGCGGCGTTCATGGCGTGCGCGGCGGCTCTTCGTCCCGATAGCGCGATCGATATCGAGAACGTGAGCTTGAACGAGGCGCGTATCGGCTTCGTGCGGGTGCTCGAGCGCATGGGCGCCGACATCACCCTGAAGCCGACGGGCAGCGCGGGGGAGGAACCTTGCGGCACCATCTCGGTTTCCTACGTCGAGCATCTGCGCTCGTGTGAGGTTGCGGGGCGCGAGATCGCCTCGCTCGTCGATGAGATTCCCGTGCTTGCCCTTGTGGCTGCCCACGCGGAAGGCACGACGGTCTTTCACGAGGTGGGAGAGCTGCGCGTGAAGGAGACCGACCGTCTCGCGGCCATCTTGGAGGGACTTTCCAAGCTTGGCGTGCGCGCGTGGGCCGAAGGCGATGACCTGCATATCGAGGGCAAGCCGGGTCTCGTCGCGCCCGAGGGGCTCGTGTTCGATTCCCTGGGCGACCATCGTCTTGCGATGACCTGGTCGCTTGTTGGCTTCACGGGAGCCCATCCCGTGTCTATCCGTGATTTTGAGGCAGTTCGCGTAAGCTATCCGAGCTTTCGCGCCGATATTGAAAGGCTGGCGAAATGATCGTCGCAATCGATGGCCCCTCGGGGGCAGGCAAGTCAACCGTCGCTAAGGCAGCGGCAAAGCGGCTCGGGTTCTCGTGCCTTGACACGGGGGCGATGTACCGCGCCATCGCGTGGAAGGCGCTCGCCGACGGCGTTTCCTTCGACGACGCCGATGCGCTCGGCGCGATCGCGCGCGACAACGAAATCGAGTTCGGGCACGTCGAGGGCGACCCCGTTCCCCGTCGCGTCTTCATTTCGGGCACGGAGGTGACCGATGCCATCCGCACGTCCGAAATCGACCGCGCCGTGGGGCCTGTTGCCGCCGTTCCCGCAGTTCGCGAGGCACTTGTTGCCCAACAGCAACGCATCGGTCGCGCGGGCGACTACGTGGTCGAGGGCCGCGACATCGGCACGGTCGTTTTCCCCGAGGCACCCGTGAAGGTGTTCCTCACGGCAAGCGCGGAGGAGCGTGCAACTCGCCGCGTCAAGCAGAACGAGGAGCGTCACGTGGGTTCGACGAACTACGAGGAGGTTCTCGCCGACATCAAGAAGCGCGACGAGATCGATTCCTCGCGCGCCGCGTCGCCCCTCAAGCCGGCGGAAGACGCCGTGCATCTCGATTCCACCGGCAAAACCATCGAGGAAATCATCTCCTTCATCTGCTCGCGTGCCGAGCAGGCTCAGGGGTAATCGCAAAATGGCGTCCGGCCTTTCGGGGCGGGGCGCCCAACTTGCAGGGTTCGCGCGCATATTCAAGAGAAAGGGCTGCGCATGAGCGTCTTTCTGCCATACGAGAAGATGTGGGACATGCCGCTCGGGGGCACGTCGACCGAAAAGCAGATTCCCCATTGGTTTGGGAACATCGTTTGGGCGGTCGTCGCCTTCGTGTTCAAAATCTGCTTCCGCTATCGCGTCGATGGGCGCGAGAACCTGCGGGCATTCAGTAAGAAATCGGGCGTGCTTCTCGTGGCGAACCACACGTCGTTTCTCGACGTGGCCTGCATGTATATCGCATGCCGTCCCAGCCAGTGGGTACGTCTGCTCGGTCGCGAGACGCTCTTCGACAATGCCCGCGGTCTCGCGGGCCAGATTCTCTCGCGCGTCGGCGCATTCCCCATCAAACGAGATGCTGCCGACCGCGTGGCCATCAAGCGCGCGACGCGCAACCTGAAGAACAACGAGCTCGTCGGCATCCTCCCCGAGGGGACGCGCCGCGGCAAGGGAACCAAGAAACCCGAGATCCACTCCGGCGCCGCGTTCATCGCGAAGATGGGGCATGCGCCTATCCTCCCTATGACCGTTCGCAACGCCGAGTACGTGAAGCAGAAGGGCAAGTTCTTCCGCTTCCCCAAGATCACGATGGAATTCGGTTTGCCCCTGCTCGTCAGCGATTTCGATTTCCTCCCCAAGGAAGACCGCCTGGAGGGATGCACGTGGTACGCGATGCGCGAGTGCTTTGCCCTCTCCCAGCGCGTGCCGCGCGATGAGGTCGACATGGTGGCGCTGTTCCCCGACGGGCGCGACTTCACGGAGGTGTTCGCGAATCATGTGATTCCCGAGCATACCCCCGAGGAGATCATCGCGGCGAAGGAGTCGAAATGAAGGTGACGCGGGCGAAATGCGCGGGAGCATGCTACGGGGTCCAGCGCGCGCTCAACATGGCGCTTGATACCGTGTCGAAAGGATCGCGCGCCGTCACGCTTGGCCCGCTGATTCACAACCCTCAGGTCGTGGCGCAGCTTGCCGAGCGGGGCATCCGCGCTGTCGAAAGCCCCGAGCAAGCCGTCGAAGGCAGCGTTATTATTCGCAGCCATGGTGTTACGCCGCAGGTCAGACGCGAGATAGAGGCACGCGGGCTTCCCGTGGTCGACGCCACGTGCCCCCATGTCGCCCGTGCGCAGAAGGCGGCGGCGAAGCTTGCTCGCGAATGCGGGCGCGTCGTCGTCGTGGGCGAGGCGGGCCATCCCGAGGTCGAGGGGCTCGTCGCCTACGCGCGAGAGGCTGGCGGGGAAGTGCTCGTCGCCGGGAGGGCGGCGGACGTGCCGGCAAGCCTTTTGGGCAAGGTGGGGGTGGTGGTGCAGACCACCCAGACGCGCGAGGCGTTCGAAGAGGTGCTTGCAGCACTTCGAGATCGTGGCGTCGAGTGCGTGGTGAAGGATACGGTGTGTCTCGCGACGCGCGAGCGGCAGGAATCCGCGGCGGCGCTTGCTCGGGAAGTCGATGCGATGATCGTCATCGGTGGGCGCAACTCATCGAACACGACCCGTCTTGCCGAGATCTGCTCGTCGGTGTGCGGGAACACGCATCACATTGAGCTCGCTTCTGAGCTCGATCCTGCCTGGTTCGACCAGTGCACCGAGGTGGGCATCACAGCTGGTGCGAGCACGCCGGAAGATCAGATCGCCGCCGTCGAGGGGCGCATCGCCAGCTTGGGGTAGAGCGGACCCTTCTATTCTTTGAAAGCGTGCGGGCTCGTTGAAGGCGCCGCCTCCTGCGCGGCGCTTCTGTCCCACGAGATAGAAGCGCCGGAGGGTAGCCGCGCATATATAAGCAGCGTGCCGAAGTGAAATCTCCTCTGCGGGGCGAATGCTGGAGGCGACCGCCCTATCTATCTATCTATCTAAGAGGCCGGGCGCACGAGAGTCGCCCGGCCTCTTTGCATAGCATGGGGCGTTGCCGTAGGGCGGAGGGAATCTCCTTGCGGCGGGGAGCCCCCCTGCGGCGAAGCGCCCCTAAATGCAGGGTTGCTTTCTCGCCTCCCGCCCCCCTTCCTGGGCTTATGGAGGAAATGTGTATGCGGCTGGAAGGGTGATAGAAGCGCGTCGTCCCAGGTCATATGGGGAAAACAGGCCCCTGAGGCGCCCCCTCCCGGGAAAAAGGCGAGAAAGCCCCTTGACCGCGGGAGGGGGTGCGCGTAATATATCTCCTTGCGCCGCGGACGGAAGGAAGCGGCGGGGCGGG
>NZ_CAKUAL010000089.1 GCF_934636505.1 uncultured Ellagibacter sp.
ACGATGGCTATCGGAGAAGGAGGCGGCGAGCTGGCGAAACAGCTGCTGCGCGACACCTACGACGTGGCGTACCCCGGTGTTGTGGCAATATATTTGGAAGGCGCCCCGCGCCCTGGCGTCGGTCCGCACGACGTGGCGCTCGCCATCATTCGCGAGGTGTTCGCGAAGGGATATGTGAAGAACAAGGTGATGGAGTTCGTGGGCCCGGGCATCGCGTCGATGACGACCGATTTCCGCAACGGCATCGACGTCATGACCACCGAGACCACGTGTCTGTCCTCTATTTGGGCCACCGACGAGAACACCCATGCGTTCCTCGCAGCTCACGGGCGCGGCGAGGAATACAAGCAGCTCGCCCCGGGAGACGTGGCATACTACGACGGCTGCGCGCGCGTGAACCTCTCCGAAATCCTTCCCATGATCGCGCTGCCGTTCCACCCCTCGAACGGCTACACGATCGCCGAGCTCAACGAGAACCTCGAGGACATCCTGCACGAGGTCGAGGTCGAAGCGGCGCGCATCGGCGGCGATAAGGTCAACTTCAGCCTGCTCGACAAAATCGAGGGCGGGCGCCTGCGCGTGCAGCAGGGAGTGATTGCCGGCTGCTCGGGCGGCAACTACGACTCCGTCGTTCAGGCGGCCCGCGCGCTCAAGGGCGCCAACACCGGTTGTGGCGAGTTCTCGCTGGCGGTCTATCCCACAAGCCAGCCGGTCGCGCTTGAGCTGACGCGCCGCGGCTACATCTACGACCTCATGGAGGCGGGCGCCATCGTGCGCACCGCGTTCTGCGGCCCGTGCTTCGGCGCCGGCGACACGCCCGCGAACAACGGGCTTTCCATCCGCCACACCACGCGCAACTTCCCCAACCGCGAGGGCTCCAAGCCCGGTAACGGCCAGCTCTCGGCGGTCGCGCTCATGGACGCGCGCTCCATCGCGGCGACGGCGGCGGCGGGCGGTATCCTGACCCCCGCGACCGACCTTCCCGACGAGACATGGGACGAGGCGTGCGAGTACACCTTCGACAGCGCGCCCTACGACAAGCGTGTGTACTGGGGATTCGGCAAGGCAAAGCCCGAAAGCGAACTTGTCGAGGGGCCGAACATCAAGCCGTGGCCCGCGATGGAGCCGCTTGGAGAGAACATCCTTTTGAAGGTGTGCTCGAAGATCATGGACCCGGTGACCACCACCGACGAGCTCATTCCTTCCGGCGAGACGAGCTCATTCCGCTCGAACCCGCTCGGCCTGGCCGAGTTCACGCTCTCGCGCCGCGACCCCGAGTACGTGGGGCGCTCCAAGTGTGTCGATGCGGTGGAGAAGCGCCGCGTGGCGGGGGAGAGCCTCATCGAGGCCGATCCCGAGCTCGCCGTCGTGTTCGCGGCGCTCAACGGAGCGGGCGTGGACGCCGATGCATCCTGCGTGGAGTACGGCAGCATGATCTATGCGAAGAAGCCTGGCGACGGAAGCGCGCGCGAGCAGGCGGCGAGCTGCCAGCGCGTGATCGGCGGACTTGCGAACATCGTTGAGGAATACGCCACGAAGCGTTACCGTTCGAACGTGATGAACTGGGGCATGGTGCCCTTCCAGCTTGTGGGCGAGCCGCCGTTCGAGGTGGGCGACTACGTGTACGTTCCGGGCATCCGTGAGGCGATCGGAGGCGATTTGTCCGACATCACTGCGTGGGTCGTGCATGCGGGCGAGGCGCGCGAGATCTCACTTTACGTGGCGGATATGACCGAAGAAGAGCGCGCCATCGTGCGTGCCGGCTGCCTTATCAACTATAATCGTACGCGTCGCGAAAAAGAGTAGGGTTTCGTGCGGGCGGTTTCGCTCGCTATAGGCCATAGTTGCGCGGCGGGAAGCCGCGTGATGGAAAGAACATCGAACACGGGGCATAGCTGAGAAGCGGCCCCGTGTTTTCGGTTGGAAAGGGTTTTCATGGAACGAGAGAGGTTTGGTTCGCGCCTGGGGTTCATCCTGGTGAGCGCGGGCTGCGCCATCGGCTTGGGGAACGTATGGCGATTCCCCTATATCACCGGCGAGTACGGTGGTGCGGCGTTCGTCGTGCTGTACCTGATATTCCTCGTGATATTCGCGCTGCCGGTGCTCGTGATGGAATTCGCCGCGGGCCGCGCAAGCCAGCGCTCGATAGCGCGCAGCTACGATGAGCTCGAGCCCGAGGGCGGGAAGTGGCATCTCTTCAAGTGGGTCGGCCTTGCGGGCAACTACCTGCTCATGATGTTCTACACGGTGGTGGCGGGCTGGATGCTCGCCTTCATGGTGAAAAGCGCAATGGGCGAGTTCAACGGCGCGAGTACCGAGCACGTCGCAAGCGTGTTCGGGCAGCTTCTCGCCGACCCTGTGCAGATGACGATTTACATGCTGATCATCGTGGCAATCGGCGTGATCACCACGCGCGCGGGCGTGAAAAACGGCGTCGAGCGCGTGACGAAGGTGATGATGGTCGCGCTGTTCGTCGTGCTTGTGGCGCTGTGCGTGCGCGCGGTCACGCTGCCGGGCGCCGAGGAGGGCCTCGAGTTCTACCTGATGCCCGACTTCGGGAAGCTCTTTGCGGGCAACACGCCCGCCGAGCAGTGGGCGACGTTCGGCGATGCGGTGTACGCGGCTCTCGGCCAGGCGTTCTTCACCGTGTCGGTGGGAATGGGCTCGATGGCAATCTTCGGCAGCTACATCGGCAAGGACCGTCGCCTCACAGGCGAGGCCGTGCGCGTGGGAGTGCTCGACACGCTGGTTGCGCTCATGGCGGGGCTTGTCATCTTCCCGTCGTGTTTCGCCTTCGGCGTGGAGCCGGCTTCGGGGCCGTCGCTTGTGTTCATCACGCTGCCCATTGTGTTCAACGCGATGCCTCTGGGGCAGCTGTGGGGCACGCTGTTCTTCCTGTTCATGAGCTTTGCTGCGCTGTCGACGGTGATTGCCGTGTTCGAGACGATCATGGCGTTCTCTATGGACCAGTGGGGCGTGCGCCGCGAGAAGGCGTGCCTCGTGAACGGCGCGCTCATCGCGCTTCTGAGCATCCCGTGCGTGCTCGGGTTCAACGTGCTCTCGGGTGTTGCCATCCCGGGCATCGGTGACATCCAGTCGATCGAGGACTTCCTCGTGTCGAACAACATCCTGCCTTTGGGCGGCCTGTTCCTCGTGATGTTCGTGACGAGCAAGCGCGGGTGGGGATGGAAGAACTTCCTCGCCGAGGCGGACACGGGCGAGGGCCTGCGTTTCCCCGCCTGGTCGTACCGTTATATGAAGTACGTGCTGCCTGTGGGAATCGTCATCATCTTCGTGCTGGGGTATGCGCCCATCGTGAGCACGTGGCTGGGGATTTCGTAGCGATATATCTTTCCGCCAGAGTGTCCTGTGCCAGGTTTTGATGAGGTTTTGCGATCAGCTCGGCGGTTGAGATGCTGGGGGTCGACAAGGGCCTGTGCGTTCAATGCGTGCACATCGAGCTTTACGAAAACGAGTGGGCGACCATAGACGCCATGCGCGTATTCACGGCTAAGCAGGGCTATGCGCCCGACTTCTCCGAAACCGAAGCGCAGCGCGAGTGGGCGGGGTGCTGGTTCTTCGACGCGAACTCACCTGTGACGCGCCTCGTCATGCGAAGCTAGACGGCGAATCCCCAAAGACGGCGCGCCGCGCCGCGCGCGGACCTTCTTATCGAGCGGAACAGGGAGAGGATCGGATCGTCGCTCTTTACGGAAGAGCCGCTTCTCGTTCCCCGAAGCAGGACGGCCTCGCCAGTTCCGAGGATGTAGCTCCAGTAGAAACCGTCGTAGATCATCCACGGGCTTTCCCCGCGCTCGCCGTAACGGGAGCCTTCGCCGATGGTGGCGTAGGGCGCGAGCTTGGCCGCGGCAACCCTGAACCTGGCGGCGGGAAGGTCGCGTTTCCTGGAGACGTACTCGATTTCGCACCAGCCCGTGGCCAGGTCGCAGCGCATGTCTATGTTGCCCTCGGGGGCGGGCCCCCACGTCCAGAACCGCGCCCATGTCGCCTTCTTGCCGACGCCTCCCGCAATGGGCTCCTCTTTGGAGACGGGCGCGGGGAAAAAGCCCACCTTGGGTTCGCCATCGGCGCCGACGCCCCATCGGGCGTAAGCAAAGCGGCCCCCGTAGAGCTTTGCGATCTGCTCGTCATCGCGTGCCGCGAAGAGGCGCTCGAACGGCTCCGCCTCTACCTGCGGGACGAGATAGCCCCAAAGGTCGGGGCACGCGACGTCCACGAGGCTCTCCGGCCCGTATTCGGTCGGGTAGAACGTGCCGTCCGCCTGGCCCTGAAGAACCTCGATTGCGTCGAGGATTGCGTCGTCTTCCCAAAACCAGCCGTCGCGCAGGCCCAGATACGCTCCCATTGCTATTCTTCCTGCTGTTTGGCGGGGAGGATGTAGATGTTCTCGGCGTCCACGGCGATCTGCGTGGGCTGGTTGTGAAGGGCGTCGATTTCCATCACGCTCTGCCTGAACGGCGCGACGTCGGGCGTCTTTGCTTGGAGGAGTTTCGCCATGAGCTTCTCGGACTGCCTGTCGTTGAAGCGGCCGATACCATCGCCGGCGCCCTCGAGCGCCTCGTCTATGGGCGTTCGCTTGCCGACGGGCGTCGCCGCGATGGCGCGGCCGATCACCTTTCCCGCGGACGCGATGCCGCCAAGCATGGCGGCATCAATCGCACCCACGGTGCTCGCCTCGAGCGCGTCGTAGCACTCGGTGTAGAGCTCGCGGTAGGCCAGCGAGTCGGCCTCGATCCTCTCCGCCGCGTCGGCGAGCTTGGCTGACTCGAAGTTCTCGGCAAGTATAGGTTCGAGGAACAGCGAGAAGGAGTGGATGTAGGTGGCGAGCTGGTAGTCCTTGAGGTAGTCGAGGACCTTGTCGAGGCGCCTGCTCACGCCGTCTCGCACTTCGACGAGTCCTTTCTTTCGCAGGCCCGCTTGCGCCTGCGAAGTGAACATCTCCATGTCCTGCTCGGAAGCCTGCTTGATGTCAATCACCTTCATGTGGGCGTTGGCCATGTAGGTTGCGTTGCCGTAGTTGAGACCGTAGCCGTTGAGGATGCCTGCGAGCGTCTTGAGATTGCCTCGCATGTTGGCCTTGTCGCGCTGACGCATGTACTCGAACATCTCGTCGACGGACTCCTGGATGGAGTCGAGCTTCTGGTTGACCTGGGCGATGGCTGCAGCCATGAACAACGTCGTGGGGTCGTAGGGCACCTGCGTAACGCTTGTGACAATATCGCCCTCGACCACGTGGAAGCGCGCCTGCCCGAAACCCTTGGCCGCGTCGCGGAAGGACCCCATGAGGCCGCTGCCGTCGTTGAACGACTGTAGCATCGACGGGTCGAGCAGGTTGCCAAACTTGTCGGTCGCCTGGAGCAGCGTGGGCACGTTTACTGCAGTGGTGACGGTGCGGAACAATTCGGGCAGCGACGCGAATGCGATGCCAAGCTCGGGGATGTGCGAGAGCGGTAGCCTGATGGCTCCCGAGACGTCGGCCTGCAGGTCGGTAGGCGCGAGATGGATCTCGGTCGCGGCAATCCGTTCGGCCACCAGCCGTCTGCTCTCGTCGTTCGAGGTCTGGATCTCATTTGCTGCCATGGCGCGCTCCTTGCTGGACGAACATTCTGATGCGGACATTATCTCATCTCGGTCAACCACTCGATTCGGCTGGCGGCAAAAAGGGGGCGTCGTCCTTGACGGAAGGCGCTCGACCACCTATCGGCCGAGGGACAAGGGCTTGTCCCACTCGGCGGTATCAGGATTCCAAGCGATTGTGAAATCATCGTCCGTTCCTTCGCAGGTAAGGCTTACGCCCTCTGTGGAGGGCTCAGGCTTCGGCTCGAGGAAAAAATGAAGTCCGCCTCTGCCGGTATCGAGCTTGAAATGCAGGAAGAACGAGAGCCCCGCAGTCTTGAACCCGCAGTACACGTCGAGAATCTCGGCGTCTAGAGCGTGGTGCATGTTCTCGTAGCTGAACCTGAGCTTCGGCGGGATGGCATGGGCGGGCAGCGCCTTGGAGAGGATGCCCGCAATGGCATCGGCGATCATGCCATCATATTCATCGCACCAGTCGCGGTTCTCGGGCGAGGCCTCGTCGTCGAACATCCCATTTGAGGCGGCGTCCTTGCGGTGCCAGACGTCGTAATCGAGGACGAACGGCAGCCCTTCAAACTTGTAGTCGTGGTGGCTCATGTCGAGCTTGAGGCCATGGGCCTCGGAGAGCAGCATGATGGCCGCGTGCAGGTCGAGCAGGTAGCAATCGGCAACATCGGCATCGCGGCCGAGCTGCGCTTCCGCCTGGCGGTAGGTCGTGGTGTTGAAGCCGTCGGGCACCTGCTCGAGCGCGAAGAGGATCGACTCCGCATCCCTGCGCGTCTCCAGATCGATAGACATCAGTTCGTCCAATTCTTCCCTGTCCATGTCGTCCTCCTTGCGATTGTAGTTATCAGTTCGAGCCACGCCAGTTGCTTTTCTGCGACGGGCGTTCTTGTCTTCCTTGGCGGACATTATCTCACCGCGCTGCACCTGCCGCCACATCGTGCAGCGGCCAAGACGAGCCCGAGGTTCAGACGACGGAGACGCTGCGGCTGTGCCCCGAATTGCGGCATCGATTCAACTCATAAGCAAGCCACCCGAGACTACTTACTTTTTTAATATGAGCAGGACATTGTCAATAGACAATGAAGGGCCAAGGGCGGTTGGATTCGCCCTTGGCCCTATCTATCTTCGCCGGAATCCCCGTTGGACAGCGCGTGTCTGGTTCGACGCCCGTTCGGCAGTTTAATATTCGCCCATCGCGCATGAAGCGCCGGTG
>NZ_CAKUAL010000090.1 GCF_934636505.1 uncultured Ellagibacter sp.
ACGAGCCCCGCGTCCTCCATGCTGCGCAGGTTCGTGGTAAGGACCTTCTGGGAGACGCCCCCGACGCTGCGCTGGAGGGCCTTGAACCTCATCGAGCCATTCAGAAGCAGGTCCCGCATTATGAGCAACTTCCACTTGCTGCCGATCAGGGACACGCAGGTCTCCACCGGGCAGACGGGGAGGTCGCTTCTCTTGGGGAGCTCGTCATTGCGATACTCGGTGTAGCCGATTTCGTCGTCGCTCATTGCATACCACCTGTTCATCAATGGTTACTTATAGGTACCTACAGCACTTTATAGTGCCTACTTTTCTATTTACACCACAGATTTTACCATGAAGCCAAGCAAGCGGCGGGAAGGGCCGCAGAACCGCAAGGAAAGGAACGGAAATGAGCAACATCCAGAAAGCACTCGACCTTATCGGCACGTTCGTCACCGGAGACGCAGAGCTGGCGGCAAGCCTCCTCGACGAGGGCTACATTCAGCACAACCTCGCCTATGGCACGGGCCGCGACGCGTTCGTCGGGTCCGTGGAGTACCTGGCCTCCGCGCCCGCCAAGACGACGGTGAGAAACGTTCGCGCGTTCGAGGACGGCGACAAGGTGTTCCTGCAGAACGTCTACAACTTCGCGGGGGCCGGCGAGCAGGTCGCCTTCGATATCTTCCGCTTCAACGGCCAGGGGCTCATCGCCGAGCACTGGGACAACCTCGCCAATGTTGCCGGACCAAACCCCTCCGGCCGCACGCAGACCGACGGCACCACCGAAGTCTCCGAGCTCGACAAGACAGAGGAGAACCGAGCCCTCATCGAGGCGTTCCTCGAAGACGTCATGCAGGGGAAGCGCCCCGAGAAGACCCCGGAGTACTTCGCGGGCGACGCCTACCTCCAGCACAACACCGGAATCGCCGACGGGCTCTCCGGTCTGGGGGCCGCGCTCGAGGCGCTCGCCGCGGACGGCATCCAGATGATCTACGATAGGACCCACCAGGTTCTCGCGCAGGGCAACTTCGTTCTGGGCGTGAGCGAGGGCACCTTCGGCGGTAAGCCCACGTCGTACTACGACCTCTGGCGCGTGGAAGACGGCAAGGTCGCGGAGCACTGGGACGTCATGGAGACTATCGCCGACCCGGCCGACTGGCAGAACGAAAACGGCAAGTTCTAGCACTGCGACAGAGCAGGGCAAACGCCGCGGCGCCCTCTACAGGAGGCGTCGCGGCCGATCGTGAGGGGGCAAGAGATGGGCTGGGAGAGGGCATGGCAAGGGCAGGGAGCGCGAGGCGGTTTCGGCCTGGCGGCATCCGGTCGCATCCCCGTTGCCGGCGCCGAGCAGATAGACGCTAGGTACTGCCTGCGCTTCCTGAGGCGCATTAGGGACTGCTCGTTCGCGACGGTCGACGCCGAGGGGCTTCCCGCCGTCCGCGTGATAGACGTGATGCACGTCGAGGATGGAAGGCTTTTCTTCCTCGCGCCTCGCGGCAAAGAGTTTTACAGGGAGATCCTGCGCAACCCTGTCGTCGCCATCGTCGGGCAGACGACGGACTTCAGGACGTGCAGGCTGCGGGGGCGGGCGGTCCGCGCCGCCGATGGGGAGCAGAAAGCGCTCGTCGACCGGATGTTCGAGCTGAACCCCTCCATGGACCAGCTGTATCCTGCCGAGTCCCGCTACGCCTGCGAGGTCTTCTACATCGAGGACGGGAGCGGCGAGTACTTCGACCTCGGCCAGAAGCCCATCGTGAGGGTGCCGTTCGCCATAGGCCGCGCCTCTTTGGACGCGAAAGGCGTGTTCGAGGTCTCGGAAGGGTGCGAGGGCTGCGGTGTATGCGCCGCCGTCTGCCCGCAAGGCTGCGTCGCGCGCGCCGAAGACGGGACGTTCAGGATTGACCAGGGGGCATGCTTGCGTTGCGGGCTGTGCGAAGAGGCGTGCCCGCACGGCGCGATATTTCGGTCCGCAGGGTGCGCGGATGGCTGGACGAGAGAGAATCGGGCATCCACGTGGTGTTCGACGTCTTCCTAGAATCGGACGAGAGGATCTACCGTGACATTCTTTTCATCTAACTTGTTCGCCGGCGGCGGGTATGCGCGCGCCAAGCGGAGCGCGGCCCTCGTGCGCGGGGCCGACGCGACGGCGGAAGAAGCGGCAGAGGCGATGAGGCGGGAACTCGACGAGTGCGACGCCGTCCTGGTAGGCGCAGGCGCCGGGCTCTCCGCCGCGGCGGGTTTCTCCTATTCTGGCAAGCGCTTCGACGAGAACTTCGCGGACTTCCGCGACCGGTTCGGGATAGCCGACATGTACTCGGGCGGGTTCCATCCCTTTCCCGATCTGGAGACCTACTGGGCGTGGTGGAGCCGAGCCATCCTGCTCAACCGCTACGAGGCGGGGGCCGGCAAACCCTATCTCAACCTCCTGCGCATCCTCGAAGGGCGAGACTACTTCGTCCTCACCACCAACGTCGACCACCAGTTCCAGCTGGCGGGGTTCGACAAGGCGCGGCTGTTCTACACGCAGGGGGACTACGGCCTGTTCCAGTGCGTCCGCAACTGCTCCGGCGAGACGTACGACAACGAACGGCAGGTCCGCGAGATGGCGGGCCGCCAGAAAGACCAGCGGGTGCCGAGCGAGCTCGTTCCCCGCTGCCCACACTGCGGGGCGCCTATGGTCCCCAACCTGCGTGTCGACGGAACTTTCTGCGAGGACCGCGGATGGCACGAGGCGGCTTCCCGCTACCGCGCGTTCCGCGAGGCACACTCCGGCGATCGCGTCTTGTATTTGGAGCTGGGCGTCGGGGACAACACGCCCGTCATCATCAAATACCCCTTCTGGAATGCCGTGGGTCGGAACGGCCATGCGGCGTACGCCTGCGTGAACATAGGAGGGGCGTGCGCTCCAGCCGCCATTGCGGGCAGGAGCATCCTCGTGGATGACGATATAGACGAATTAATCCAAAACGTTTTAGCCTGATTAACTGACAAAGCGGAAATCATCCCTCGGCACCGCAGGTCATTCTGCTACTTCTTGGCGAACGGACACCCGATTCTGGGCGTTTCCCATGTTGAAGTGGTGGGCCGTGCCTCGTTTCGTCTTCTAGTCGACTTCCTCCTTTCGCTTCCCTGCGTTTCCGGGCCGCTTGTCGATGTTGCGACAACGAAATACTTGCACAGCGCAATGAGCGCTATCATCGAATAAAAGACGAGTCCCATTCGTGAGTTCCATCAGAAGGCAAGCCATGAAAATCACCCCGAACGACGAGCCGTTGCGCTTCGACGGCGATAATAGTTACCCCGATTGCACTTGTTGCGGACAGTGCTGCGGGTTGAACGTGCTGGCCATCACACCCAAAGAGCTCGACGCCATGCACGAGTGCATCGAACGCAAGCACGTGCGCCCGATCGACCGCAAAGGCGAGCGCTGCCCGCTGCAGTCCCCTGAAGGCGGCTGCATGATCTGGGAGGCGCGCCCGCAGGTATGCCGCCTGTTCAACTGTCATGTTCCGCGTATCGAGATTCTGAAGCAGAACCCTTTGATCGTCGTTCCCGAGGATATTCCCCTGCTCGATTTGACGGAGGAGTTCGTGCGCGGGCGCTCCGGCTACGAGGCTATTGCCCGCCTCATGCGCGCTGCCGCAAGCTAGCTTTGCGCAGACTCCGCGTTATCGCCCTCTCCTTCGCGATCGATCGCGCGCCACGCGTATACTGAAAAGGTAAATAAGCGGACGCGTGAAAGGTCTTGACATGGCAGACGAAAAGCCCGTTGTGGGCATTATCATGGGCAGCAAATCCGACATGCCGGCGATGGAGCCGTGCATGCAGCAGCTCGACGAATTCGGCATTTCCTACGAAGTGAAGGTGGCGAGCGCCCATCGCAAGCCGCTTGAAGTGCACGAATGGGCGTCTACGGCGCACGAGCGCGGCATCAAGGTGATCATCGCCGCGGCGGGCAAGGCGGCGCATCTTGGAGGCGTCGTCGCGGCTTACACGCCCGACCCCGTCATCGCCGTGCCTATGAAGACGAGCGATCTGGGCGGTCTTGACTCCCTTCTGTCTATGGTGCAGATGCCCTCCGGCGTGCCTGTTGCCTGCGTCGCGATTAACGGCGCGAAGAATGCAGCTATCCTCGCGGTGCAGATGCTTGGCACCAATTGCGATGGCTGCCGCCAGAAAATCATCGACTTCAAGGCGGCCATGGCCGAGGCGTAGCTTTTCGCGTCACGTGTTGCGTTCTGTGAAACATAAGTGGGCAAATTGTGCGACCTTATGTTTCCAAATATTCCTATGCGAAAATACTTCGCGGCATTACATCTCGTGCGGAATCGACGTCTCATGTGCGGCTTTGCGTCGCCGCTGCCGCACGTTTTCATGTAAAGGGAAGGGTTTCATGAAAGCTTCTACAATCGCTAAGGCCGTTTGCGCGGTGAGCCTGTCCGCCTTGTGCGTGGTCAGCATCACGGCGTGCTCGGGCAATTCCACGTCGGGATCGAAGGGTGTTGGAGGCGTGGCGGCGACCGTCAACGGCGCCGAAATCCAAGAGGAAGAGGTCACGGCTTCCGTCGAGAGCATCCGCTCCCAGATGTCTTTGACCGACGAGGACGCGTGGGGCGAGTGGATGGTCAAATACGACTACACCCCCGAGAAGGTGCGCGAGGAGGTCATCGATTCCCTCGTGACCAAAGAGCTGATTATCCAGGGCGCTGAGGAAAAGGGCGTCACGGTGAGCGATGACGAGGTGCAGTCCTACGTCGACCAGATGAAACAGAACTACGCGAGCGACGACAAGTGGAATGAGGCGCTCCAGGCGGTCGGAATGACCGAGGACGAGTACAAAAGCAACATCAAGACCTCTCTTCTGCAGCAGGGCCTCATGAAGTCCTTCGAGGGCGACGATCCTTCCGACGAGGACGTTCTCTCCTATGCCCAGACTTACGTTTCCAGCTTCGACGGCGCGAAGCGTTCCTCCCATATCCTCTTCGACGCCGACGACACGGAAACGGCGCAGAGCGTGCTCGACCAGATCAACGCCGGAACGCTTGATTTCGCCGAGGCTGCCAAGACCTATTCCAAGGACGGCTCCGCGCAAAACGGCGGTGATGTGGGTTGGGATAAGCTCAACTCGTTTGTGAGCGAATACACCGCAGGCCTCGCCGATCTTTCGAAGGGCCAGGTAAGCGGCCTTGTCACGAGCAGCTACGGCATCCATATCATCAAGTGCACTGACGAGTTCCACGCTCCTGATGAGCTGACGAGTCTCGATCAGCTGCCCTCCGAGTTCGTCGAGCAGTTCAGAAGCTCGCTCAAGTCCTCGAACCAGTCGAAGGCCTATCAGCAGTGGCTCTCCGATGCCAAGGAAAACGCCGATATCGAAATCAAGGACATGCCGAGCGGCCTGCCCTACGACCTCGATATGTCGAAGTATCAAAGCGATGATTCCTCCGACAACTCCTCCACCGATGGGAGCAGCAGCTCCGCCGACAACGAGGTAAGTGCAGCCGACGATTCCTCCGCCTCGAGCGATACTGCTTCTAGCAGCGGTGATTCCGAGACCAAGAAGGCAGCATAAACCACATGGCTGACAGTCAGTTCGAGGGAGGGCGCGAAGCTGATTCGCGCCCTCCCTTTCTTTGCTTGAACAATGCGATCGTGAAACGGTCGGGCAAAACCATCCTGCACATCGGCTCCTTCGAGCTTGCCGAGGGGGAGAGCATGGCGCTGCTCGGTCCGAACGGCGCCGGCAAGTCCACCTTTATCAAGCTGATCACGCGAGAGATTCTCCCGCTTTACCAGGACGAGCCGCCAGTGCTTTTCCGCGGGAACGCCCGGGCGACGCTTGAGGACGTGAAGAAGAGCCTCGGCATCGTGTCATCGACGATGCAGGATCAGATCACGGTGCACATGCCTGCCATCGAGGTGGTTGCGGGCGGCCTGTACGGTTCGCTCGGCGTGCCGAAACGGGTAAACGCGAGTGAGGACGACTATGCGCGTTGCAGGAAAACGATGGCGACGCTCGGCGTCGAGTCGATCGCGGACCGCGACGTGATGACGCTGTCCACCGGGCAGGCGAGGCGCGTGTTGTTCGCTCGTGCCCTTGTCCACGATCCCGATGTCGTTGTGCTCGACGAGCCGTGCACGGGCCTCGATCCGCAGGGGATGCACTACGTGCGCCGCTCCATGCGCGCGATTGCGCAGTCCGGTCGTGCGATTCTGCTGGTCACCCATTATGCCGAGGACATCATTCCCGAAATCGAGCGGCTGCTCTTGATCAAGGACGGGTTGGTGCACGCGGACGGGTCGAAAGAGGAGCTTCTGCGCGATGAGGCCATGTCCTCGCTGTTCGATGTTCCGATGAGCGTTGCCGAGGTGACGCCCGGCCATTACTCGCTGACAAGCGAGTACTAAACGCGAACGCCCTGGTAGGATGCGCGTTTTCGCTTTGAGCCGCCGCAGTAGGCGGGTTTGCGAGTTTTTGAAAAATATCCTTGTGGACAGACAGGGTCTTATGTATAATACTTAGCTGCTGCAATTGGCAAAACGGAGAGATGTCCGAGCTGGCCGAAGGAGCACGATTGGAAATCGTGTATGCCCCAAAAGGGTATCTGGGGTTCGAAT
>NZ_CAKUAL010000091.1 GCF_934636505.1 uncultured Ellagibacter sp.
TGATGTTATCGACGCTGCCGCCGTAGCTGGTAAGATCGCCCGTAAGCACGCCCGCGGAGAGCACGCCGAGGGAGGTCACGCCGATCATCATGAGGCCGATGATGACCGTGCCCATGATCATCGCGCCGTGGAGCGCTTTGGTGTTCTTAAAGCCCATGCAGCGCACCGCCGACTGGGGTAGGACGAAGGTGAAGATGCCGACGAGGAGCCACTGCGTGAAGTACAGCGACGCGGGCATGGAGCCGCCGCCGAAGGGCTCGAGCATCTCGGGGCGGTTTGCACGGATGGTGTCCATGATGTTCTCGTAGCCGCCGCCGGCGGTGAGGATACCCGCTGCGAGCACGAAAATGCCGATGAGCATGGCGACGCCGCATATCGCGTCGGTCACCGCAACCCCGCGGAAGCCGCCGATGGTGGTGAACAGCACGACCGCGACGCCGAAGAGCACGAGCCCCACCAGATACGAGTACCCGGTGACGGCCTCGAAGAGCTTCGCGCCGCCCACGAACTGCGCGACCATCGTCGCCGCGAAGAAGAGCACGACCACGACCGCGCTCACGTTGGCGAGCGCGTTAGAGGAATAGCGCGCGCGGATGACGTCGATCACGGTGACGGCATCGAGCTTGCGCGAGACGAGCGCCATTTTCTTCCCCAGGATGCCGTAGAGCAGAACGAGGGCTGTGACCTGAACGACTGCCATGTAAACCCAGCCCCAGCCAACGAGCCACGCCTGCCCGGGGCCGCCCACAAACGAGCTCACCGAGCCGTAGGTTGCGATCGTCGTCATAGCGAGTACGAATCCGCCAAGGGCGCGATTGCCGATGAAGTATTCCTTCACGAAACCGCCGCCGGCCACATACGTGCGCCGGCGCACAACAAGGCTCACCGCAAGCGCAAGGATAAGGAATAAGACAAGGGGCACGAGTGCAACGAGGTTACTCATGGCGCGCACCCTCCTCGCATGCCGCATCGGTGGCGGAGGCATCGGCCGAATCGTCGTCCAAGTCGAAATCGACGAAGACGCGACGGCTCAGCACGACCGCGGCGACTATCGCGGCGATCCATGGCGCCACACACCCGCCGATGATCCAAAGCGGCGTGTGGAACACCTCGATTTCCGTTCCGGCAAGCCCGAAGCCGCCGACAAGCCACACGATGATAATGCAGGCCAGCGCGATAACCGTCGCCCGCGCCTCCTTGTTCGCCTGCCGCATTTTGTCGCAATAGCCCCGCATTGATGGACTGCTCACGAAACGCCCCTTCCCAACCGGTGTCGTTTCCCCATGCTATCATCTGCCGCGCACGGGCGGGACGGGCTATTCTACCAACTTGGCTAAACGACGGGCGGGCGCCAATCGGGCAGGACGCTAGCCCCGCTAGACAACAGGCGGGCGCCAGTCGGGCAGCCCCTTCTTGCGACGGTTCGCGTTGTAGCCGACGATGTTGTCGATCGAGCCCTGCATGCCGAAGGGGATGTAGTCGAGGTTCTCCAAATCCTCGGGAAGATAGCTCACAAGCGAGAGCGGCGCGGTTTGCTCCACATGCTCGGGGGCAGGCCCCGGCACCGCGCAAAAGCCCACGACCGGCGCGCCTTTCGCCACGAGCTTGCGCTCGTAGCCGCTCCACGGCTCATCAGGAAACATCCCTCGCACGTCGTCGGTTTCCCACTCGATCTTGTAGCCTGCCAGCTCAAGCTGCGTCAAGGAGAAATCGCGAAACGGGGTGGAGTCGGTGCGCATGCGCACAGTGCCGCCTTCCTCAAGCACGCGGCGGTACTTCATCAGGCGATCGAGATAGGTCAGACGACGGGGCGCGCGCTTCTTCTTGGGAAACGGCGTCGGGAAGTTGATGAGGATACTTGCTAGCTCCCCCTCGTCGAACAGCTCGAGAACGTCAGGGTCCTCATCGTGCAGGAAGACGACGTTTCCCGCGCCCGCCTCGCATGCCGCCTCGGCCGAGCGCATCACGCAGATGGGATCGACGTCGATGCCCACGAAAAGCGTCTCAGGATCGGCCTCGGCACGCGCCACCGTGTACTCGCCCTTGCCGCACCCCAGATCGAGCACAACGCGAGAAAACGTCTCGTCATCGGGGCGCACTCCCCCTTCGGGCGCCCAGCGGCGCCACGCCCCCCGGCGAGCAGACGGCTCGAACTCGAGCGCTGCCTTCGCGCCTTCCATCCGCTTCTCAAGTGAAAATCCCTTGTGCAAACGACATGCCGCCGTGCGCATCTTCCAAGCCTCCAACCGAAATCAATAAAAACGGCGGGCGCCCATCGCAGGACAGCCCGCCGCAACAGCCAATCACAAGGTTATACCAGGCCACACGAGATTATGCGCGCGTGCGAATCTCCTCGCACACCTTCGCGCAGAAGTCCTCGATCGTGGAGGGGTGCGTCTCGTTCGTGCGGTCGCGCACGGAGATGGTGCCCTCCTCGGCCTCCTTCTCGCCCACGATCACCATATAGGGCACGCGGTCGATGGAGCGCGCCTCACGGATCTTGTAGCCGATCTTCTCGTCGCGGTTGTCCACCACAACGCGGATGCCGGCTGCCTCGATCGCGTCGGCGACCTTGTGCGCGTAATCGCGGCTCTTCTCGGAAACGGGAAGCACCTTCACCTGCATCGGCGCGAGCCATACGGGGAACTTGCCCGCATAATGCTCGATCAGGATGCCGATGAAGCGCTCGACCGAGCCGTAGCACACGCGATGGAGCATGACCGGGCGCTTCTTCGAGCCGTCCGCGTCGGTGTATTCCAGATCGAAGTTCTGCGGCATCTGGAAGTCGAGCTGCACGGTGCCGCACTGCCAGGTGCGTCCGAGCGAGTCGGTCAGGTGGAAGTCGATCTTGGGGCCGTAGAAGGCGCCGTCGCCCTCGTTGACCTCGTATTCCATGCCGAGCTCCTCAAGCGCGGTCTTAAGGCCGGCCTCGGCTGCGGCCCAATCCTCGTCCGAGCCCATCGAATCCTCGGGGCGTGTGGAAAGCTCGACGTGGTAGGTGAACCCGAACTGCTGGTAGACCGAGTCGATGAGCTTGACGACGCCCACGATTTCCTCGGTCAGCTGGTCGGGGCGCACGAACAGGTGCGCATCGTCCTGGTTGAAGCAGCGCACGCGGAACAGGCCGTGCAGCGCACCCTTCATCTCGTGGCGGTGTACCAGTCCGATCTCGCCCGCACGAATAGGCAGGTCGCGATAGCTATGCGGTTTAGACGCGTACACGAGCACGCCGCCCGGGCAGTTCATCGGCTTCACGCAGTACTCTTCTTCGTCGATGACCGTCGAGTACATGTTGTCCTTGTAGTGGTCCCAGTGGCCCGACGTCTGCCACAGCTGCTTGTTCATGATCATCGGCGTGGAGATTTCCACGTAGCCGGCCTTCTTGTGGATCTCGCGCCAGTAGTCGAGCAGCGTGTTCTTCAAGATCATGCCGTTGGGCAGGAAGAACGGGAAGCCCGGCGCCTCGTCGCGCATCATGAAGATATCCATCTCGCGGCCGATGCGGCGATGGTCGCGCTTCTCGGCCTCTTCGAGGTTGTGCAGGTACTCCTCGAGCTCCGACTTCTTGAAGAAGGCCGTGCCGTAGAGGCGCTGCAGCTGCTCGCGCGTCGCGTCGCCGCGCCAATAGGCACCAGCGAGCTTCATCATCTTGAAGGCGCCGATTTTGCCGGCGGAGGGGACGTGCGGGCCGGCGCACAAATCGACAAAGGACCCGTGGCGGTAGATCGAGATTTCCTGGTCGGTCAAGTCGTCGATGTGCTCCAACTTGAAGCGCTGGTCAGCGAAGATCTTCTTCGCCTCGTCGATGCTCACGACCTCGCGCACGAAAGGCTCGTCTGCCTTGACGATTTCGGCCATCTTCTTCTCGATGGCGCCGAAGTCGTCGGAGGAGATGTTGTTAGGAAGCTCGAAATCGTAGAAGTAGCCGTCGTCGGTCGCAGGGCCGAAGGCAATCTGCGTGCCGGGGTAGAGCTCCTGCACGGCTTCCGCCATGATGTGAGCGCAGGAGTGGCGCATGATGTGGAGCGCCTCGGGGCTTTTCGCGGTAATGATCTCAACGGTTGCCCCGTCTGTCACGGTTGCTGTGAGGTCGACCAGTGTGCCGTCAACCTTGCCAGCCAGCGCAGCCTTCGCAAGGCCCGCGCCGATGGAAGCCGCAACGTCGGCGACGGTCGCGCCGGCAGCGAGCTCTTTTACCGAGCCATCGGGTAGTGCAATATTCATGAGAGTCCTTCCCCATGTCAGGCGGCCAGCCCGCCTGAACCGTTGATTTCCTCGCTTGCGCAATTCGAAACACAAGCCAAACAAACATGATAAGCGATGAAAACGCTTGCGCAACCGCAAGCACGAAACTTGCGTTAAGATAGTGCGGTTTCGGAAGGCGAAACGAAAACGAACCGTACAACGAAGGAGCATCCGTCCATGAGCGTTGAGTCTCAGGCAACCGTATGGATCACCGGCGCCGCCGGGCGCATGGGCCGCACGATCAACGCGCGACTCGACCACGATCGATATCGCGTCGTGACAACCGATAGGGAACTTGATATCGTCGATCTGCAGCGAAGCCTCGCCTTCGCCGAGTCGGAGAAACCCTCTTTCGTCATCAACTGCGCCGCTCTTGCAAGCCGCACCGAAGCCGAGGCCAACCCCGACCGCGCCTATCAGGTGAACGCGCTCGGCGCGCGCAATCTCGCCATCGCGAGCGCCTCGGTGGGGGCAACGCTTGTGCACTTGTCGACCGACGATTTGTTCCCCGCCATGTCCGAGCATCCCTTCAACGAGTTCGACCCGACCGACCCGCCGCACGTCTACGGCAAGTCGAAGCTCGCCGGCGAGCGGTTCGTGTGCGAGCTCAACCGCCGCCACATCATCGTGCGCTCGTCATGGGTCTACACCGCCGAGCCCGACGACATCCTCCCGCGAGCCTTGAAGGCGAGCCGCGAGGGTCGCACCGTGTACGTGCCCGCGAACCAGTTCGCGTGCCCCACCTCGGCCGATACGTTCGCCAAGGCCGTCGTGGCCGTCATGGAGTCCAACGAGTTCGGCACCTTCCATGCCGCCTGCACGGGCGTGACGAGCCGCTTCGAGTTCTTCGAGCGCGCCTTCGAGCTGGTGGGAGAACCGATCGGCAACCTGCGCGGAGCGAGCAAGCCCGAGCACGGCTACCGCATCGAGCTCGACAACATGATGGCGCGCCTGACGGGCGTGTTCGAGATGCCCACCTGGGAAGACGACCTGGCCGCCTTCGTCGCGAGCCACGATTTGACAGCAGGCGGCGAGAAGTAAGCGCGCGAGCCCCGGCGGCCCCAGAGGAAGGCGCGTGCCCCACCGTCGAGGGTACGCTCCCACCGTCAAGGGCGTTCCACTCCCGATTGAAGGACACTTCGCCCCTCCGCAAGGGAACGCGCTACTCCTTCGCGACCCAGTTCTCGCGACCCTGCTTGTACACGCGCACGCCTTCGACGTCGGCGAGGTAACCAGCAAGATGCGGATACCCGAGCTCGCGAACCTTGAAGGACTTGAAGCGCGTGCGCACGCGTTTGGAGAGCTCGGCGACGGCAATGCCGCCCTTGCCCGCCTCGGCCACTTCCGCGCGGATGAAATCATCGGGAGTCGCAGGAGCTGCAGGGGCCTTGCGCGAACGGCTGCGGCGGCGCTTCGCGGGCGCCTGAGTCTTGCCGCCTTCAGCGGACTCACCTGCCATCTGAGCCTGAGCCTTGCCGGCGCGGTTCGCCTCGTCGGCAGCCTGCGCCTTGTCAGCCTGGTCATCTCCAGCAGCCGCCTTATTCTTTCGCGCGGTGGGCACCTTTTTCTTGCTCGCCCCATCGCTCTCGGCCGGTTTAGCCTCACCAGCTGCCGCATCCTGAGCCCTCGCCTCTTCGGCCTGCGAGGCGTCAGCCGCATCGGAGGCAGCCTCTTGCTCCCCTGCGGGCGAATCGCTGGACTTACCCTGCTGATCGGTCGACGCCGCCTGCGAATCGGTGGGCTCAGAGGTTTCCTCCCGTTGTCCATCGATTGCCTCATCAGTCTTCGTATCGGCAGATTCACCCTGGTCAGCGCCAGAAACCTTGGATGATTTGCGACGGCGGCTGCGGCGACGGCGCGACTTCGAGCCGTGCGAGGACGTATCCTCGCCGCCCTCGCCCTCCGAATCCTCGGAAGCGTTCGCAGCTTCAGTTTGCTCGCCCGCCTGCTCGCCAGCGCCCTCAGAATCAGAAGGCTTCTCAGCCGCCGTACGCTCATGCTCGGCGCCTTCCGCAAGCTCGACCCGCACGTTCGAGCCGTCCTTGCGAATGGTGACGCTCTTGAACTCGCCGAGAAGCTTCGAGAGCAGGTTCGTGCCGAACGAGCGCACGTCGAAGTCGGGGTAGCGCTTGAGCAGGCGGCTTCCCACCTCGCCTAAGCCCGTCGACTTCCCGTTGTTCTGGTTGTCGGTGATGATGTCGACGACCGCGCGCTCGACCTCCTCGATGGTCAG
>NZ_CAKUAL010000092.1 GCF_934636505.1 uncultured Ellagibacter sp.
CGAGGGAGGCCAGGGATGAGCAGCCTTCGAACATGCAGTACATGCTGGTCACGCTGGAGGTGTCGAAGGAGGAGAGGCCGAGGGAGGCGAGCTTGGAGCAGTCGCGAAACATGCCGGACATGTCCGTCACGCTCGACGTGTCGAGCGATGAGAGGTCGAGGGACACGAGGGAGGAGCAGTCCGAGAACATGCTTCGCATGTCTGCAACCTCAGAAGTGTCGAGACCCGATAGGTCGATCGATACCACCTCTGAGCATTTACAAAACATCCCTCGTGTCGTTTTGGCTATTACCCCATTTTCGACTTTCGCGGAAACAATTTTATCTGCATGACTCCGCCAGGGAGATATATCTTCAGGGTACCAACCACGAGAATCCCAATTTTCCAAGCTTCCCGATTCACCATTCGCTGGTTTAATTATCAAACACCCGCTTGAATCGATCATCCATTGGCAGGTGCCGCATTTGGTCCAGTTGACGATTGGGGTTCCCGAATCGTTTGCTGCCTGCAAGGCGACATTGCTATCGTCGAGCGCGCCTTCGTCTTCAGTGCCGTCGTTCCCCCCCGCCAGTTCAGGATCAGCGTCGGAGTTGTCTGCAGCGAGAGCACCTTCAGTAGGGTCAGCATCTCCGCCCAAACCCTCATCAGACATCTGAGCCGCATCGGCTGGCTCACCCGAATCCCCCGCTTCTTCCGCCTGCGCCTTGTCGGCAGGCATCAGCGGGCAGAGAGATATGGCCAGGACAGCGGCCAGAAACGACTTGAATAACTTCTCGGTGGGCTTGGCGGAAGCGCTCATATGTTCCTCCCCAGGTGCGCAGTTTCACTTGGCCTGAATACTACCACTTCGAAAGGACATTTAGTTTCCGCATTGATTAAATGCCCCGCTCCCATTCGCCAAATGGGCGCCCCGCCGGACCAGAGCTACTTCCCCGCCGCTATCGGAACAAGCTCGGAAAGCGAGGTGATCGCGTAGTCGGGGTGCTCTGCCAGGAGTTCCTCACGGGCGAACATGCCCCAGAGTGCGGCGACCGTCACGCAGCCGGCGCCCCGTCCCGCCTGCAGATCGTAGGGGCTGTCGCCGATGTAGATACATTCATCAGGCGAAACGCCGAAAAGCTCGCAGCCGTGCAGCACCGGCGCCGGGTCGGGCTTGTGCGCGGGGAACGTATCGGGCGCGACGAGGAAGTCGAAGTACCCCTCGATCCCCGTGCTCTCCATGGCGCGGCGGGCGTTCCCGCTGCGCTTCGACGTGACGATGCCGAGCGGAAGCCCCGCCGCCGCAAGTTTCCCAAGCACCGCCGTTGTATCGGGAAACGACCTGATGAGCTGCGAGTGGATGCGGTCGTTGTGCTCGAGGTAGGTGTCGAAGAGCTTATCGTGCACCTCCTGGCTGCCGTCGGCCCAGTCCCACATCTGCACCGTGAGCGGCTGACCGATCTTCGCGCGCAGCTCCTCGTCGGGAATGTCACGCCCTAACACCGTCTTCGTCGCGTAGCGAAACGACGCCAGGATGAGCGCCTCGGTATCGACCAGCGTGCCGTCCAAGTCGAACAGCACGCCTTTGATGCTGGAAGTCTTGCCCATCCCGATTACTCGAAGATGCCTGCGAAAGCGCCCAGGCCGGAGGGGTGCTTGCGAGCGTTGCGCTTCGCGAAGCGCAGCAGCTCGGCAATGGTGGAAAGCGAGACGTCCTTCTTCTGGCCCGTGCGGCGCAGCTTCACTTCCACATTGCCCTCAGCCAGACCGCGCTTGCCGATGACCACCTGCAGCGGCCAGCCGATAAGGTCGGCGTCCGCGAACTTCACGCCGGCGCGCTCCTTGCGGTCGTCGATGACCACGTCAAAGCCGAAATCGGCGATCTCGCTCGCGAGCTTCTCAGCCGCGGGCTGCACCTCGTCGTCTCCAACCGTAAGCGGGATAATGCACACGTGAGCAGGCGCGACATTGAACGGCCACTGGATGCCGTTCTCGTCGTTGTGCTGCTCGACGATGGCAGCCACCGTGCGGGAGACGCCCACGCCGTAGCAGCCCATGATGAACGGGTGCTCCACGCCGTCCTCGTCGTGGAAGGTGGCGCCCATGGTCTCGGAGTAGCGGGTGCCCAGCTGGAACACCTGGGAAACCTCGATACCGCGGGAACCCGAAAGCGGCAGGCCGCAGTCGGGGCAGCAGTCACCGGGCTTCACGACGCACAGGTCGGCCCATTCGTCCACCGTGAAATCGCGGCCCTCTTCGGCGCCCACGTAGTGGTAGTCGTCCTCGTTCGCGCCGACAACCCAATGGCCGATGCCCTTCAGGCTGCGAGCAGCGATGATGCGCGCACCCTCGGGCAGGCCGACCGGACCCATCGAACCCTTGTGCAGGCCGAAGGATTCCATTTCCTCGTCGGTGAGCAGCGCAAACCCGGGAACGGCGCGCTCGGCCTTGATCTCGTTGAGCTCGTGGTCGCCGGGAACGAACATCACGACGAGCTTGCCCTCGGCATCCTTGCCGGAGAGCGCCTTTACCGTGGAGCTTTCGGGAATGTCGAGGAACTCCGCGAGCTCCTCGATCGTGCGGACGCCCGGGGTGTGGATCTTCTTAAGCTCGGTGGCCTCGTATTCCGTCGGGCGGGCCAGGCACTCGCCAGCCTCGGTGTTCGCAGCATAACCGCAGGTGCAGTGCACAAGCTCCGCCTCGCCTGCCGGGGCAAGCGCCATGAACTCGGTCGTCACCTTGCCGCCGATCTGGCCGCCATCGGCCTCGACGGGGCGGTAATCCAGGCCGCAGCGGTCGCAGATCGTGCCGTAGGCGCGGCTCATGTCATCGTAGGTTTCCTGCAGTGATTCCTGCGTGGCGTGGAAGGAATACGCATCCTTCATGATGAACTCGCGGCTGCGGAACAGGCCCAGGCGCGGTCGGATCTCGTCGCGGAACTTCACCTGGATCTGGTAGAGCGTGCAAGGAAGCTCCTTGTAGGAGCGCAGCTCGTTGCGGATGAGCGACGTGATGAGCTCCTCATGAGTGGGCCCGAGACAGAAGCCGTGGTCGTGACGGTCGACGAGGCGCATGAGCTCGGGGCCGTAGTCGTCCCAGCGGCCGGACTCGTGCCACAGCTCCGCCGGCTGCAGCGCCGGCATCATGATTTCCTGCGCGCCGATCTTGTCCATTTCCTCGCGCACGATGTTCTCGACCTTCGAGAGCACCTTGTAGCCAAGCGGCAGGAAGGTGTACACGCCCGAAGCGGTCTTGCGGATCATGCCCGCGCGGAGCATCAGCTTGTGGCTCGCGATTTCCGCATCCGCGGGGTCTTCCTTCAGCGTCGGAGCATAGAGCTTGCTCATTCGCATAACTTCACTCATAGTTTTCCTATCTCCTCCATCAACACGTCGACGATGGCGTGCTCTTCCACTTTCCGTTGCACTTCTCCGTGCTTGAACACGACGCCCACGCCCGCGCCGCACGCCACGCCGATGTCGGCATCGCGCGCCTCGCCAGGACCGTTGACGACGCAGCCCATGACGGCGACCTTTATGGGCTTGGTCGTGCTCATGAGGTTGGATTCAACCTGCTTGGCCAGCTCGATCAAGTTTACCTGACAACGCCCGCACGTGGGGCAGCTGATGATTTCCGGGCCGCGGCGGCGCAAATCGAGCGCCGAAAGCAGCGCCCAACACGCGCGCATCTCGACGACGGGGTCGTCGGTAAGCGAGATGCGCATGGTGTCCCCGATGCCTTCTTCCAAAAGGATTCCCAGGCCAGAGGCGCTTTTTATGATGCCTTGGAACTGCGTTCCCGCCTCGGTGATGCCGATGTGCAAAGGAATATGGGGCAAATCGCGCGAGAGCTGGCGATACGTACGCACCGTGGTCATGACGTCGTGGGCCTTCGCGCTCACCACAAGGTCGTGGAACCCGCGGCCCTCGCAGTATTCCACGTAACCCGCGGCGGACGCGGCGAGCTTTTGCGGAAGCGTAAGGTCGCGCCGCGCGGCGAGGTCCTGGTCAAGCGAGCCCGCGTTCACGCCGATGCGGATGGGAATGCCCGCCTCACCTGCGGCGTCGAGCACGGCGTCGGTCTTTGCGAGGCCGCCTATGTTGCCAGGGTTGATACGCAGCTTGGCCGCCCCGCGACGCGCCGCCTCCACGGCGATCTGCGCGTCGAAGTGAACGTCGGCCACCACGGGAAGGGGCGACTGCTCGCAGACGCGCTGGAAGGCGTCGAGGCAATCGCGGCGCGGAATGGCCATGCGGACCACTTCGCAGCCCGCCGCGGCAAGTTCCCGAATCTGCGCGAGGTTGGCGTCCACGTCGTTCGCGGGCACGTTCAGCATGGACTGCACCACCACAGGGGCGCCGCCGCCCAAGGGCACGTTACCCACCATCACGCGGTGCGTGAGCTGGTTGGGCTTTTTTTCGTTGGTTGTAGCATCGTTTTTACACATGGATAGCATTCTACCAGCACCCGCGCGCCTTTGGGAAACCGCCGCGAGAAAGGCACAGGCGACTCGCGAAGGGACGGGGGAAGGAGGAAATGAGGCTCACAGATGCTTCACCGCGATTGACCATCCAACCACGCATTCGAGGTGAACCGGTTTACGTGCTCTATCGAACGTTTGACAAGAGGATTCAACCTGCTAGACTAGCCACACATAGCAAAACCATTTGGTTTTACGGGGAGGGATTGCGAAAGCGGTTCTGCCCCGGTTTTTTCTCCCTCGACCGAACGCCTGCGTTTAGGGGAAGCAGTTTTCCCGCTTGCGGCGTCTTCACGGGTTGTTGTCGGCAAACGCATCGAACACTTCAGAGCAAATCACCATGGCGGAGCACGGAATGCCCCACCCGCGCACCAAATGAAGCGGCTGTTGTAGAACAAACGGTAGCACGGCCCCAGCACACGGCGCCGCTCGACCAGATCGTGCAGCTCTCCCCCGAGTTGGCGACCAAAGCGCGTTCAACTTGCCAGGCGGTTCGCGCGAGCAAAAAAGAAGGGCCTGGCCTCGGATTAGTTTCCGAAAAGCCAGGCTCTCGAAGCCTTATCGCGAGGCGAGCATGTCCAAAATTCGGGACGCAACAGGTGCACCCAGGACGAGCCCTCGCCTCCCCAGCAGCAGGTCGCAGAAAGCAAGCGCGGCGCGCTAGCCCTCCACTCGGATCACCGACGGCTCGGCGCGCAGAACGTCTTCGAGCCCTGCGATTTCCGCGAGCACCGCACGCACGCTTGCCTCCTTGGCGGTGTGCGTGACATAGGAGAGGTTCACCGTCTCGTGCTCGGAGTTGCCGCGCTGCACCACGGAGCGCACGGAAACGCCGTGCTTGGCGAACACGCCCGCCATCGCGGCGAGCACGCCCGAGCGGTCGGCCACAGCGAAGCGGATGTAGTACTTCGTCTGCAGCTCCTCCACCGGAAGGATGGGCAGGTTGTCAGTGCAGGTGCAGCCCACGATGGGGGAAACGCCCAGCGTGAGATGGCGCGCCACCTCGAGCACGTCGCCCATAACGGCGCTCGCCGCCGGGCCCGCGCCCGCGCCCTCGCCGAAAAACATCGTCTCGCCCACGGCGTCGCCCGTCACGTAAATTGCGTTGAACACGCCGTTCACAGTCGCGAGCTGGTGCGCCTTCGGGAGCATCGTGGGATGGACACGCACGTCGATGCCGTCGGGCGTGCGATGGGCAATCGCCAAAAGCTTGATGACGTAGCCCATGTCGTCGGCGGTGTCCAGATCGAGCGTCGTGATGTTGCGGATGCCCTCGGTGTGCACGTCGTCGAGCGTGACGCGCGAGTTGAAGGCGATCGACGCCAAGATGGCAATCTTCGCCGCAGCGTCGAAGCCGTCGACGTCGGCCGTGGGGTCGGCCTCGGCGAAGCCGCGCTCCTGGGCCTCCTTGAGCGCCTCGTCGTAAGAGAGGTTGTCGTCGACCATGCGCGTGAGCATGTAGTTCGTCGTGCCGTTCACGATGCCCATGACAGACGTCACCTCGTTCGAGATGAGCGAATGCTTCAGCGGGTCGATGATGGGAATGCCGCCGCCGACGGACGCCTCGAAGGCGAGCTCGCGGTTCATCTTCTCCGCCAGGTGCATGACTTCCTCGCCGTGGGTCGCCATGAGCGCCTTGTTGGCCGTGACGACGTTCTTGCCCGCTTCGAGGGCCGACACGACCACATCGCGCGCCACCGTGGTGCCGCCGATGAGCTCGATGACGATGTCGATGTCGGGGTCGTTGATGATGTCGTGGTAATCCAACGTGAACAGATCGCTCACGCCGTGAGCTTCGGCCTGTTCAGGGTCGCGCGAGCAGACGCGCGCAAGCTCCACATCGATGCCGTAATGGCGCTTGAAGTCCTCCTTGTGCTTCTGAAGGATGTCAATGCAACCGCCACCAACCGTGCCGGTGCCGACGAGTCCGAGCTTGATGGTCATAAGGTCCTCCTAGATGTCGCGGGCGTAGAG
>NZ_CAKUAL010000093.1 GCF_934636505.1 uncultured Ellagibacter sp.
AGGCGGTGCCGCCTCCCCACAGAAGGCGCCCCGTGAGGGTGTAGCGCCAGGTGAGGTCGTAGATGGGACGCGTCGGGCCGGTGAACATCGACGCCATCTTGTCGCCGTTCATGCGCATGCGGCCGAAGTCGAGCACGTCGAGCACCTCGACGTTCAGGTCCTTAGGGCAGGGGACGCCATCGCGAAGGGACGGGTCGTCGCGCAAAAGCTCGAGCGCCTGTGCGACGGCGTTCGCCGCGCTGCGATGGCCCGAGCCGACCGAGGCGTGCATCACGATAACCGTCGGGCGCGCCGCGTCGTCGGGGGTGCTGGCCCCGGGCTGCTGCTCAGGCGCATCGTCGGGGGTGCCCTCGCTTGTGGCGGCAAGCACCTGCTCAGGAGCATCTTTGCGCGCAACCCCCGATGCCCCTTCGGGCGTGGTAGGCTGCTGCGCGAGCTCGTTGTCCATTTCGCCAGTGTGTTCCATAGCTTCCATCGTAAACGCTGTGGCCTAGCTCTCGCTCGGCGTTTCGGCAGGCGCGTCTCCGCCGTCGAGGAAGATCTTCCGCGTGACGAAGTTCCACACCATGACGATGAACGTGGCGCCGATCTTGGTGATGAGGTAGTGGATATGCGCGAGCTCGACGCCTGCCCACATGCAGAGGTTGTTGATGATAAGGCCGATCACCGACAAGGTCACGAAGATGATGAACTCGCGGCGCCGGCTCATCCCCTCTTTATGGGTGAAGACGTAGCGCATCGAGGCCAGGTAGTTGAAGATGACGGACGCGGTGAAAGAAATCGTGGCGCTCACCAGGTAGTTCACACCGAAGACTTCCGTCAAAAGCGCGAGCAGGCCGTAGTCGATGATGAACGCGATCACGCCGACGACGCCGAATTTCATAAGCTGTGCGATAAGTTTCTTCACAATACCCGAGTGCCTTTCGAACGCGCGTCTTAAGCGTGCGCCCCGTATGCGGTCCTAATAAGCGCGCCCCAATCACGCGCGCAGGCGGTTTCAACCCGCGTGAACTCTATCACAGCAAGCTGCTCGCGGCGCGTTCTCCTCTGATTCCCTGTTTTTCCCTTGACGTCGTGCCGGTTCGGGCTTTCATCCCCTAGCATTCACTGGTTAGAAGTTTCGAGTTGCGCGCTGCGGCGCGGCTGATTGCACATATTTGCGAGGAGCACCTACATGAGCCTTGAGGCTGCCGATAACACCACCGATCGCACGGGGAAGCCCTCCGTCGCCGTCATCATTCCCTGCTACAACGAAGCGCTCACCATCGCGAAGGTGGTCGACGACTTCAAGCGCGTCTTGCCCGACGCCTCGATCTACGTCTACGACAACAACTCCACCGACGGCACGGGCGACATCGCGCGCGAGCACGGTGCGCAGGTCCGCGTCGAGCGCCGCCAGGGGAAGGGCAACGTTGTGCGCCAGATGATGCGCGACATCGATGCCGACTATTACATCATGGTCGACGGCGACGACACCTATCCCGCCGAGGCCGCGCCCGAGCTTTTGGCGCCGCTTATGAACGACGAGGCTGACATGGTGGTGGGAGATCGCCTGTCGAACGGCACCTACGGCGAGGAAAACGACCGCGCTTTCCACGGCTTCGGCAACAATCTCGTCCGCTTCCTCATCAAGGCCATCTACGGGTTCGAGTTCTCCGACGTCATGACGGGGTATCGCGCCTACAACGAGGTGTTCGCGAAGTCGATGCCGGTGCTCTCGCCGGGATTCGAGATCGAGACGGAGCTGTCGATCCACGCGGTCGACAAGCGATGGCGCATCGCTGAGGTTCCTATCGATTATCGCGACCGTCCCGAAGGGTCCGAAAGCAAGCTCAACACATTCTCCGACGGCATGAAGGTGCTCATGATGATTCTCTCGCTGTTCAAAGATTACCGCCCGCTCGCGCTCTTCTCGCTTCTGGGTCTTCTGCTGTGCGTGGTCGGCCTTCTGTTCGGCGTGCCCGTGATCTGGGAGTTTGCCCATACGGGACTCGTCCCGAAGATGCCGAGCGCGCTTTTGGCCGTGGCGTTCATATTCTTGGGAATGCTGTCGTTCTCGTGCGGCCTGATCTTAGACACGGTGGTGAAGGGGACGCGCAAGCAATACGAGCTCGAGGTCACGCGCATCTACGAGGAGTGCGGCAAGACCACGCACGCATAGCTGCGGAATAAGGTGGTGGTGCCGCTGCGCCCGCTAGGCGAGTCCTTGCCGCGCGCGCAGCCTTGGGTTGCGACGTCGGGCGTGCCCCCTCATATGTGATTGCGGGCGAACTGCGGCTTTCCGACCAGGTGTTTTGTGCCGCCTAAGTAATCTTTTCGCCATTCTCTCCCTAAAAAGTATCTCTTGGGTTACCATTAACCAGATATAACTTTTTAACTTCATACAAGTGAAAACGGGGAAGACGTGTTCGATAAACGTTTGCTTTCGATGGTGCCGGGCGCCGTCAAATTCATCGTCGCTGACGTGGCGTTCCAGTGGGTGGCCCTTGCGTGCAACATCGCGCTGTTCATGGTGATCGGCCTGTTCTTGCAGGCGACGCTCGAGGGCACGGCGGACGCGGGCATGGCGATCGGCGTGCTCGGGGCATCGGCGGCGGCGATCGTGGTGCGCATGGCGTGTCAGACGGCGGCGCAGCGCATGGGCCGCAAGGCCGCTTCCTGCGCGAAATGCTCCATTCGCCAGCAGGTCTACGACAAGCTCGCAGCGCTCGGGCCCGCCTACAGCGAGACCGTGGCGACCGCCGTCGCCGTGCAGGTGAGCGTCGAGGGGACCGAGCAGCTCGAGAGCTACTTCGGCCAGTATCTGCCGCAGCTCTTCTACGCCCTGCTCGCGCCTCTGACGCTTTTCGTGGCGCTTTCGCCCCTGTCGCTTCCCGCCGCTGTGGCGCTGCTCGTGTGCGTGCCGCTCATCCCCGCATCCATCGTCTGCGTGCAGAAGATCGCGCGCCGCACCATGCGCAATTACTGGGGCAGCTACACCGATCTGGGCAGCATGTTCCTCGAAGCGATCCAGGGGCTTACGACCCTTAAGATCTATTCCGCCGACGCGCGCAAGCACGAGGAGATGAACGGGGCGGCCGAGAGCTTCCGCAGGGCGACGATGCGCCTGCTCACGATGCAGTTGAACTCGATCACCGTCATGGACCTCTTCGCGTTCGGCGGCGCGGCGGTGGGAATGATCGCCGTGCTGTGGCAGTTCTCGTGCGGCGCGGCGACGTTCGCTGCGGCCTTCTCCATCGTGTTTCTGTCGAGCGAGTTCTTCATCCCCATGCGCACGCTGGGCTCGTTCTTCCACACGGCCATGGGCGGCATGGCGGCGGCGGAGAAAATGTATGCGATCCTCGATGCGCCGCTGCCCGTTGACGGTGCACGCGAGGTCGATCCGCGCGATGCGGGCGTGGAATGCCGCGGTGTCGGGTACTCCTACGACGGGAAGCGCCAGGTGCTTGAGGGGGTCGATTTCTCGGCGCCGCGTGGCAGCTTCATCGGCGTGACGGGCGAGAGCGGCTCGGGCAAGTCGACGCTCGCGGGCATTTTGTCGGGCGCGAATGCGCGCTATGCGGGAGAGGTCAGTATCGGCGGGGTCGATTTGCGCGACATCTCGGTCGAGTCGCTGCGCAAGACCGTCACTACGGTGCCGTTCTCAAGCTACGTGTTCAAGGGGACGCTGCGAGCGAACCTGCTGCTCGCCAAGCCCGATGCGAGCGACGACGAGCTGTGGGGCGCCCTCGCGAAGTGCCGGTTGGCGGGCTTCGTGCGCGAATCGGGCGGTCTCGATATGGAGATCGCGGCAGAGGGCGCGAACCTCTCGGGTGGTCAGCGCCAGCGCCTGGCGTTCGCCCGGGCCCTGCTGCACGATTCGCCCATCTACATCTTCGACGAGGCTACGAGCAATATCGACGCCGAAAGCGAGGCCGCTATCATCTCTGCCGCGCGCGAGCTTGCGGGCAGCCACACGGTCATCATGATCTCGCATCGTTTGTCGGCCATCGAGCATGCCGATGAGATTTATGTCCTTGAGCAGGGAAAACTTGTGGAGCATGGAACGCATTCCCAACTGCTTGCGCGCGGGTGCGCCTACGCGCGATTGTGGGAGAGCCAGTCGCAGTTGGAGGCGTTCGCGCAGGGCGACGGGGAAGCGGCCTCGGGCGAGACGGCGATCCCGGGCGCGAGCGCGGCCCTGGGTGAGGGCGCGACCCTGGGCGCGGGCGCCCCGGAGCCGCCTTACGAAGCCGACGAGCCGGTGCAGCCTGCGGGTGACGCCCGCCGCGGGAAAGCGGGCGCCGCAGCACCGCGCCGCCGCTCCAATTTCTCCATCATGGCGCGGCTTGTGGGGCTCACGCGCCCGCTTCTTCCCGTGATGGCGCTCGCCATCGTGCTGGGTGTGCTCGGCTTCCTCGCGGCGATCTTCCTCACCGTGTTCGCAGCGTACGGCCTACTCAATGCAGCGGGCTCGTGGGGCGTTGTCCCTTTGGGCGCGGCGTGCGCGCTCGTGGTCGTGTGCGGCGTGGTCCGCGGGCCGCTTCGCTATGGCGAGCAGCTGTGCAACCACTACCTGGCGTTCAAAATCCTCGCGCTAGTGCGCGACAAGGTGTTCGGCAAGATGCGCACGCTTGCGCCGGCCAAGCTCGAAGGCCGCGACAAGGGCGACCTTGTGTCACTGCTCACGGGCGACATCGAGCTTCTCGAGGTGTTCTACGCGCACACACTTTCGCCCGCAGCGATCGCCCTTATCGTGTCGGTCGTCATGGTGGCGTTCACGGCAACGCTCTCGCCGCTTTTGGCCGCCTACGCCGCCTTCTCCTACGCGGTCGTGGGCATTGCGGTGCCGTGGATTTCGTCGAAGGCGAGCGGCACGGGCGGGCGCGAGGTGCGCGACGCCATCGGTTCCATGAACGCGTTCGTGCTCGACAGCCTGCGCGGCCTGCGCGAAACGCTGCAGTTCGGGCGCGCCGGCGATCGCGCGCTCGAGCTGGCCTGCCGCATGAGCGACCTCGCCAAGGTGGAAGGCCGCTTGAAGGATCGCACGGCGGTGGCCATGGCGGCGACGGGTGCGGTGGTGCTCGCTCTTGATATGGGCATGCTGCTTGCGGCGATGCACCTGGCGAACAGCGGGGTTGTCGCCTTCGGCCCAGCAGCGATCGCGTGCGCGGCGCTCATGTCATCGTTCGGCCCGGTCATCGCCGTGGCGAACCTGGGTTCGACGCTGCAGCAGACGCTCGCATCGGGCGCCCGCGTGCTCGACGTGCTCGACGAGAGCCCGCAGACCGTAGAGATTGAAGACGGCGTCTCGCTCGACGGGTTTTACGGCGCCGCGGCGAGCCATGTCGACTTCTCGTACGGCGATGCGTGCGTGCTCTCCGATGTCGAGCTGAGCATTCAGCCAGGTCAGGTGGTTCGCATCGCGGGACGCTCGGGATCGGGGAAGTCGACCCTGCTCAAGCTGTTCATGCGCTTCTGGGACGTGAGCAGCGGCGCTATCGAGGTGTCGGGGCGCGACGTTCGCCGCGTGGCCACCGCGAGCCTGCGCCAGGTAGAAGGCTTCATGACGCAGGAGACGCACCTGTTCGCGGGCACCGTGCGCGACAATCTTGCCTTCGCGAAGCCGGGAGCGAGCGATGCGGAAATCATGGCCGCATGCGAGAAGGCCTCCATCGCCGACTTCGTTCGCAGGCTTCCTGCGGGCCTCGATACCCAGGTGGGCGAGCTTGGCGACGCGCTTTCGGGCGGCGAGCGCCAGCGACTGGGACTTGCGCGCGTGTTTTTGGACGACGCGCCCTTCGTGCTGCTCGACGAGCCCACGAGCAACTTGGATGCCTTAAACGAGGCCGCCGTGCTGCGGGCGCTCGCCGACAATCGGGCGGGGAAGACGGTGCTGCTCGTAAGCCATCGTCCGAGCGCCGCCGCCATCGCCGATGCGACCTACTCGGTCGAGCACGGCCGGGTGTCGTAGTGCGAGGGAGAGCTGCGCCGCGGGGTAGATGGCGACGTGCGGGGAAGCGCTGCCTCACGGGGCTCGTGGGGAGGCGCTGCGCCCCGTGGGGCTTGCAAGACTCGCGAGCGGGTGCTGCGGGCGCGACTATCCCTGCAATAAGAAACGCCAGGTCTTGCGGCCTGGCGTTTTCACTTTACCCTGGTGCCCCTGGCAGGATTCGAACCTGTGGCTTTCTGCTCCGGAGGCAGACGCTCTATCCCCTGAGCTACAGGGGCACAACCCAGGAATTATACGCTATCATGGGTGAATCGCAAACATCGATATCGAAAATGAAAGAGAACGGGCAAAGGGCATGGGAGAAATCGTAACGATCGAGCGCATGGGGTTCGGCCCCGAGGCGGTCGCGCATCTCGAGAGCGGCAAGGCCGTGTTCGTCGAAGGCGG
>NZ_CAKUAL010000094.1 GCF_934636505.1 uncultured Ellagibacter sp.
GCCCATCGACATGAGCGTCCGCATGAAGCGAGTAGAATAGTCGCACGACTTCCCCTATGGCTTCACGCGGGCGCGTGTGTCGCGCATTTCCCCGTAAAATGCAAGTGCTTTCCAAAGTGCGGGGCAAATCTTGGGGCAAGCGGATGAAAAAGGGCGAAAGTACGTTACACTGGTTACAACGCAAGCCGAAGTCGGCTTGACCAAGCGGTTCTTTGTGTGTGCAAGACTAAAAGTGGTTGTGCCTCAAAGATGCTCTTTCGGGCGCGGCCACGCAACGAAAGGTTGGTGGTCAAAATGGCAGCTCCTGCCACTGAGCACGTGCGCAATGTCGTCCTGGTGGGTCAAGACGGCGCGGGGAAGACTTCGCTCGCTGAGGCGATGCTCTACGTCTCCGGCAAGACCCCGCGCATGGGTACGACGCACGACGGCAAGTCCTATCTCGACTACGACGCCGAGGAAATCAAACGCAAGTTCACGATCGGCACCTCGATCGCCCCCATCCCGTACAAGGACTACAAGATCAACGTGCTCGACACTTCGGGCCATCCCGACTTCATCTGCGATACGCTGTCCACCATGCAAGCTGCTGAAATGGCGCTTTTCGTGGTCGACGCCGTCGCGGGCCCACAGGTCATGACCACCAAGCTGTGGCGCGAGGCCGAGGGAATGCGCCTTTCACGAGCCGTGTTCATCAACCACATCGACCGCGAGCACGCCGACTTCGACATGGCCATGGCCACGCTCCACGCGCGTTTCGGCTCGCGTCTGGGCCCGGTCACCATCCCCATCGGGCAAGACGCTGACTTCAAGGGCGTCATCGACATCATCCGCATGGAAGCCCGCTACTTCGGCGAGGGCGACGACTCCGAGCGCATCGAGCCCATTCCTGTCGAGTTCGCCGATGCTGCGCAGGCGGCCCGCGACAAGCTGTGCGATCTTGTGGCCGAAGCCGACGACGAGCTTATGATGAAGTATCTCGAAGGCGAAGAGCAGCTCACACAGGTCGAGCTCGAGTCGCTGCTCGACAAGGCAATCGCGCAGGAGCTGTTCATCCCCGTGTTTGTAGGCTCCACCATCATTAAGCAGGGTATTCAGGGGCTTATGGAAGACATCTGCACCTACTTCCCGCACCCGAGGAGCCACGGTCGCTTCCAGATGGCCGACGGCACCTCCATCCCCATCGACGAGACGAACCGCCCCGCGGCCTTCGCCTTCAAGACGCTCTCTGACCCGTTCGTGGGCCGCTTGAGCTTCCTTAAGGTGCTCTCCGGCGTGCTCGAGCCCGGCATGGAGCTCATCAACGCGCGCACGGGCAAGAAGGAGCGCCTGGGCCATCTCTACGTCATGATGGGCAAGGAAGCCACTGACGTGAAGAGCGCGAAGGCGGGCGACATCATCGTTGTGCCGAAGCTTGCCGAGACTCGCACGGGCGACACGATTTCCCTTACCGGCGAGATCGCCGTCGACCCCTTGCCGCTGCCGGTGCCGCAGTACCCGGTCGCGATTGAGGCTGTCAACAAGAAGGAAGAGGACAAGCTCGGGACGTTCCTTGCCCGCGCGGCGGAAAACGACCCGTCGATCCACATCCAGCGCAACGAGGAAACGCACCAGACCGTGCTCACCGCGATGGGCGACACGCAGGTCGACATGCTCATTTCCCGCTGCAAGGAGCAGACGGGCGTCGATGTTCGCCTCGTGCCGGTGCGCATCCCGTATCGCGAGACCATCCGCAAGACCGCCGAGGCGGAGGGCCGTCACAAGAAGCAGACGGGTGGCGCCGGGCAGTTCGGCGACTGCTGGCTGCGCATCTCCCCGAACCCGGGGGCGGGCTACGAGTTCGTCGACGAGATCAAGGGCGGCGCTATCCCCGGCGGCCTTATTCCCGCGGTCGACAAGGGCGTGCAGGAGACCATGAAGGAAGGCGTGCTCGCCGGTTACCCGATGGTCGACATCAAGGTTGCCGTGTTCGATGGCAGCTACCATTCCGTCGACTCCAACGAGATGGCGTTCAAGACCGCTGCGCGCATCGGTTTCCGCGCCGCGTGCGACCAAGCTGATCCCGTGCTGCTCGAACCGATGGCCGACATGGAGATCACGGTGGGTGAGGACTATGCGGGTCCGGTCATGGGCGACATCTCCACGCGCCGCGGCCGCATCGTCGGCACCGACTCCAACGACGAGGGCGAGACGGTGATCATCGTGCGCGTGCCCTACGCCGAGGTCGTGAAGTACACGAAGGACTTGCGTTCGATCACGCGCGGCTCGGGCTCGTACAACATCCAGCTCAACGGCTACGAGCAGGCGCCTGCCGACGTCACGAAGAAGCTCGTGGAGGAATACCAAGCCTCAAGGGCTGCAGGGAATTAGCGAGAAGCAAATGACGGATCGCGAAGCGCGGGGCATGCGCTTCGCGATCCGCTTCACGCGACGGCGGCTTCAGTCTCTTGGTGCCGCAGTCGCACAGCTGGGCCGGAAGGATTTTCTCCCTTCCGGCCCTTTGTGTTTATGCCAGGTCGTCGTAGGATCCCGGCTCAATGCGCGGCTGCGCGAATTTCTCCACGTCGTTGGAGACCGATGCCCAGTTGCACGAAGCGATGCCGCGTCGCCGGAACCGCCGCGCGGTTGCGCGAATGTCGCTAGCGGATTGAAGGGGTCGACGGCCATCGCGCCGCCGGCCTCTTCCTTATGCTCCCAGGGCAAATTCGTCCTTCCGCTGCAGGACGCACGGCCAAGTCAACCCGTCGATTCGACCCTGCGGGTTGAGGTCGATTGCGCGCTTTCGGGTAGTCTATCATGCGCATGATTACGCTTTTGAGGGAAAGCGTGTCTGTTTTTGCGCATTCGTGCGATGTGGAGTCAATAGAATAGTTGAAGGGGATGGTCATGAAACCATACAAGACAGTTATCTACAGCTTCCTGGTGGGCGGCACCTTCGCGCTCATCGCCCAGGCGATCCTCACGTTCTGGCAGACCGTGCTCGTAGGCACGCCGATGGCGTTCTTCATGGGCGGCGCCACGCTCATCAGCATGGGCGTAATCGGCTGCATCTTGGGCGGCCTTGCGTGCTATCAGTACGTTGAGGAATGGGCGACGTTCGGCGCGCTGCTCCCGTTCTCCGGCTTCGCGATGGCGGTCGGCATGAAAGCTGTGGGCCCCTGGACGAAGAACAACGAGAAGATGGGCAAGTGCATCTGGAACTGCGTGTGGTTCGTTGTGTGGTTCAATGTGCTGTTCGCCGCCATCTGCATCGCGATCGGCTGGATCTGTGGCACGGTCGGGTTCAACAACAACCTCGGCGTCGCAAAGACCGAGGGCGGCATGCTGTTCGTGTACGCGTTCCTTGTGGGCGGTCTGCTCGCCGCGTTCTTCCAGATTCTGTTCGTGTGCTTGAAGAAAGTCACCAAGAAGGTCACCCCGCTTCACATCCTGATCACGGCATGGATGTTGGGCGCAATCTTCGCGCCCTTCGGAATTTCTGGTGCGCTCGCTAACTTCTCCGGCGAGGGCTTCTCCGTCATGATCACGGTTGGCGGTTACAACATGTACAACGTGGGCATCGAGCTTGCGGCGGGCAACCTCGCGGGCGCCGGCGTGCACCTGGGCTCGTTCCTGCTCGCGGTTGCCGGCCTTGCCATCACCGCGCTGTTTACGTTCTTCATCTATAACTGGACGTTCGGCCGCAAGCCGCTCGAGCAGGTTCATGCCGAGAAGGCGCTGAACTCGCTGAAGGAGCTCGGCTACGACGCCTCCATGGTGAAGAAGCTCGACAAGGAAGAGCTCGAGGGCTACGATGCCGCGGGCGAAAGCGGCGTGCCTGAAGGCATGAGCGAGTCGGTGAAGGCTTAAGCGACCGCTTTTCGTAAGACGGCCGTGCGTCGTGCGTCGCGGTCGTGCGTTCGTGACGCGCCTTGCTTGTGTTTCATCTTGACGGGCTTTCCTCGTATGGAGGGAGGCCCGCCTTATTTTCGAGAGCTTGCCCTATACTGGATGGCATTGGTTTTTAAGGGTTCGCGCGCGTCGCATGCGGCGCTGTAAGGAGTGGGAAATGGCAAAGGGAATGAGCAAGAAGGAGCGCAAGCTCCGCGAGGAGATCGCCGAGCTCGAGCAGAAAAAAACGCGCGGTTTCATGCAGACGGCAGGCGGGATCATCATCTTCGTGCTGTTCCTGATCATTCGCCAGGTTCTGGTGGCGAACGGCATGTTCGACCCCGAGACGGTGTCGGCGAGCGTAGCTACTTACGCGATCGCGGTTGTAGCTGCCGGCTTCGTCGGCATCGGCGCCTATCATTATTCCAGGGCGAAGACTAAAATCAGCGAATTGCAATCTCGCATCAAGTAGACGCGCCCCGCTTCACGTGAGGGTGGGGCCGGCGGGCAGATGGGCGAAAATGCGCGCCTCGCGACGTCTCGCTCAAGGTTACAGTTAGGGACTACATAAAGTGAGAACGCCCCGCGTCCTTCGCAAAAGCGGATGGATGCGGGGCTTTCGGGCTCGCGATGCGTGCGGCGGCTAGTCCGCGACTTCCACCAGGGTGATCTCGAAGGTGAGCGCCTGGCCTGCCAACTCGTGGTTCATGTCAAAGCTCACGGAGTCGTCGGTCACTTCCACGACGCGTGCGGGGAAGGGCGCCGAACTGCCCGAGCGCAGGTAGATGGTCTGTCCTATAGGCAGCTGATCGGCATTGGGAACATTCGAGCGCGGCATCTTCTGCACGAGCGCCGGATTGTGCTCGCCATATGCCTCGGCGGGCTCGAGACGAACCGTCTTGGTCTCGCCAACCTCCATGTCGCGCACGGCCTTGTCGAAGCCAGGAATCATCTGGCCTGCCATGCAGGTGAACTCGAGCGGCTCGCCGCGATCGTATGATGAATCGAACTGCGTGCCGTCGTCGAGCGTGCCTTTGTAGTGGGTCTTCACCTTTTTGCCTTCATTGCTCATGAAGCACATCTCCTCTCGGTCTGAAAAGCGTTAGCTGTCAGTCTATCTGAAGTGCGCGGTCAAGGCCACCACGTGCGGGGTGCGTTTACGCGGCGAAACTGCCGGCGAAACTACCCCAAATCGGCGAGCGTCGTTCGCGCGGCGACGAGTTTCTCGAGCGGCTCGAGAAAACCTCGCTCGCTTTCGGAAAGCCCGGCTCGTGCGGCGGCTATGACCTCGTCGGCAAACTCGGCTGCCGGCCTGCCGTACACCTCGCCCGCGTAGCCCAGCTCCTGCAGCGAGTTCTTTGCCCGCTCGACGTCGCTCGTTGTGATGCCGCCGATGAGCTCCTCCACGCGCGTCAGGCTTTCCTCGCAGTAGAAAATTCCCTTCACGAGCGCGGCGTATGCGACAACGTAGAGCACGGGCATCGCGTCGGCGGGGCGAATCTCCAGGTAGGTCTTCAGTCGCACGTCGGGAAACACCATCGACAGCGCGTGCTCGATATCGGCGCGGTCCATGGGGCGCGCGGCGTAAATCTCGCTGAAGCGGCGGGAATCCTCGCGCCAGCCGCCCTGCCCGTCGGGCACAAGGATCGCCGGCGTGTCGTAGACCCAGCGCGCATAATCGCGCAGCGAGAAACCATCTTCAACAGCGCCCGGCACGATGCCGCAGCGCTCGGGGTCGCAGTGCTGCCAAATCTCGGTGCGCACCATGCGGTGAGTGCGCGGCGCGCCTTCAAAGATAGGGGAGTTGTCGCAGATGAGCGACAGGATCGGCGTAAGCATGCTCGCGACGCGATACTTGCGAATGCAGTCGCCGATACTCGCGTAGTCGATGCTCACCTGCGTTGATGCGCTTCCTCGCATCATGCAAGGTCCGAAGGGACTTACGGCGCCGAGGTAGCGATTCATGTACTCGTAGCGCTGCTTGGGGATAAGCTCCAGGCTCGTCGCGCGCGCCGTGGGGTGATAGCCCGCCTTCGCGAGCTTCCCGTGCTTCGGCGCGAGCACGCTGCAAAGCTTCTCCTCGAATCGCTCGAAGCATGCCTGTGCGCTGGCCAGTTCATGGAAAGGGCCTGCGGAAAGTTCCACCTGAGCGGCGGGTTCGATAGTCACCGCCTCGCCGGGGCGCGCCACGCCTAAAAGGTCGCCCTCGGCGTCGTAGGTTGCTTGCGGGTAATCGGTGCGCAGCACCTCAAGCACGCTCTGGATGCCGTCTTCGCCCGAGTAATTCACCGGCGAGCCGTCCTCGCGAACGATGATGTGCTCGAGCTCGATGCCGAGCGCGCCTTCGCCGGCTATGCACCCGCTTTCGATGAACGCCGCGATCGCCTCAACGTTGCGATCATACATCTCAATGCCGTTCGCGGGGGAATTTTGCGCGTCTGCTGCCTGGTCACTGGCCTGTTCGTTCATTGTTTGGC
>NZ_CAKUAL010000095.1 GCF_934636505.1 uncultured Ellagibacter sp.
CCTTCCGTCCGCGGCGCAAGGAGATATATTACGCGACCTCTCGCCTGCCGTCAAGAACTTTTTTCAAAAAGTTTTGAGCGGTTTTGAAATGCCACCGTTTCTGCTCTCAATCAAGCTGAGTGAAAGAAGAAACCCACGCTCTCCTCAAACGCGGGTTTCTTATTATAGCTATTCGGTTTTACCGCCGCAAGACCTTTTTTACACGAGCTTGATGAACTTTCGCTTGCCAACCTGCAGGACGCAATCCTTCAGCTTCTCGGGCTCAACGTTGTATGTCTTAGGAGCGACCGCATCGCCGTTGAGCTTCACGCCACCGCCGTCGATGAGGCGGCGTGCTTCCCCAACGCTTTGCGCAAGGCCAGCGTCGTGAATAATCTTCGCGAGATAGACGAGACCCTCCTCGTTGGGTGTGAGGTCGGGCGTGTACTCGGCGATGTCGTCGGGGACGTCATGCTTCTTGAACACAAGGTCGAACTGCTCCTCGGCGGCGTTCGCCTGCTCCTCGTCGTAGTAAGCGGCAACGATGTTGCGGGCAAGGGCGCGCTTTACCTTATTAGGATGGAGCTCGTCGTTGGCCAAACCGGCCTCGATCTCATCGATTGCCGAGACAGACTCGGTAGATGCAAGACGGTAGTACTTCACCATAAGCTCGTCGGGAATGGACATGACCTTGCCGAACATGTCGGACGGCTCATCGGTGAGGCCGATGTAGTTGCCGTAGCTCTTCGACATCTTCTTCACGCCATCGGTGCCCTCGAGCAGCGGGAGCGTCAGGCACACCTGCGGCTCCATGCCGAGCTTCTCCATAAGCTCGCGGCCGGCAAGCAGGTTGAAGAGCTGATCGGTGCCGCCGAGTTCGACGTCGGCCTTGATAACGACGGAGTCATAAGCCTGCATGACCGGGTACATGAACTCATGAAGGCTGATCGGAAGGTTCGAGGTGTAGCGGTTATGAAAATCGTCTCGCTCGAGAATTCGGGCGACCGTGAACTGCGCCATGAGCTTCAAGAGCTCTTCCATGTTCAGCGACAAGATCCACTCGGAGTTGTAGCGAAGCGTCGTCTTCTCGGGGTCGAGGATCTTGAATGCCTGGTTGACGTATGTTTCCGCGTTCGCCTTGATCTGCTCGCGGGAAAGCTGCGGACGGGTCGAGTTGCGCCCGGAAGGGTCGCCGATGAGCGCCGTACCGTCTCCGATGATGAGTGTGACCTCGTGGCCAAGGTCCTGGAACTGGCGGAGCTTGCGCAGCGGGACGGCGTGGCCGATATGGATGTCGGGAGCCGTCGGATCGACACCGAGCTTGATGTTGAGGGGTTTGCCGCGCTTGAGCTTCTCGAGCAGAGCGCTTTCCGGCACGATCTGCGCCGTGCCAGAGGAGATGATGTGAAGCTGTTCTTCAGGTGTGAGCATCGAAATGTCCTTCATACAACGGATTTGCACAAGCGATTCTAACACATAGGCAGCATGAGCCCCGAATCTATCGAGGGGGCTGCGCAATTAGCGAATGAACGCTCTCGGCTGCCAGGCACCTTTCCCGAAAGGGGACTTCTCGCCCAAACTCTTCGCTGAAGCGAGTGGCGTTTCGCTACAATGCCGCAGTGGAATCTAATCGTCACGGTCGAGGGCTATTCTTGCCCATCGCCCGACAGGAGAACAACCAGTGCTGAAGTTACATGTACTCGCAAGCGGAAGCAAAGGCAACGCTGCCATCGTTGAAAACGCCGCGACAGGCGCGGGGGTGCTCATCGATTGCGGAATTTGCAAGCGCGATTTCCTCGAGCGATGCGACGAGGCGGGCTTCGACCCCGCTCGAATCGACGCCGTACTCATCACCCACGAGCACGGGGACCACACCAAGGGGCTAGGCGTGGTGTTGCGCGGCCTTGCGAAATTAGGCTGCGCACCAACGGTTTACGTAAACCAGGCCTGCGTCGACGCGAGCTCCGTGCTGCAGAAGGTCGCAGGCGATTGCGCCATCTTGCCGCTCGCCACGGGGCAGCGCGCGATCGAGGCCGCCGGCTTGCGCGCCTTCCCCTTCGCAACCAGCCACGATGCTGCCGCTTCCTTCGGCTTTCGCGTCGAGGCGCCCGACGGCGACGCGCTAGGCTACATAACGGATTCGGGCATCGTGACGAACGCGGCGCACGAGGCCTTGCGTGACGTGCGCATTTTGGCGCTCGAGAGCAACCATGACGAGCGCATGCTGCAAAGCGGCGACTACCCCTACATCATCAAGCAGCGCATCGCCTCGGAATTCGGCCACCTCTCGAACCCGCAGGCAACCGAGGAGCTCGCCGCACTCATCACCGAATCGCGCGCCGCGGGTCTTCGCACGCCCGAGGCCGTCGTTGCCATGCACATCTCGCAGAACAACAACGACTACGACCTGCCGCGAGCGGCACTCGAGAAAGGACTTGCCATCGCCGAGGGCAATGCGCGTGTCCTTTGCGGCTACCAAGGACGCCTCACGAGCGTGAAATAGCGCCCAGGAAGGAGCTTCCCGACACTGCGAGGCCGCAGCGTTGCGCATGGGAAGCGCCTTCAAATGGTAAGTAGTCTAACTGAGATACATTTCCCGACCCCTGTCCCAACGAGACAGAGACCCCATCCCATGTCGCAGCGCGCTACTGAACGCCGCGGAACAGATGCCCTGTGGTGGCGCTTGTGATCTTGGCGACCGAGTTTCCGTCGGACTGCACGATGCGCAGCGCGCGGATGGCTCGACCAACAGCCTGCGCCGCCTGCTCACCGTTCATGAGCGTCGTGTCGACCATGAACGATGTGACGCCCGCCGCCATGAGCTCGGGAAGCGATGCCACCAAATCGAGCTCAACGCTGTTGTAGAGATGGCTGCGGCCGAGCGCATCGGTGATGACGGGGAAATCGAAATCCTTGCGGTCCTTCAGGTAATGAGGGCTGCGACGGCGGCGGCACTCGGCGCAATCCTCGTTGCACGGGCCCTGGCTCATGAGCAGGCAGTGCTCGGTAATCATGAGCTCTTGCGCGCCTGAGATGAAAATTCCCAGCTCAACCGGGGTATCACGAGACAACTCGCGAATCTGGTCGAGCGAAAGTTCGGGAGAGAGCCACACGCGGACGGCGCCCATGCGAACAACCTCGTCGAGTGCGAGCCTGTTCGTGACGGGCAGATGCGGGCCGACCTCGAAGGGAATCCCGATCTCGGCTGCCATCTGCATGGCGCCAAGGCTCTCCACGAACACCGGGCGACCCGACGTCGCGTAGCGCCACGGGTCGAAATCGAGCTTCGCCTCGCGCGAGAGCCCGACCTCGTCGTGATCGACGACGGGCATGGCAAGAAGACACTGCTTGGGGTAGCCCGCCTGCTCGACCGTGGCCGTGAGCTGGCCCGCGACCACCGCCTCGCCGCGCCCGTAGTTCAGCGCCGGCACGTACACCATATGCGCGCCCGTACGCTTTGCGACCCTTGCGCACACAGGGTTCGTCGTCCATGCGCCAATGCGGGCACCGCTCGGACGAACGGCGGGAAGCCCTTCGCGATCCTCGGTGCGGGGAAGGCGGCGCGCATGATAGACGGCCAAGGCTCGTTCGGTCAGATCGTCGAGTCCTTCGGCGCGGACGCGGTGCAGCTGCGAGAACCCGATGCCAACCCCCTCATCGAGCTCGACGTCGAGCCGCGTGAGAACATAAGGAGTCGAACCGAGGCGGTCGATATGAGCGCGCACGTCTTCTTCGGTGACGGCTTTCGTACGAGCAGGCTCGACCTCGGCTCCACTCGCCGTGCCGCGAACCTCGGCAAGCTCGCCCTGCGACGTGCGGGCAAAGGAGAAGGAGACCTCAAGCGGCTCGCCGATGCGCAGGCGAACCGCGCCCTCAACCTCGACGCGCGGCTCGAGGGAGTCGTCCTCGAAGGCTTCCTTCGCGCTGCGCACGCGGAACACGCGGTCGCCCGCGCGCACGCCCTTCGCGCGCGCATCGAGCTCAATCCGCGCGCGGCCCTTCTTGTCGAAGGAGAGGTCGGCTACCGTTTGGGCGGCATGGCCCTTCCCCGTCCAAAACTCGAGGACATCGCCGATTGCAAGCTCGTGCTCAGCGGAGATGGTCGCTATGCCGTTACGCGCTTCAGCCACGCGGCCGATAAAGGCGCCGCGATTGTTCGGGCGCTGATAGCTCATGATGTCGTTTCCGCGCTGGCCTTCGAGATATGCCGTGGTGAACCCGCGGGAAAAAGCCTCCTCAAGCGTACGGCGTTCGTCCTCCGTCGGGCGAGCAGGAGAAACAGAGCCCTCCTGCGCATACACCCGATCGAGCACGCGGCGGTACACCGACACGACGGCCGACACATAATCGGCCGACTTCATACGGCCCTCGATCTTAAGCGATGCGACGCCGGCTCGCGCCAGATCGGAAAGCAGATCGACCGAGCAGAGGTCCTTTGGCGAGAGCAGATGTTCGCCAGGCGCCGAAAGAGGGTTTCGCTGGGCGGCATTGTGCAGTTCGTAGGGCAAGCGGCACGCCTGCGCGCACAGGCCGCGGTTGGCGGAGCGGCCCCCAATCATGGAGGACATGAGGCACTGGCCGGAATAGCAGATGCACAGCGCGCCATGACCGAACGCCTCGACTTCGACGCCCGCCTCGGCACCCACCTGCGCGAGATGGGCGATTTCCTCCACGGAAAGCTCGCGGGCGAGCGTGACGCGCTTGGCACCCATGCGGGCAGCGGCGCGGATGCCGGCGGCGTTGCACGTGTTCATCTGCGTAGAAATATGCAGGCGGATGTCGGGAAGCGCGCGGGCTATCTCGCTCGCAAGACCAATGTCTTGGATGATGAGCGCGTCGGCACCTGCGCGCCATGCCTGACGAGCGCATTCGAGCGCGCGGCCCACTTCGCCCGGCAGCACGATGATGTTCAGCGTGACGTAGATCTTCACGCCCCGCAGATGCGCGTAATCGCACGCCTCCTTGAGCGTGGCGATGGTGAAGTTATCGGCCCCGCGGCGCGCGTTGAACGACTCGAGCCCGAGATATACCGCGTCCGCACCAGCACGCACGGCGGCGTGAAGGGCGCTCATGTTGCCCGCAGGCGCCAAAAGTTCCATATTCCGCATAAGGTTGGTGTCTCCTCGTCTGAAAGACCAGATGGTCGGTTCATGGTAGTATAGACGAATCATGAGAGTAAGGAGAAAACACCGTGAAATGCGCACCCATGCTCCAGCATGGGGAGTGCTCGTTGCGGCGTTTTCGCTCGTCCTTATCGTCGGCCTCGGGGCCTTCGGCGTGGGACGCGTCGTGGACGCATGGGTCGGCGAGCTGCCCAGCGTGCACGACCCGAACGCCTTCGCCTACAGCGCCAAGACACGCATCTACGCAAACGACCGCACCACCCTTTTGGCGGAGTTCTATCTGCAAGACCAGGAACCCATCGAGAAAGACCAGGTGGGCAACTATGTGCTGGAAGGCACGGTCGCGACGGAGGACACCCGGTTCTACGAGCATGAAGGCGTGGATTACTACGGCATCGGACGCGCACTCGTGAACAACCTGAAGGGCGGCAGCCTCGAGGGCGCATCCACCATCACGCAGCAACTCGTGCGCAACACGCTCCTCTCGAACGAGGCGAACGACATCTCGTTTCGCCGTAAGGTGCGGGAAGCCGAGCTCGCCATCGAGATGGAGCAGGCGTATTCCAAAGAAGACATCCTGCTCATGTACCTGAACACGATCAACTACGGGTCGGGATGCTACGGCATCGAGGCCGCGGCGCAGCACTACTTCTCCAAGAGCGCAATCGACCTTACGCTTGCGGAGGCGGCGGCGCTTGTGGGCATCCCTCAGTCGCCGACGTACAACAATCCCGAAGACTATCCCGAGAACTGCACGAAGCGTCGCAACGTCGTGCTCGACCGCATGCTCACGCACGGAACGATCACGCAGGAGGAACACGATAGTGCCGTCGAGGAGGAGCTTGTCTTAGACGTCGAAGCGCGCGCCGAAGACGGCATCTACGAGTACCCGTATTTCACGAGCTACGTGCGCCAGCAGCTCCTCGACCAGCTTTCGTTCGAGGAGGTGTTCGACGGCGGGCTTACGGTCTACACCACGATCGACCCGACGCTTCAGGGCTATGCGGAGGAAGCGGCAGCGGAAGT
>NZ_CAKUAL010000096.1 GCF_934636505.1 uncultured Ellagibacter sp.
GAGTGCAAGGAAATGCGCACGCAGCTGTTCGGGAGTGTAGTAATCGAGCAGCTCGTCGGCCGAGGGCGGCTTCACAGCGCTCGACGACGACGCTTTCTTGTTGCCGAGCAGCAGATGATGGTTTGCGATGAGCGTCGTCTGGCGCAACGCGGGAGATTCTTCGCCCCCGAAGAAATTGCCAGGCTTGAGCGCCTCCCACATTGCCGGCTGGGCAACACCGTAGAAGTAGAGGTTGTCCTGCCCAATGAACTGGAACACCTCGGCATCGTCTGAGCACCACCACTCCTGCCAGCTCGAGCGCGGAAGACCGAGCTCGTCGTTCACGGCCATGGTGAACGAGATCGGCGCCCACAGCGACTCCGGCCAGCACCACACGGTGAGTCCGCTGACGCCCTCGATAACCGGCGCCTTCACGCCCCACTCGATGTTGCCGGTGATGCGGAAGGGGACGAGTGTTTTCCCCATGCGGAAGCGGATGTTCGCCCGCGTGAGCAAAGGCCGCGCCGCGTCACGATCCTCGATCGACGAGAACTCGAGCTCGAAGCTCTGCTTGCCCTTCTCCGCAGGGCGGAAGGCGTGCTTCGGCAGGTCCGCCGCAATCGCCCGATATGCCTCCTCGGCCTCGTTCTTCACGTAGACGACCGGCGGCGTGAGGAACTCCTCGATCGTTTGCGGGACAACGTCGCGAATCGTGGGATCGGCCTTGAGCTCCTCCACATGTTTTTTCAGGAACTCGGAGAAGGCAGGCAGGTCGAAATACCAGTTCTCGACAGGGCGCATCTCGGGCACGGTTCCCGTGACAGACGACTTCGGCGCGATAAGGTCGACTGGGTCGTACTGATGGCCCAAATCGCACTCGTCCGCGTAAGCGTGCTCAGACTTGCACCCCTGGACTGGGCAGTGCCCCACCACCTGGCGACCGTTCAGAAACGTCTGCGCCTCGGTGTCGTAGAACTGAAGCGTCGATTCCTTGTGGAGGAAACCGTTCTCGTGAAGCTTCTCAATGAACGCCTCGGAAACATGCTGATGGACCTCGCCGGCGTGGCCGATTCCCGAGCCATCGTAAATCGAGAGGCTGATACCGTACGAGCGCAGCGTGTTCGCCTGGCGCTCATGGTTGCGCATCACGTAGTCGGAGATGCTCCCGTCGAACTCTCCCGCCTCGACGAGCTTTCGATAGCCCTCGTTGATCGGGGAGCCGAAGCAGTCGGTTCCCGAGACGAATCGGACGTTATCCTTGCCGATGCGGTCCCGCAGGAAGCGCGCAAACGCGTCTGCCGGGACGAACACGCCTCCGACGTGCCCGAAATGCAGCGGTTTGTTGCCGTATGGCATGCCCGCGGTGACGACCGCGCGTGCAGGCCATTCCACCGGGTTCTCGTTAGTGCTGTGAGCCATTGCCGTTAAGCTCCTTCAATCTTTCAATCAAATCTTCGTTCGACATCTTGCTGCTCGAAAGCAGTCCGACGAGATCAGACAAATCGTCGGACTCGGGCTCGAGGCTCACCACCGCATAGGTGCGCATGCCGGCAAGCTCCGCCGCCTTCGCGATGGCATCTTCCCTTGTGCCGATCTCGTCAGCAAGGCCGTTTTGAACCGCGTCGATGCCAGTATAGGTAAGACCCGTGGCAAGCTCGCGAACCCGATCGATCGGAAGCGAGCGACCCGACGCGACGGCCTCCATGAACGTCTCGTTAACAGTGTCGACCATAGCCTGGTAGTACGCGCGCTCCTCTTCGGTGAGCGGGCGGGTCCCATAGCTCGAATCCTTGCTTTCAGCCGAAGTGATGTTCTCAACCGAGATACCGAGCTTGTCGAGCAGACCCGAAAGGTCAGTCACCTGCATGGCGGTTCCGATTGCGCCGATGGCTGTGGTCTTCGCGGTGAAGATGTAATCGGCCTGGGACGAAATCTCATAAGCGGCGGAAGCGTTCACCGAAGCGCTCGAGACCACAACCGGCTTCGAAAAGTCGTTGACATAGCAGGCCATCTCCTCGCCCGCAGTCGCCGTGCCACCACCCGAGTTGACGCGCAGGACGACCGCCTTGATGTGCGGGTTGTTCTCCGCGCGATCGAGCTGGGCCTTCAAGCCTTCCGGGCTTGCCGTGGAGCCGTCGTAGTCGATCGTCCCGTCGATGGTAATCACGCCGACGGCATCTTCGGAAAGCGAATCGACCGCACTTTGCGAACCCGCACCGAACATCGACGAGCTCGCCGTCGCCATCACGCTCGTGCACGAGGCAAGCGCCGTGAACAGAAAGGCGAACAGCAGCACCACTGCAACAAGTGCGACAATCCAACCGCGGCTTTTCTTCTGCGGTTGCACCGGCGCGGCGTACGGCGGCGCGTACGACGGCTGCTGCCAATAGGTCTGATTGCCAGGTTGCGGCTGATAGGCGCCGTAAGGAGCATTGGCATTGTTGGAAACGCCGCTCGCTCGAGAGTTTTCGGGCTGGTTGTTCATCTTCCCTCCTAATCGTCCTGACTCCATACTACCTTATGAAAAAACGCGCCGGACGAACATGCCCGGCGCGTCTACCGATAAAGCAAAATCCTCGGCGCTTCGCGAAATCTAGGGGTGCCGCAGACAATCGCGCTACAGCTCGAAGCCGTCTTCGACCTTCCCATGAGCAGATTGCGCTTTTTTCGCCGTACGCAAGAGGAACTCTTGGTTCGTCTCGGTGCGCTTAAGCGACTTGATCAGCATATCCATCGCGCGCTCCGTGTTGTTCATATTCGACAGGATACGACGAACTGCCCAAATAAGCGGGGCTTCTTGCGGATCAAGCAGCAAATCTTCCTTGCGGGTACCGCTCGTCACCGGATCGATCGCCGGGAAGATCCTGCGATCGGCGAGGTTGCGGTCGAGCTTGAGCTCCATATTGCCCGTTCCCTTGAACTCCTCGAAAATGACCTCGTCCATCTTCGATCCGGTATCGATGAGAGCAGAGGCGAGGATGGTCAAGCTGCCGCCGCCTTCGATATTGCGCGCCGCGCCCAAGAAGCGTTTAGGCGGATAGAGCGCCGTCGAATCGACGCCACCCGAAAGGATGCGCCCGGAAGCGGGCTGCGCAAGGTTGTACGCACGGGCAAGTCGCGTGATGGAGTCGAGCAGGATAACAACATCTTCACCCATTTCCACCAGACGCTTCGCACGCTCGATAACGAGCTCCGACACGGCGATATGGTTCTCGCACGGCATGTCGAAGGTCGAGGAAACCACCTCGCCGCGAACCGAGCGCTCCATATCGGTAACCTCTTCGGGACGCTCGTCGACGAGCAAGCACATGAGGTGGACCTCGGGGTTGTTCGCCGTGATGGAAGCTGCGATATCCTTCAGAATGGTCGTCTTGCCCGCCTTCGGAGGCGACACGATAAGACCGCGCTGGCCTTTGCCGATCGGCGCCGCAAGATCGATCACACGAGCGGTAATCGTGCTCTTGCCGTGCTCCATGACCAGGCGCTCATCGGGGTAAACAGGGGTCAAGTCGGAGAACTTGGGACGCTTCGACCCCTCTTCGGGAGCCTTCCCGTTAATCGAGATGAGCTTCTGAATCGCAGCGAACTTCTCGTTCTCGCGTGCGGGGCGCGTCTGGCCGCATACCATGTCGCCCTTGCGCAGTCCGTTGCGACGGATCATAGAAAGACCCACGTAGGCATCCGTCTCGCTGGGAAGGTATCCCTGCGTGCGCAGGAAGCCGTACCCATCGGGCATAATATCGAGAATACCAGTGACCTCGATGAATCCTTCGGCTTTCACGCTCGCCTCGTAGACCGCATCGACGAGCTCCGCCTTCTTAAGGCCCGACGCGTCCAGTTCGAGCTCGGCGGCCTTCGCCCTCAGCTCGGCAACTTTGAGCGCAGCAAGTTCCTCGCGGTTCACGCTCGGGGTGATCTCTCGGTTCTGCTGGTTGCGACCACGACGCTGCTTGCGGTCGTTGCCGTGCTTTTGCTGGTACTGCTTCTGATTGTTGTTGCGATCTTTGTTGTAACCGGAATGGTTCTTTCCAGATTGCTTCTGCTCGTTTGAGGAATTCTGCTCCCCGCGAGAGCGACGCACGTGAACGGTGGTCTTTGACGGAGATGCCGAATCTTTATGGGAAGCATCGGAAGAGGACGCCTCTGGAACCCGATCGTCGTTTCGGTCGTCAGACTTGCTAGCCTCCCCAGTGCGAGCTTCAGAAGCATCCAATGCACGCTCAGCGCTCCTGCGAGACGCCGTCTTACGCGCAGCGGGCTTGGCCGCTTTCGATTCGCCGTCAGCAGGAGCCTCGCCCGCCTTGGTTTCATCCGCCCGCACAGGCGCTCCCTTGGATGCGCCTTCCGCATCAACGGGAAGAGGGTTCTTTCGCGGACGACCAGGTCGGCGCTTGGGTTTCTCTTCCGCAGGAGCCTCGGAAGCCGATTGAGCCGCAGCCTTGGCAGCCTTAGCAGGCGCCGGGGTTGAAGCCGATTCGGCAGCATCAGAGACAACGGGCGTTTTGCGAGGACGCCCAGGGCCGCGCTTCGGTTTAGCTTCCGCAGGTGCCTCGACAGCTTCAGTCTTCACCTTCCGCGGGCGACCAGGGCCGCGCTTCACGGGGGAAGCGGAGGTCGTATTGTCAGCAGCCTTCTTCGGGGCTTCGGAAGCTTCAACTGCTTTGGTCTCCGCCACTTCGTTATCGCTCATAATTTATGCCTGCTGCACTTTCTCCCAGTCCTTGAGGAAGGAATCGAGACCGCGATCGGTCAGAGGGTGCTGCACCATCTTCTTCAGAACGCCGAAGGGAACAGTCGCGATGTCGGCGCCCATGAGAGCAGCCTGCGTAACATGATTTGCAGAGCGAATCGAAGCAGCAATAATCTCAACCTGCTCGCCATTGACCGTGTTGGCAGTGAAGTCGTAGTTGTTGATAGCGGTCACGATATTGGAGACCTGTTCAAGACCATCTTCGGAAATATCATCGAAACGGCCGATGAACGGGCTGATGTAGCGAGCGCCGGCACGAGCAGCCAGAAGAGCCTGCGGAACGCTGAAGCAAAGCGTCATGTTGACGGGAATACCCTCGGCAGCAAGGGTATGGGTTGCAGCAAGGCCCTCGACCATGGTCGGGACCTTCACGACCACGTTCGGCGCGATTGCAGCAAGCTCACGACCATCAGCAATGATCTCGTCGCGATTCATGGCAACAGATTCAGCTGAGACGGGGCAATCCGGGCCAACAATGTCGCAAATGCGCTTGATGTGGTTGTGGAAGTCATCAAGCTTCCCACCAATGCGTGCATAAAGCGACGGGTTCGTAGTGACGCCGGCAAGGGCGCCCCAGCTTGCAGCCTCCTCGATTTCCGCAAGGTCTGCGGTGTCAAGAAAGAACTTCACGGGTCCTCCTCAAATAGGGTAACAAGATATGAGAATGTGCTGAACGCACAATAATCACCGAAGAAAAAGAGAGTAACGATCAATCACAAAAAGAATCACGACGCAAAATAGCATCAAACAGGGCTTATCCTAGCGCAATATGCCGAAACCTTCAAGAAAAGATTAGCAAGCAAGCCTTAAATCAGCGGTTCAAACAAAAAATTCACGCAGGTAGGAGCGTAGAAAGGCCAACAAGCAGAAAGGAAACGGCTTATCACAGGTAAAAAAATAGAAGATTCAGCGCGCAACAAAGGAAAGAACTCGCCCCAGCTGCAGGAGGACCGCCCAGAGTGCCAGAGTGCGCCCGCGGCGTGGCAACGGCAAATAAAAGAAAAGGGGGCCGCGGCCGGGTCCCCCCGGGCCGCGGCCCCCTGCGCAGACAGAAAAAGCGCCGCCCATGAGCGGAACGCCCTATCCTCCCACGGACTTCCTCCGCAGTACTTTCGGCGAGGAGGGGCTTAACTTCCGAGTTCGGAATGGGATCGGGTGATCCCCCTCTCTACGGTT
>NZ_CAKUAL010000097.1 GCF_934636505.1 uncultured Ellagibacter sp.
CGCGATGCGGGTGCGATGCTCATTCCCGCAACCGAGCTTGCCCGCAAGGCGGGTACCACGAAGGCGGCCAACGTCGTGCTGCTCGGTGCGCTCTCACGCGCTCTCGGCTTCCCGACGGATGTATGGAATCGGGTCATCGCCGCCCGCGTTCCCGAGAAGTATCTTGATGTCAACCTCGAGGCGTTCAAGCTGGGTGCCTCGTTTTCCGCGGAATAAGCGAGAAGGAGTGGTCTTATGAGCGTTTCCCAAATCAGCGTCTTCATCGAAAGCGAGCCCGGCCATCTCGTACGCGTGCTCGATTCCTTCGTCGAGGCGGGCGTCAACGTTCGCGGCTACAGCGCTTCCGATACTGGCGATTACGGTATCGTGCGCTTCATCGTCGACAACCCCGATGCGGCGCTCGCGGTGCTTCGTGAGCAGAATGCCGCCTGCGCGAAGTCCGAGGTGCTCGTGCTGCGTTTGGAGGACACGCCTGGCGAGCTCGCGCGCGTCATGGGAATCATCGCCGACTGCCACATCAATGTAACGTATAGCTATTCGCTCATCAGCACGTATATCGTCCTCTCGGTGAACGACGTCGCTGCCGCCGAGAGGATGCTCGAAAGCGAGCCCGTTGAGCTCCTGGGCCAGGATGATCTTGCGCATCTCGTTGCGTAACCGCTTAAGAAAGTTGTGATGATAGTGAACAGTACCGCTGAAGAGATATTCGACCCCTCCGTGAAAGGCGCCGCTCTCAAGGCTGCTGCCGCGGGGAATTTCGACGTGCTTCCCATGTTCGACCGAGCCATGGAAACCTCGAGCCGCGAGCGCATTCGCGCGATCCAGCTCGAGAAGCTGATCGCGCAGGTCGCCTACACCTATGAGAACGTTGCGTGGTATCGCGATAAGATGAATGAGATGGGCGTGAGGCCCGAGGACGTCAAGACGCTCGAAGATATCCGCAAGCTTCCCTTCACCGATAAGAACGCGCTGCGCGAGACGTTCCCCTATGGGCTTTTCGCCCAGCCGCTCGACAAGATCGTCGAGATGCACTCTTCCTCGGGAACGACGGGCAAGCCGATTGTCGTTGGCTATACCAAGCACGACATGGCCGTTTGGAGCGACTGCATTGCGCGTCTTGCCAGCATGGCGGGCGTCGTCCCGGGCGATCGGGTGCAGATGGCATTCGGCTACGGCATGTTCACCGGCGGTTTCGGCCTCCATTACGGCTGCATGAAACTTGGCTGCACGATGATTCCGGCGGGTTCGGGCAACACCGAGCGCCATATCCAGATGATCGAGGACTACGGTACGACTGTGATCATCGCGACGCCCACTTACGCGCTTCACATTTGCGAGGTGGGGGAAAAGATGGGCTTCGATTGGGAGAAGTCGACGCTGCGCGTCGGGCTTTTTGGCGGCGAGCCCTGCCCGCCTGCGCTCAAGGCAGAAATCGAGAGCCGCATGCACATCGTATGCACCGACAACTACGGGTTGACCGAGGTCATGGGCCCGGGCGTGTCGGGCGAATGCCTTGCTGAGCGCGATATGCAGCACATAGCCGAGGACCATTTCCTGTGGGAGGTCGTCGATCCGGTGACCGGCGAGCCCGTACCTGAAGGCGAGATGGGCGAGCTCGTTTTGACGCCGCTCGACAAAGAAGGCATCCCTGTGCTTCGCTACCGTACGCACGACTTGACGCGCGTCGTTGCCGAGAAGTGCAGCTGCGGCCGCACGCATGCGCGCATGCAGAAGGTCCGCGCGCGCTGCGACGACATGCTCATCATCCGCGGTACGAACGTGTTCCCGAGCCAGGTCGAGGACGTGCTCGCGGGCATCGAGGGTGTCACCCCGCACTACCTCATTGTGGTTGACAATGAGACCGGTCTTGATCGCATGACGGTCAACGTCGAGCTCAAGCCTGAGGCATTCAGTGACTCGTTCGAGGTGATGGACAATTTCCGCCAGATGGTCGCCGAAAAGCTCAAAGGCACGCTGCTTGTTGGCGTGAAGGTGAAGCTTGTCGAGCCAGGTGGCATCGAGCGCTCGACCGGAAAGACGAAACACGTAAAGGACCTGCGCAAGTAGCGCTTCTGGTCTTATTCGATGCCGGCGGCGTTTGTCGTCGGCATCGTTGTTTTGGGGCTCTGGCTTGCGCGGGGCTTGGGGTTTGTTCTGGTTGTTGCATCATGAGGGAGCGAAAGGGGTTATGCGGTGAGCGAGAAGGTGGTCGGGCGTTTTGCTCCGTCTCCCACGGGGCGCATGCATGCGGGCAACATCTACGCCGCGCTTACGGCGTGGCTCGTCGCGAAGTCCCAGGGTGGCGAAATCGTTCTGCGCATCGAGGATTTGGACCGCGAGCGCTCGAAGCCCGAATACATCGACGCGGTTCAGCGCGACTTCGAGATGCTTGGCTTGACATGGGATCGCGGCCCCTTCTTTCAGCACGATAGGGACGAGGTCTACGCCGCCGCCTTCGATTCGCTCAAGGGGAGGGGCCTTATCTACCCCTGCTACTGCACGCGCGCAGATTTGCATGCGGCATCTGCCCCTCATCGTGGGGAAAAGCTTGTCTATCCGGGAACCTGCCGGTTGCTTTCCGCCAAGGAGCGCGCGGCGAAGGAGGCTTCGGGACGCATGCCCGCTATGCGGCTGCGCACCCCTGACAAGGACATCTCGTTTCATGACACCATCCAGGGCGATTACTCCCAAAACCTTGAGCGCGATTGCGGCGACTTCCTCGTTCGCCGATCCGACCAAGCTTTCGCCTATCAGCTCGCCGTCGTCGTCGACGATGCCGCACAGGGGGTGAACAGCGTGGTGAGGGGTGTTGACTTGCTATGCTCGACCCCGCAGCAAATCTACCTTCAGAACCTGCTTAGCCTGCCGCATCTCGCCTACGGCCACATCCCACTCCTCGTCGCTGAACGAGATCGACGGCTCTCGAAGCGCGATCGCGACGCATCGCTTGATGCTCTGCTTGCGAGGTTCGGCTCCCCTGAGGCGATCATCGGACATATCGCAGGGATCACGGGCCTTGCACCCACGGCAGATCCAGCAAGTCCCGAGCAGCTTCTTTCTTGCTTCTCGCTTAAGAACCTTCATGGTAGAATCCAGATAGCCTGGATTTGATAACCTGTCCGACTAGGGGATAGGCGGCGTTCTCGTCGTCGTATGAAAGAGAGGTTTCATCATGGGATACTCAAAGATTCTCGTAGGTTACGATTGCTCCGGCGCTTCGAACCGTGCGCTTGCTGACGCTTATGAGCTCGTCGATCACGGCTTGGCCGAAGGTGTGGTCGTCGTCACGGTCACCGACTTGGCGAAGACGGGCGATCCAGCGTTCAATGCAGCCGCGCGCGCTGCGGGCGTTCTTCTTACCTCCATCGGCGACGAAGAGGAAGCGCTTTCCAATTTGAAGAAGAACGTCGGCGATCGCGTCGTCGGCCATGAGGACATCACGACGCTGCGCGTTGCGTTTGGCAAACCGCACGAGCTGATCATCTCGATCGCGAAGTCGGAGGGCTGCGGGCTCATCGTCATGGGAAGCCGCGGCTTGGGCGCTGTCCGCTCGATGTTGGGCAGCGTTTCGACGGCGGTCCTTCGCGAGTCGGAGATTCCCGTTCTCGTGACGAAGTAACGCCTTCCCACGTGGTCGTTCGCGAAAGCGATATATGCCCTGCATTCCGATGTCAGCCTTCGGGGTGCAGGGCATTTTTATGCGACGGGAATATGAGCGCTCGCGCGTACTGCCGTCAATAGGGTCGAGGTGTTGGCGCTGGTGGCGGCCCCTTGTACTGATGACGGTTCCTTCCTTTAGGCGATGAAGGCGATGGCGCTGCTCGCGAGTATTGCGGCGGCATAGAACGACCCAAGCGCGATGTTCACGCTGCAGATCTGCGCCATGGCCCCAATGCGGGCCGGGGGAGCGAGAGGGTTGCTCAAGAGCGCCTTCAGCAAAGGATAGGAAGCTAACACCGCGAACACCAAGATGATCGCACCGCGCGGGAAGAACACCGCAACAACGACTACGATCGCAGCGAGCCAGCAGAAGACGAGTGCATGGTAGAGCTTGCGAGCACGCGGTCGGCCGAGCAGCGTCGGCAGCGTGCGGCGGTTCACTTCGATGTCTTTCTCGATGTCGCAGGTGTTGTTCGTCATCATGATGAGCCCGATCCCGATGATCGTCGGGATCGACCAGACAAGCACGACGAAATCGAGTTCTCCCGTGAGGACTTGGTAGCACGCGAGCGGAATGAGCCCGCCCATGACGAACCCACTTACCACTTCTCCGATGGGAAGGTAGGAGATAGGCGTTTTGCCAGCTGAATAGGCGATGACGATCACCGCGCCGATGATTCCAAGGACAAGCGGAATCCATCCGGCGCAATAGATGACGTAGACGCCGATCGCGAAGGCGGCGACGAGCAATCCAATTGCCAGGCGAAGCGCCGACGCGGGGTTGATATGGTTGTACACGAGCACAGCGTCGGTTATGTCGACATTATCCTCTTCGCTGTCTGCGCCTTTGACGAAGTCGTAGTAGTCGTTGAAGGTGTTGACCGAAGCCTGCATGAGGATGCAGATGGCGAGCAGCGCGCACACCATAAGGACGTCGAGGGCGGGGGAGTGCACGACCGCGCAGCTTGTGGCGACGAGCACGGGCAGAATGGATGCGGGCCATGTGTGCGGAGCGGCAAGCTCGACAGCCATCTTCAACGTGAATCTCTCGTAAGGTTGCTGGTCTTTGCTTGAAGCTGATTCGGTCATTGTCTCGTTTTGCCCTTCTTGATATCTCGACGCGCCGCGATGCGCTACCATACTAAGAGGTATTCTACCGTTTTTTAGAAGGTGTGCTCGCTATGCGTCTGAATGTGCCCATATCCGTTCGCTACGGCGAAACCGATATGATGGGAGTCGTCTATCATGCCAACTACATCCTCTACTTTGAGGATGCTCGTGAGAAATATCTCGCTGAGTTAGGATTTCCCTATGCTGATTTGGAAGCGCGGGGACTTATCTCTCCCGTCCTCCATGTCGAGTGCGACTACGGCGAGTCCGTTCGATACGGGGACAATGTCGTTGTGCAGCTTGCCGTCACCGCGCTCAAACCGACAAAGGTGCAGTTTCGCTACAAAGTCTTTGATGGAGAAGCGCTCGATTTCGACGTAGCGAAGCCGTTTACGACAGGAATGAGCGAGCATTGTCTTATTCGGCGCGACGATTTCAAGCCGGTGAGCATGAAAAAGGCGGTACCGGAGCTTTACGAGCGCTATAAAGCGGCGCTCGAGACAGACTATCAATGAGAATAATGGCAACGTTTGAAAGGGAATTTTCTCATGATTGAACTCGATGATTCCAAGACGCTCTTTTCTTTCGACAAGGATTTGGAGCCAGTACTGAAGGTGCCGTCAGGAGAGACGGTGCGCATTCGCACGAAGGACTGCTTTGGCAATCAGCTACAAGGCCCCAAAGATCAACTGAGCGAAATCGACTGGGAGGCGATCAACCCCGCAACGGGCCCGATTTATGTCGAAGGCGCTGTTGCGGGTGGCACGTTGAAGGTTCATATCGACAATATCGAACTCGATGCGCAGACAAGTTCTTGCACCGGAAAAGACGAGGGTGTTTGCGGCGACCGCTTCAGTGACTGGGCGACGCATTTTTGCAAGGTCGAGGACGGCAAGGTCGTGTGGGATGAGCGCCTGAGCATCCCGATTGCCCCGATGATTGGCGTCATCGGTGTTGCCCCCGAAGGCGAGCCGGTCAACTGCGGAACGCCGGGCAAGCATGGCGGCAACATGGACAACACCGCTATTGCCGCAGGTGCGACGCTGTATTTCCCCGTTGCCGTCGAT
>NZ_CAKUAL010000098.1 GCF_934636505.1 uncultured Ellagibacter sp.
AGGCCACCGTGCACGCTGTGCTCCTCGGCGACCACGCAGCAACCCGTCTTCGCGACGCTTGCCGTGATGGTGTCCTCGTCGAGCGGCTTCACCGAGAACGCGTCGATGACCTCGACGGACACACCTTCCTCGGCGAGCATGTCGGCCGCCGCAAGCGCCTCGCGGATTTCCACGCCGCAGGCGACGACGGTCACGTCGGAGCCCTCACGCAGCACATAGGCGCGGCCGAGCTCGAGCTCGACGTCGTCATCGTAGACGCAGGGCACAGCGGCGCGGCCCATGCGCACGTACACCGGACCCGGCGTCTTCGCGGCGAGCTTGATGGCAGCGCGCGCGGCAGCGTAGTCGGCGGGAACGAGCACGCGCATGTTGGGCAGGCCGCGCATAAGCGAGATGTCCTCGAGCATCTGATGCGATCCGCCGTCGGGACCGACCGAGACGCCCGCGTGCGTCGGGCAGATCTTCACATCGAGGTTGCTATAGCACACGGTGTTGCGAATCTGGTCGTAAGCACGGCCGGTACCGAACACGGCGAAGGACCCCGTGTAGGCGACATGACCCGTAAGAGCAAGACCAGCTGCCACGTCGATCATGTTCTGCTCGGCGATACCGCAGTTGAAAAGCTTGTCGGCGTTCTCAGGCGAGGCAGCAGCGAACTTCTTGGTGGTGGTGGAACCGGTGAGGTCAGCGTCGACCGCGACGACGGGCACGCCCTCCTCCGCAAGTTCGGCGAGCGTCGCACCGAAGGCGGCGCGAGTCGCGAGTTTCTTTTCGGCCATTTCGGCGCTTGCGAGCTTAACCACGGCAAACCTCCTCATCACGCGCCGCTTCAAGCTCGGCGAGCGCGGCTTCAAGCTGCTCGGCGGACGGCGCCTTGCCGTGCCAGCCAGCCTCGTTCTCCATAAACGACACGCCCTTGCCCTTCACCGTCTCGGCGATGACGGCATGGGGCTTCCCGTCGCGAGAGCTCTTGCAGGCGGTGAGCACCTCGATGAGCGCGTCGATGTCATGGCCGTTGACGTGATGGACGTCCCATCCGAACGCCTCGAACTTCACACCCAGATCCTCAGGGCTGCACACCTCGGTCACCTTGCCGTCGATCTGCAGGCCGTTGTGGTCGATGATGGCCGTGAGGTTGTCGAGCTTGCGGTGCGCGGAGAACATAGCTGCCTCCCACACCTGGCCTTCCTCGCATTCGCCGTCGCCGAGAAGCGCGAAGACCGATCCTTCCTTGCCGTCGAGTGCAAGGCCGCACGCCGTGCCTGCGGCGATGGAGAGGCCCTGGCCCAAGGAGCCCGTGGACACCTCAACGCCCGGGCAAAGGTTGCAGTCGGGATGGCCCTGCAGGCGCGTTCCCAGCTTGCGAAGCGTCATAAGCTCCTCAACGGGGAAGTAGCCCGCGTGCGCGAGCGCGGCGTAGAGCGCTGGCGCCGCATGGCCCTTCGCCAGGAAGAACCAGTCGCGACCCTCCATCTTGGGATTTTTCGGGTCGTGCTTGAGCACGCCGCCGAAGTACAGCGACGTCAAGATGTCGGTGCACGACAGCGATCCCCCCGGATGCCCGCTTTTCGCTTCCGCGATCATGCGCAGAATGTCGCAGCGCAGATCTGTCGCCACACGCGTAAGGTCGGTCATTGCAGTCCTTTCTTTATTGCGAAACTCGCCACTTGTGATAACCGATCACGAATTGCTCGATATCGCCCGCGAGCACAGCGTCGACATTGCTCGTCTCAACGCCGCTGCGCAGGTCTTTCACCAGCTGATAAGGATACAACACATAATTGCGAATTTGGCTGCCGAACGAGTTTTCCATGCGCTCGCCGCGCAGCTCGTCAATCTGCTCCTCGCGCTTGCGCTGCTCGATTTCGTAGAGCTTGGCGCGCAGCACGCGGAAGGCGGATTCCTTGTTCTGCAGCTGCGATTTCTCGTTTTGACAGGTCACAACGATTCCTGTGGGAATATGGGTCAGGCGCACGGCGGAGTCGGTCGTGTTCACGCACTGCCCGCCGGGGCCGCTTGAGCGGTACACATCGACGCGCACGTCGGCGGGGTTCAAGTCGACCTCGATATCATCGGGAAGCACGGGGAGCACCTCCACGCTTGCGAACGTGGTGTGGCGGCGCTTCTTGTCGTCGGTCGGAGAGATGCGCACAAGGCGGTGGACGCCGTTCTCGCTTGTGAGCATGCCGTAGGCGTTTCGCCCCTCGATCTGGATAGTCGCCTTGTCAAGGCCGATGCCCTCGCCGGGAACCGCATCGAGCACGGTGACTTTCCAGCCCTTGTCCTCGGCGTAGTGCAAATACATCTTGTAGAGCATCTCGGTCCAGTCCTGCGCCTCGAGCCCGCCCGATCCCGGGTTGACCGACAGAATAGCGTCGCCCGCGTCGAAGCGGCCGGAGAACCACGAGGAGACTTCAAGCCCGTCGAGCTCCTCGTCGAGCTTTGCGAGCAGGGATTTTGCTTCCTCGGCGAACGACTCGTCTTCGTCTGCGAGCTCCGCCGCCGCGCGCACGTCGTCGAGCAGCGCACAGGCGCCGTCGTATTCGGCGATGACATCGCGCAAGTTCGACGCCTGCTTCGAGACGCTTTGCGCGCGCGACGCGTCGTCCCAAAAGCCCGGCGAGGCGATTTGGGCGTCGAGCCTCTGCAGCTCGACCGTCTTGTCGTCGATGTGCAGGTACGCATGCGAGTCGGCAACGCGCTGGGCGGCGATGTCGATATGTTCTATCAATTCTTTGTCAGCCATAGCTTGTTTATGTTACCAGCAAAAACGCCCACCGTATATGGCGGGGCGCGTCGTGCATAGTTTCTTCGCGGACGGACGCCAGTATGCGGCGGCAGACGGCGGCAGGCGACAGCGGGCGATGGCGAGCGGCCACCGCATCTCTCATCACGCCGGAGCGCCCAATGCACCAGGCGGTACCGCCTCACAGCAGATGCGCCATATACAACGGTAGGCGCACCAGGTCGCCCTCCACCTGCACGGGTTTCGGATGCAGAATATACCGCAGGCCCGCACGCGAGCCGAACTTGGTTTTGAACTTCTCGAGCGATTTCGCGCCATAGCGCTTCGTCGACTTCACCTCGATAGGCGAAACGCGCATGCGCCCGGCGGCATCATCGTAACCGGCCGTGATCAAGAAGTCGATTTCCATGGTGTTTGCGCTGTTCTCGCGGTCGCGCTTCGAGTAGAAGTACAGCCCATGCCCGTTCGAGGCGAGCTGCTGCGCCACCACGTTTTCCGTGAACATGTCCTCGTTGATCTCGAGTTTTCCCAGCAGAATGTCGCGGTAAAGCTCGTGGGGGGTCTCGGCATTGTCGGCGAAAAGCTGGCAGATCAAAAGCCCCGTGTCGGCCATATAGCACTTGAACGTTCCCTCGTCGGCGGTTGCCGCGAGGCCCACCGACGGGTCATCGACACCGATACACGTGGCGCTTATGCACGCATCCGCTAGCCAGAAGAAGGCGTCCGCATAGTCCCTGCTGCGCGCGTTGCTGTCAAGCGAGGACAGCACAAACTTCTTCTCATGGCGCGCCAGCTGGCCGGGCAAGGTCGAGAACACGCGACGGATGCGCAGCGCGTCGGTGCCGCCGAACTTCTCGATGTCGCCGCGGTACAGCGACAAGATATCGCGCTTCACCCTGTCCACTTTTCCGAAATCCTTTTCGGCAACATGCGCATCAACCGCCTGAGGCATGCCTCCGACCAGCATGTATTCGCGGAAAAGCCGTTCCGCTTTGCGATGGATGGCCTCAGGCAGCGGGGTTTTCCCCTCGAAAGAGGTGCGGATGGCCGCGGCGAGCTGATCTTCACCTTCCGCCCAAAGGAACTCTTCGAAGTTCAGCGGATTCAAGCGAAGCGCAGTCTCCTCGGAAGGAATGACGATGCCCTTCACGTTGCGCCGGATGGATATGAGCGAGCCGGTTTCGAGATAGTCGTATCGGCCGTCCGCGACAAGCTGCTTGATGAACTCCCGTGCAGGCGGGAAGCGCTGCACCTCGTCGAACACGATGAGGGAATCTCGGCGCGGCAGCGAAACCCCCGTGAACGCCTGCAGGTACATGAAGAAGGAATCCACGTCCGCACGATAGTCGCGAAACAGCATCTTGAGGTCATCGGACGCTTCGGAGAAGTCTATGACCAGATGGGCGGCGTATTCCCTTTCGGCAAACTCCCTTGCGAGCGTGCTTTTGCCAACGCGACGCGCACCCTCTAAAAGCAGAGCGCGCGCGCCTTTCGACTCGCGCTTCCAGCGAAGAAGATCGTCGTATGCATGGCGTTTGAACATGGCCACCCCTCGCTCCAATTGATGCCAAAATGCCATTCACGCACGAATGGCACGGTGTAACTTGCTCCGAATATACACGAATGGCACGGTCAGCATGTGCAATAGTATACACGAATGGCACGGTGTAACTTGCTCCGAATATACACGAATGGCACGGTTTCGTTGCGATTGAGCGAGGGCATGCCGTGCACAAAAGGCACGAGAAAAAGGCCGCTTCCCTGGGGAAACGGCCTTTTGCAATAAAGCTTGGAGAAAGCGCGGCGGCAACTGCATCTCGCGTCACGCCGAAGCGCCCAATGCAAGGCGGCAGCCTCCGCCTCACAGCAGATGCGCCCTATACAACGGTAGGCGCTAATCCTGGTACATGCCGTGGCACTTCTTGAACTTCTTGCCGCTGCCGCAGGGGCAAGGATCGTTGCGGCCGACGTTCGCGAAGGGGTCGTCTTTGTCCTTGACATACGTCGTGGGCTTCGGCGCGGCGGGCTTGGGAGCTGCTCCGGCCTGGGAGGCCCGCGCTGCTGCCGGCGCCGCCTTGATGTCGGACTCGGTGAGCGCGTCCTCGGGCTTCGAGTAGCTCAAACGGCCCTCGAGCGGATTTCGCTCCTCGGGGATGGGCTCCTGCTTCACGGCGATCTGCAGGCGCAGAAGCGTACGCAGGTAGTCCTCGTACATGCTGGCGGTCAGGCGCTGGAAGGCGGCGTACGCCTCGTTCTTGTACTCGACGAGCGGGTCGCGCTGTGCGAAGGCGCGCAGGCCGATGCCGGTTTTCAGGTAATCCATCTCGGCAAGGTGGGCCATCCAGCGCGTGTCGATGATGCGCAACATGACCTGGCTTTCCAGATTGCGCATCATGTCGGCGCCAAGCAGGTTCTCCTTCTCGGCGTAGATGCCCTCGAGATACTCGGTGAGCGCGTCGGCGACGTTTTCCGGCTCGTCGTCGTGCTCGATCGACGCGACGTGGAAGTCGTTGTTGCCGGTCATGCCGGCGGCCCACGTGTCGACCGCCTTCACGTCCCAGTCGTCGAACGCGGCGCGCTCGGGGCAGTTCTCCTCCACCACGGCGGAGGCGGCGTCGGAGATGATGCCGGGAATGCGGCCGTTCATGTCCTTGCCGTCCAAGATGGAGTTGCGCTCCTCGTAGATCACCTTGCGCTGCAGGTTCATGACGTCGTCGTATTCGAGGACGTTCTTACGCGCGGCGAAGTGCATCGTTTCGACCTGACGTTGCGCGCTCTCGATCGCCTTCGACACCATGGACGCCTGAATGG
>NZ_CAKUAL010000099.1 GCF_934636505.1 uncultured Ellagibacter sp.
CGTGCGAGCTTGTCTGACATGCAAACGACCAATTCTCTTCGGATATAATCATCTCATCTTAGCAAACACAACGAAAGCGCTCTCATGAACCTGCTCATCGTACGCAATAACTCCAATTCGCAAGCGATAGATGCATCGCTGCTTTTAGCCACTTACCTGGGAACACAGGGAATCGGCTACGCGATATTCGATTCGTCCGATCTTGAGGGCCTCGATCCCAATCCTCTCGTTTCGCAGCAGCTAGCCCGCGGCGTTGATCTGGCGGTCGTTCTCGGCGGGGACGGGACCATCCTACGCACGGCGCGCGCCATCGGTACCTCGGGCGTCCCGATTTTGGGCATCAACTTTGGAAGACTGGGCTTTCTCGCGAACGAGAGCGACGACGGTGTGGTCGCCATCGTGGCGGCGGCGCTCGCGGGAGAGACGGTGAGCGAGCGGCGCAGCAATCTGCGTGTCGATATCGTCTGCGAAGGGGAGGCCGACCCGTGGGCGTCAAGCGATGCGGACGGGTTGTTTGCCGAATTGCCCGATGAAAAGGTTTCCACTTGGTTCGACGAAGATGAGGATGCGAGTGCGGGCCTTTTGGCAGAGAATGCCCCGGGCCATACCTTCTTCGCCCTGAATGAGGCGGCAGTGACGCGCGGTGCGAACGGGCGCATCATCGATTTCTCGCTTTCCATCTCCGATGTCCCTATCGCGGACATGCGCGGCGACGGGCTTGTGGTTGCTACGGCGACAGGCTCGACCGCCTATGCGCTCTCCGCTGGCGGACCGCTTGTGGCACCCGGCTTCAACGGGCTGATCGCCGTGCCGATAGCCCCGCACTCGCTTCGCGCCCGTGCGATGCTCACCTCGGAAAACGATGTGGTGGAAATGGATTTGTCGCAGAATGCGGCGGGACGGGAGGCGACGCTGTTCATCGACGGAGACATGGCGAAGCTTCCGTCTCCCATCAAGCATATGTACGTGCGCCGCGGTGCCGAGCCGACGACGCTTCTGCGCTACAAGGGTGAGAATTTCTACGAATACGCTTCCTCGGCTTTCTTTTAGGGGCGGTGACCCCCGTCGAAAGAGCGTAAGCGACTCCTTGTAAAAGAGGGCGGTGCCTGCTTCGGAGTAGGCACCGCCCTCGAATGGTTTTACTGCTCGAGCACCCCGTGGCGCTCGTAGCGGGCAACCTGCTCGGGTTTGTTGTTCGCGCCCACGAGCACGACGCGCGGCGGGTTTGTGTCCGCCTCCTGCTCGGTCATCATCGCGTAGCACATGATGATGATCTTGTCGCCGACCGAGACGCAGCGTGCCGCCGCGCCGTTCAGGCAGATGGTGCCGCTGTCGCGCTCGCCTGCGATGACGTAGGTCTCAAAGCGCGCGCCGTTGTTCACGTCGACGATCGCCACCTTCTCGTACTCGCGGATGCCGGCCGCCTCCATGAGCGCCTCGTCAACGGTGATCGAGCCGACGTAGTTAAGCTCGGCCTGCGTGACCGTCGCGCGGTGGATCTTTCCCTTCAGCATATGCAAGAGCATGGGTCTTCTCCTTTCCGTGCGCTACATCTCGAAGATGAAGTTGTCGATCAGGCGCGTCTTGCCGATGTAGACCGCCATCGCCACGAGGACCGAGGAGTCGGCAACATCGACGGGTTTGATGCCGTCCCACGACACCATCTCGACGTAGTCGATGCGTGCGAGCGGCTCTGCTTCGATGATCGCACGCATGGCGCCCAGAATCGTCTTCGCGTCGCGCTCGCCTTCTTCCATAAGACGCTGTCCCTCGCGCACCGCGCGGGAGAGCACGAGCGCCACTTCACGCTCGGCGGGGGAGAGATAGGTGTTGCGCGAGCTTTTCGCGAGGCCGTCTTCTTCGCGCACGATGGGGCACCCGACGACCTCGACGTTCATGTTCAGGTCGCGAACCATTCTCCGCACGACGGCGAGCTGCTGCGCGTCTTTTTGGCCGAAGTACGCGCGGTCGGCCTGCGAGATGTTCATGAGCTTGGAAACCACGGTGCACACTCCGCGAAAATGCGTGGGGCGCGTTTTGCCGCAGAGCTCAGAGGTGATCTCCTCTACGTTCACGAACGTGCACGCATCGGGGGCATAGAGCTCGGAGGGCTCGGGGTGGAAGACCAGGTCGGCGCCGGCGTTCTCGATGAGCACGGTGTCGGCGGCGAAGTCGCGCGGGTAGGTGGCAAGATCCTCGTTCGGCGCGAACTGGATGGGGTTCAAAAACACGCTCACCATCACGCGGTCGCATTCGGCGACGGCGCGTTTGATGAGGCTCTCGTGGCCCTCGTGGAGATATCCCATCGTGGGGACAAGTCCCACGGTCAGCCCCTCGGCCTTCCATTGGCGCACGGTCTGCTTCGCCTGCTCGACGGTTGTTGCAATATTCATAGGAGAGTTGTCTTTCTTGCTCAATTAGTACAGTTTCTTGATGACGTCGTCGCCTGCGTGGAAGGTCTCGCTGTCGGCGGGGAAGGTACCGGCGCCGACTGCCTCGATGTAGTCGGAGAAGCCCTTGCGCATCACGTCGCCCACCTCGGCGAAGCGCCGCGCGAACTTGGGGGAGAAGCCGCTCGTCATGCCGAGCATGTCCTGGTAGACGAGGATCTGCCCATCGCATGCTGCGCCGGCTCCGATGCCGATGGTGGGAATCGAGATGCGGCTGGTGACGAGCTCGGCCAAGGCGGCGGGCACGCACTCGAGCACGATGGCGAAGGCGCCGGCTTCTTCAAGCGCACAGGCGTTGTCGAGGAGCGCTCGGGCGGATTCCTCGGTCTTGCCCTGCACCTTGAAGCCGCCGAAGGCGTTCACCGACTGCGGCGTCAGGCCCAGATGCCCCATCACGGGGATGCCTGCGGCCACGATGGCGCGCACCTGCGGGCAGACTTCGCGCCCGCCCTCGAGCTTCACGGCGTTCGCGCGGCCTTCCTTCAAAAGACGGCCGGCGTTGCGCACCGCATCTTCCACGCTCACCTCGTAGGAGAGGAAGGGCATGTCGCACACGATGAGGGCATGCGAGGCCCCGCGCGCAACCGCGTGGCTGTGGTGGATCATATCTTCCATGGTAACTGAGAGGGTATCTTCGTACCCTAAGATGACGTTCCCTAAGGAATCGCCGATGAGGATGCCGTCAACGCCCGCTTCGTCTTGAAGCTTCGCGGTCGAGTAGTCGTAGGCGGTCAGCATTGCCAACTTTCTGCCCTCGGCTTTCGCGCGCTGGAACGTGGCGACGGTCTGCTTGGAAACAGGCATAGCCGTCCCTTTCATTTGTATGCTTCGAGGCTGGATGCCTGGCCGTGTGCCGGGTCACCCGCACTCCTTGTGCAGCTGGACAGTATAGGCCGTGCAGCTGGTAAGGGAAAGGGAAAACAAGAAATCGCCCCGCAAATCACGCGATTTTGCGGGCGATTCTCGTTATTCGTGGGACGTCGGTGCATTCCGAGGAGGCCTTGCGCCGATCGTTGGGGCTTTGCGGGTGTTCTTACTTGTGGTAGTAGCGGCGCTGCTCGTATTTCGGCTCGCAGCAGACGTTGATGCCCAAGGTGCGATAGAGCCTCTCGTCGGTGGCGGAGAGGATCACGCTGAAGAAGGCGTCGCATCCACGCAGGTCGTCCACGTGGTCGAGAAGCTGCTGGGCAAGCGGGTCGGTCGCAGAGCTCACCGAAAGCGCGAGCAGCGTCTCGTCCGAGTGCAGGCGCGGGTTCTTCGAATGCAATGTCGAGGTCTTGAGCGTGCAGATGGGCTTGATCACGTCGTCGCTGATGACGTAGACGTCGTCGTCGACGCCCGAGACCGCCTTGAGCGCGTTCATCAGAAGGGAGGATGCGGCGCCCAAAAGCGGGGAGGTCTTGCCGGTGACCACGCGCCCGTCGGCGAGCACCATAGCTCCTGCCGGGCCGCCTGTCGTCTCCTCTTTAAGAAGAGCGGCCGAGCGCGCGGGCGAGAAGCTCGAGTCGATGCCCGCCTGGTTCATCAAAAGTTCAAGGCGCTTGACGCGTTCCTCGTGAATGCCGGTGCGGCGCGCGTCGACGGCGGCTTGGAAGTAACGGCGCACGATTTCCATCTTCGCGGCCTCGCGCACGGCGTCATCGTCCACGATTGCGAGTCCCGCCATGTTCACGCCCATGTCGGTAGGCGACTGGTAGGGGCTCTCTCCCGCGATCCGCTCCATCATGGTCTTAAGGACGGGGAAGATCTCCACGTCGCGGTTGTAGTTCACCGTAGTCTTCCCGTAGGCCTCCAGATGGAAGGGGTCGATGCAGTTCGCGTCGTCCAGATCGACTGTCGCGGCCTCGTAGGCGATGTTGACGGGATGTTTCAGCGGCAGATTCCAGATGGGGAACGTCTCGTATTTCGCGTATCCTGCCAGGTTGCCGCGCTTGTGCTCGTGATAGAGCTGCGAGAGGCAGGTGGCCATCTTGCCCGATCCGGGGCCGGGTGCGGTCACCACGACGAGCGGGTGCGTCGTTTCCACGAACTCGTTTTTGCCGTAGCCCTCGTCGGAGACGATGCGCGCGGTGTCGTAGGGGTACCCGGCGATGGGGTAGTGCAGGTAACTTTTGATGCCCAGGCCGTCGAGGCGCGAGCGGAATGCCACGGCGGAAGGCTGGTTCTCGAAGTGGGTGATCACGACGCCTGAGGTGGCGAACCCGCGCGAGCGGAACACGTCGAGCAGGCGCAGGACCTCCTCGTCGTAGGTGATGCCCAGATCTCCGCGCGTCTTTGATTTCTCGATATGGTTCGCGTTGATCGCAATGATGATCTCGACCTCGTCGACCATGGTCTTCAGCATGCGGAACTTGCTGTCGGGCTCGAACCCGGG
>NZ_CAKUAL010000100.1 GCF_934636505.1 uncultured Ellagibacter sp.
AGCAGCGGTGATGGTCACGCCGCGCTCCTGCTCCTGCACCATCCAGTCCATCGTCGCGGCGCCATCATGCACCTCGCCGATCTTGTGGGTCTTGCCAGTGTAGTAAAGGATTCGCTCGGTAGTGGTCGTCTTACCGGCATCGATGTGGGCCATGATGCCGAAGTTACGGGTGAGCTTCAGATCGTTAGTCTTAGCCATGTTCCCTCACGACCTAGAAGCGGTAGTGCGAGAACGCACGGTTGGACTCGGCCATCTTGTAGAGGTCCTCACGCTTCTTGACAGAAGCGCCGGTGTTCTCAGCTGCGTCCATGATTTCCGCAGCGAGGCGCTGCTTCATGGTGTGCTCCTTGCGCTTGCGCGAGAAGTCGACAATCCAGCGGATGGCGAGCGTGGTGGCGCGACGGGAGTTGACCTCCATCGGCACCTGGTAGGTTGCGCCGCCGACACGCTTCGGCTTGACCTCGAGCGTGGGGCGAACGTTGTCCATAGCCTTCTTGAAGACGGACAGGGGATCCTGGCCGGACTTCTCCTCGACGATGTCGAAAGCACCATAGACGATGCCCTCGGCGATGGACTTCTTGCCATCGAGCATGATCTTGTTGATCAGCTGGGTGACGAGACGGTTGTTGTACTTTGCGTCCGGCTGAGTTTCACGACGGACTGCTGCTGCACGACGCGGCATTGGGTAACTCCTTCTTTCCTGCGCGCTTCGAGGGGGCTTCCTTGCCTCCCATTAGGCCTTTCTCTTCTGGCCCGCGCGACTTAGCGGTTTACTTATTTCGGGCGCTTGGCGCCATAGCGGCTGCGAGCCTGCTTGCGCTTGTCAACTGCAGCGCAGTCGAGAGCAGCGCGGATGACCTTGTAACGGACACCAGGAAGGTCCTTAACACGACCACCGCGGATAAGCACCATGGAGTGCTCCTGGAGGTTGTGACCTTCGCCGGGGATGTAGGCCGTTACTTCCATGCCGTTGACGAGGCGGACACGGCAAACCTTACGAAGAGCCGAGTTCGGCTTCTTCGGCGTGGTGGTGTACACACGGGTGCACACGCCACGCTTCTGCGGGTTGCCCTTGAGCGCCGGCGTCTTGGACTTGGCGACAGCCGTCTTGCGGCCCTTGCGGACCAACTGATTAATAGTAGGCAAGTTCCTTCTCCTTCTTTACTACCTGGCCTCGCGCAACCTGACCATGCGGTTGCGAAAAACCATATGCCTGCTGGGATTGCCCCGCGAGCGAGGCGCTCCCCCATTTTCATGTACGCTCAGCTGGTGCGCACACGAAAATACACGCCGCAATGCGGCGCGAGTTGGTACTATACGGCTCGAACACCAGCTTGTCAAACGCCACGCACCCGGGTGTGTCTATCCCCTAAGGTTAACGGCTTGCAGGGCGGATCATCATGTGGATAGGTTGCTGTGAGCTGGCAAAACACAACTTGAAGAAGTTGTCTCGCTGCCGCTTTCGGGGCGATCGCTGCACCGGTGACTCCTCGCTTGGGAGTCGTCTCCTTCTCTTCTCCACAATTAAGCAGCGCAACTTCTGGCGAGGCGGCACCTTTCTGCTTTTCTCGAGCAGCCCGGCGAAACTCGGACCCTTATGCGGAAAAGGGCGCCTGAGGGAAGGCGCCCTGTGAAATCGCGAGCCGTGATAGGGATGGAAGCAGCGACTCGCTGGAAGTATGCAGTTGGTTCGGGCGCGTACGCTCGCTCCAGAGAGGGCCTCGGCGCCTGCGTTACTGGCGGCCTGCTGCACGAACCCCTTCGATGTAGCCGTTTTCCGCAGCCGTCACTGCCCGATCGCGGCTTGCGCGACGCTCCTTGAGCGATTCGGCGGCATCGATGACGCCGCGCTCCTCATCAAGCTTGCGATTGCGGAAATACACCGCCCAATTCACCGCAATGCACACCACGTTGATGAAGTACACGATGAGCACCCAATTGATCGTACCGGATACGAACTTCGCGGCGATGCCTGCAACATAGCCGAGCGTGATGAGCAGGATGAACTGCCAGCTCGTTCCCGCCGCCGTACGCGCCTTGTAGTTCTTGTACGCATTCATCGGCCACGACAGGCCAAAACAGATGAGCATGACAGCTTCAAGCACTTCCGCCACGGTAATACCATCTCCCGAATCGAGCGTTTTACAACTTGATTCATGGTAGGCTTTCTCTTGATAATGTCCAATATATCTTTAAGATGAAAATCATAATGTTTTCCTTATGAGATGGAGAAGGATATGGAACTGCTTCAGCTGAGGTACTTTCTTGCCGTAGCCGAAAACGAGCACATGACCAACACGGCCAAGCAGCTCCACATCGCACAGCCTGCGCTCACGCAGTCAATCCACCGCCTCGAGCAGGAGCTCGGCGTGAGCCTGTTCGAGCGTGCGGGGCGCGGCATCCGTCTCTCCCCCGCCGGCGCCTACGTTCGAGACCGCGTGAAGCCCGCGATGGAAACCCTCGAGAATGTGGCGCGCGACGTGCAGCTTTTCCAACAGGGCGAGCAGGGCGTAGTCCGCGTCGGCGTGCATGCGGCATCAGGGGTGGCCATTGACGGCATCGCCGCCTACAGCGAGCTCAACCCGCACGTCTCGTTCGAGATCACGCAGGACGAGCGCGAGCGACATCGCGACGTCATCGTAACAACTATTACGCCGCGTGGCTCGAGCACGGTGGAAAACGCCGTCGAGAAAACGCCCTTCTCCGAGCGCATCGGCATCGCCGTTCCCGCAGGCAGCGCGCTTGGGGAAACCGCCTCGCTTTCCGATTTCGCAAGCGAGCGGTTCATCGCGCTCGCCGGCTCGCGCCGCTTTCGCGAGGTGTGCGACACCTTCTGCGCGCACCGCGCCTTCACCCCGCATATCGCGTTCGAGAGCGACAACCCCCTCGTCGTGAAGAAGATGATTGGCCTCGGGCTTGGTGTGGGGTTTTGGCCCGACCACAGCTGGGGCGACCTCGACCCGAAGTCCTGCCGCCTCGTCCATCTGCAGGAAACCGAATTCACGCGCAACGTCATCGTGGCGAAAACGAGCCGCTGCACCCCAGACTCCGAAGCACAGCGCTTCTACGAGTTCCTGCTCGACTACGTGGCGAAACGCTGGGAAGAATAGCACCCGAACGTACGGCGGGATCTTGACGCGACCGCCCGCCGGTTGGGCAAAGACTCATGCTGGCAACATCTTTCCCGCAACGACCACCCCGCAGGGGCAGCCCCGACGTCGGCATAGTCGCTCGCGCACGCAAAAGGCCCCGACGCCTGCGCGGATTTACGCGAGACATCGGAGCCTTGTCACTTCAAAGAACGAGCATCCGCCTTCGCGGACGCACCCGCTTTCTTACGCGGCGAGGATAGGCGCCGCGACCTGCTTCTTGCGGGAAAGAACGCCGGGCATCCAAGCACTTTCGCCGTCGTTCAAGTTCACGCCGAACACGTCGGAGACGAACTGCGTATCGCCCTCGCAGATGAACTGCGAGCCCTCAGCGAGGATATCAGTCGCGAAGAACAGCACGAACTGGTAGCCCTTTTCAGCGACGAGCGCTTTGATAGCCTCACGAATCTCGGCTTCGCGGCCGAGGACCGCCTTCAAGTCGACGGTCTCGAACTGGCCGATGTAGACCTTGTTGCCATTCTTGAGTTCGAATTCCTTCGCGTCGGCGTTCACCAGCTTGTCGATAGGAAGCTCGGCGGGGTTCGAACGGCACTTGAAGATGTCCATTCCGTATTCGACCGGATCGACACCCAGGGTCTTGGCCGTACGCGCAATCATGTCGCGGTCGAAATCAGTCGTGGTGGGCGACTTCATGATGACGGTGTCGGTGAGCATCGCACCGAGCAGCAGTGCGGCGATGGACTCGGGAAGCTCCACACCCTCGATCTCGAATTCGCGCGCGACGATGGCGGCGGTGGAGCCGACGGGCTTCACGTTCACGCGAATCGGCTGCGCGGTGGTAAGGCCGCCCAGGCGGTGATGGTCGACAACTTCGACGAGGTCGTCAGTGTTCAAGCCGTCCACAGACTGGAGCATCTCGTTATGGTCGACGAGGATGACCTTAGCGCCCTCGGGAACCGACTCGATAAGGCGGGGCTGCTCGATGCCGCGCTCGCCCATGATCCACTCGGTCTCGGGGGGAAGCGGCCCCAGGCGCACCGGCTCGAAGACGGCCTCCTCGCCCGCGCGGCGCGCGAGCTCGTTTTTCAGGTATGCATACCCGACAGCCGCGCTTATGGCGTCGTTGTCAGGGTTTTTGTGACCGACGACGATGATCGATGACATGTTCTCTCTCCTTGTTTCTCCGCCGTGCAGCTCAAAGCGGCAGCGTACATTGTGATGCGCAGCTAACCTGAGCGATCTCGGCGGGATGTTAAAAATGCCCGAACAGTATAACGCACGCCCCGCATCGCGCGAGCTCGGAAACGCAATCGCGCTAGGCATCGGCGTGAAAGGGATTGCAGGTCGCGAAGCCTCTGCGCTTGCGAGCTCGCGCCTTCCATCCCCTTTGTCCCAACGCAACTGATATATAGTGTTGATGGAATCGGCACGGCGATGCGCGTCTCGAAACGGAAGTTGAGGATGCTTGTCGTGCACATTATCTACGCAGCGTGCGCCATTACACATATCGCGTATGCCACGGGCGGCTTCGCACACGCTGCACGCAATGTGAG
>NZ_CAKUAL010000101.1 GCF_934636505.1 uncultured Ellagibacter sp.
GTCCCAGGTCCTCAGGTTGCGTCAGGTTTCTTGGCCAGCTCGAGCTGGCGTTGGGCTGTCAGGAGATGAAAGGGCGTTCCAGTGGGCTTGAGCCGCTTGGAAAGCGCCGGGTTGCTTTGAGGTCCTGGGTTAACTGCATGTGCGGCGCCTAGGTTGCTTGGGCGCCAGGTCTAGCGGCGGGCAGGCGCTCGGGTGGCAAACGGACGCTAGGACATCCAATTACTCAAAATAGTGGGTGCCGTGGACAAAAATCGTCGATATGTGAGCCTTCGCGCGAACGGAAGCGCGTCGCTCAAATGGTGACCTGGGAAAACGTCGGTAGGTTTGCGTTATCGGCGAAATAAATCTGCCTCAAGACTCACATATCGACGATTTTTGTCCAGCGTGACCCTAATTTGAAGAAGTTTGCTTTTGGGAACATTTCGCAAAGAAGGCGACTATGCTGTTCGGCGGTTTGAGAAAGGGAAGCGCATGATCATTTCAGGTGGTAAGGTCTTCAGCGGCGCGGGGTTCGACAATCGCGACGTGTTCATCGAGGGCGAGCGGTTCGCGCAGGCGTCGACAGGGGAGTGCCTACCTCAAGATATGGTCGACGCTTCCGATTGCTGGGTGCTCCCTGGTCTTATTGATGTGCACGTCCACGGAGCGATGGGGCATGACTTCTGTGACGCCGACGATGAGGGAATCGCCGCAATCGCCCGTTACGAAGCTTCTCAGGGCGTTACGGCCCTATTCCCGACGACGATGACGCTTCCCGAGGAGCGTTTGGTTCCCATCGTGGCATCGATTGCCGAGCATTCTGTCGCCGACGATGAGGCGGCGATTGTCGGAATCAACATGGAGGGTCCTTTCATCTCGCCGGGGAAAGTCGGCGCGCAAAACCCGTCGTACGTGCGCGGTGCGACGATGGGGGAATTTAAGCGCTGGCAAGAGGCGGCGCACGGGAAGATCAAGCTGGTCGATGTCGCGCCTGAGGAACCCGGCAACCTGGAGTTCATCCGCGAGGTTTCGGGGCGTGTTCACGTTTCGCTTGCGCATATGTGCGCCGATTACGAGACGGCTGCCGCTGCCTTTGAGGCGGGAGCGCGTCACATGACCCACCTGTTCAACGCGATGCCGGGGTTGCATCATCGCGAGCCGGGTCCGATTGCCGCTGCTGTCGACCGGCGAGACGTGACCTGCGAGATTATCGCTGACGGCGTGCATATTGCGCCTTCGATGGTTCGCCTCGCATTCTCGCTTTTCCCCGAGCGCATGATCTTGATCAGCGACTCGTTGCGCGCCTGCGGGCTGGGCGACGGTACCTTCGAGCTCGGTGGGCAGCTGTTCACCGTGCACGGCAATCGCGCGACTATCGAGAACGGCTCGCTTGCGGGCAGCGTGAGCAGCGTCATGGCGTGTTTGCGTACGGCGGTGACGAAGATGGGAATCCCCTTGGCCGATGCGGTTCGCGCTGCAACGATGACGCCCGCGAAGGCGCTCGGCATCTCGGGTGAGCGCGGAAGCATTGCGCCCGGGAAGATTGCCGATGCCGTCGTGCTCGACGGGGATCTTCAGGTAAAGCACGTCGTCTTGCGAGGGAAGCTGCTGTACTAAAGGAGAGCCTAGGTGGGATAAACGCGCGCCGGGGGTGTCGGAATAAGTGGGAAACGACAACTAACCCTCGCTGCTAAAAAAGTGCATCTTGAGAGGACGATTTTGGCACAAAAGCCGAGGTATCCCGTGGATAGAGCACTCGAATTGGGGAATGCGACGGACTTAAGCAGGCTCTTAAACAAGAAATCCCAGGTCAAGCGCTTGCTCGACCTGGGATTTCTTTTTGATCCCTTACTATCGAGTGGGACACCTCGGCTTTTGTGCCAGGATTGACTCGACTCGGTGTACTTTTACCCTTCGACCGCTTCCGCAAACCAGCTCGTGATGGACGTGGGGTGCGTGATGGCGGTTCCCACGACGACTGCCCAGGCTCCGGCGTCCATGGCGGCCTTTGCGTCGGCGGGCGTATGGACGCGGCCTTCGCAGATGACGGGCTTGTCGGGGAACTCCGTCGTCGCTTGGCGCACGAGCGCAACGTCGGGGCCGTCGGCCATTCCGCAGTCGATGGCGGCCCCAGGATGCGAAAGCGTTGTCGAGGCGATGTCACATCCGATGGCGAAGGCGTGACGGATATCCTCAATCGTCGAGCAATCGGCCATGACGAGCACGCCTTCTTCCTTGAGCGGGCGCACAGTATCTTCGAGCGTCTTGCCGTCGGGCCTCGGACGGTCGGTGGCGTCTACCGCGACGATGTCGGCACCTGCGGCAACGCAGGCGCGCGCATGACGCAGCGTCGGCGTGATGTAGACGCCCTCGTGTCCTTCCTTCCAAATGCCGATGACGGGCACCTCGGTACGTCCCTTGATAGCGGAAATGTCGGAGAGTCCCTGGCAGCGGATTCCGCCAGCGCCGCCCAGCTCGCAGGCGCGCGCCATCTGTGCCATTGTTTCAGGGTGGCGCAGGGGCTCACCCATGTAGGCCTGGCAGCTTACAATGAGCTTCCCCTTGAGCTGCTGAATAACGGGATCGATCATGAGATGCTCCTTTGCAGTTAGCGAGATGTGCTTTGGGTTGGGCGCGAGCTGCGAGCATGTATGCAGCTCGCCGGTTTTAGCCTTCGTTTGAAAGGACCGCTTAGGCGTTAAAGCGAATCGATGAGGTTCTCTGCCGCGCCGATGAGCGGGGCGGTTGCGCCAAGCTCGGCATCGACGATGGGGAGATCGCGCTGGATTGAGGGGATCTGACCGTCAAACCCGCGCTGCAGCTCCGCACGCCATTCGGTGCCGGCTTTCACCACCGATCCCGACAAGATCACGATGTCGGGATCGAGAATATTCGTAAGTCCAGCGATGGCCTGGCCGAGCGCAAAGCCCGCTTCCTTAATGATGCGTCGTGCGGGCTGCTCGCCTTTTGCGGCAAGTGCGGAAATCTCGGCACCAGAGAGACGCTCCTCGGTGGCTTCGAAGAAGCGCGCCTCGATGCCGCTACCTGCGGCGACGCTTTCCAGATGCCCGCTTCCTCCGCAAACGCAGGGAATCCCCGTGGCAACGGAGGAGGCCATATGTCCCACCTCGCCCGCGAAGCCGTGCTTGCCGCGCACGATGCGGCCATGCGCGATAACGGCGCCGCCGACGCCGGTTCCCGCGGCAATCATGATGCAGGTATCGGCACCGCGCCCAGCGCCCCAGCGGGCTTCTCCCACTGCATAAGCTTGCACGTCGTTCAAGACGGCGGCAGGGACGCCGCAGTGCTCGCGCAATGCAGAGGCGAGCGGTTGTCCGCTCCAACCTGGCATGAGATCGTTCGCGTAGGCGATGTCGCCGGACTTCGCGTCGACGCGCCCGGCGGTTCCCACTCCGATACCGAGGGGGGAGGCGGGGGCGCACGCGGCAAGGTTGCTCGCGAGCGAGCAAATCTTGCCGAGGACGCTCGCCCCGCCCTTCATCGCCTCGGTCGCCACGGTGCGCGAATCTTCCACGACGGGTTCTGCTTCGACGGAATCGTATCGAACGATGCTGCCCGTAATCTTGGTAGCGCCCACGTCGATCGCAACGACGCGTGCAGGAAACTCGCAGTTCGCAGGGAAGGTTGCCATGCTGCTCCTTGAATGGGTCGAAAGAAAAGAGCGCGACGCGTGGGCCTTTCGCCCTTGCACGCCGCGCTCCTCTGCTGGGTGACGTTATTTGCGGATAGGCGCGTCGGCGTCCATGAGGCCCGACTTCTTGAGGACCTCGACGATGGCCGCGACGTCTTCGCCTTCGAGCGCCTGGACAGGTTCGCGCATCTGGTTCGTGTTGAACACGCCCATCTGCCAAAGTGCCGTCTTGAACGCGCCCACGCCGGCTCCGAAGCCGACGGTCGCCTTCACGACGCGGGTGAGGAACATGAGGCGTGCGAGGTGATCCTGCAGCTCCTTGACCTTCGCCCAATCGCCTGCCTGGAACGCCTTGTACTGCTCGACGTAGCTGAACGGGTCGAGGTTCGCGAGACCGGGAACGGAGCCGTCCGCGCCGCCGAGGTAAGCGCCGTCGACGCAGACCTCATGGCCGGTGAGCAGCTGAAGCGGATGGCCTGCGTCCTCGTTTTCGAGCACGAGCCAACGGAAGGAGACGTCGTCGCCGGAGGAGTCCTTCACGCCCTGGAGCACGCCGTCCTTGCCGAGGCGCACAAGCATCGTGGGGTCAAGCTTGGTGTGCACGCACACGGGCAGGTCGTAAGCGAACAGCGGCAGGTCGGTGTTCTCGCGGATGTCGCGGAAGTGACGCTCGACCTCGCGTGGGCCGCCAAGCGCGTAGAATGGGGCGGTTGCGACGAGCGCGTCGACGCCGTAGCCCTTCGCGCGCTTGCACTGGTCGATAACGCGCAGGGTTTCCATGTCGATGACGCCGGCGAGCACGGGCACGCGATGGTTCACGATGGCCACGGCTTCCTGCAGCACGTGGTAGCGCTGGGCGTCGGTAAGGAAGGCGACTTCGCCCGAGGACCCCAGGAAGAACAGGCCGTTCACGCCTGCGTCGATCATGCGG
>NZ_CAKUAL010000102.1 GCF_934636505.1 uncultured Ellagibacter sp.
GTGCTGATCTTTGCTGCTATAGTGATCAGCGAGACATTACCGTTGAAGGAGAAGCCATGTCGGAGAAAAACAACATCGTCCTGATCGGCATGCCGGGTGCCGGCAAGTCAACTTTGGGCATCGTGCTCGCGAAGATCGTCGGTTACGACTTTATCGACGCCGACCTGGTGATTCAGAATCAGTGCGACAAGACGCTGCAAAAGCTGCTCGACGCGTGCGGCCCCGAAGGGTTCATTGCCGTTGAGAACCAGGTGCTCTCCGATTTGAAGGCCGAACATTCGGTCATCGCGACGGGCGGTTCTGCGGTCTATTCCGACGAGGCCATGAAGCATCTTTCCGAGATCGGCCACGTGGTATACCTGCAGATTTCCTACGACGAGCTGAAAAGCCGCCTGTCCGATTTGCAGGAGCGCGGCGTAGTTTTGAAGAACGGCGTCGGCATGAGCCTGCATGAGCTCTTCGACGAGCGCAAGCCACTTTACGAGAAGTATGCGGAGGTCACGGTGAACGTTGACGACCTCACGATCACGGCTGCCGCGCGCAAGGTGGCAAGCGCCTTGAAGGGCCTCGTCCCCGAGGAGTAAAAGTCGCAGGTGCGGCGGCGAACATGCCGCTTGGCAAGTTGGGAAAAGCGCGGGTTCGCCCCGCGCTTTTTTGCGTGCGGCATCCCTTACGCAATCCCTCCGCTGTCGCGCAGGCGGCGTAGCTTGCGGACTTCTCGCGCGACGAAGACGCTGGTGACGCATACTGAAAGAGCGTCGGACACCGGAGCGCTTATGATGACGCCCTCAAGTCCCGTCGTACCGAAGAGCGCTGTCAGCACGGGCGGCAGCAGCAGGTACAGGGGGATGAGGAAGAGCACCTGGCGTGTGAGCTCGAGAATCGCGGCCTTCATCGGCTGGCCGCTTGACTGGAAGTAGCTCGATCCCACAATCTGGAATCCAACGGGCGCGAAGAAAATCACGTACACGCGCAGCGCATACACGGCGAAATTCTCCAGGTCGCCCGAAACGCCGAACAGCTCCACGATCGGCGTGGGAATGGCCTCCGCAATCAGGAAGAACGCTCCGCCGATGCATACGCCGGTGATGCTCGCCCACTTCAGCGTGTCGAGCACGCGCTGCCACAGTTTCGCGCCGTAATTGAACCCGATGATGGGCTGCGCTCCCATGATCAGGCCGATGAGCGGGGTGATCGCAAACATCGCCGCTTTTTGCGCCACGCCGATCGCGGCGAGTGCGGCCGTGGTGCCGATGAGGTCGGTCGACCCGTACAGGCTCACCACGTGGTTCAGCACGATGCCGACGAGCATGGACGCGACCTGCATCACGAACGATGCGATGCCCATCATGAGGATGTTCCCCATGAGCTTCACATCGGGCACGCAACAGTGAAGGCGCAGCTTGAAGGCGGCGTTTTTGCTCATGGTGAAATGCCAGACGACTGGCACCATGCCGCATGCCTGACCGAGAATCGTGGCCGATGCGCTGCCCGCGACGCCGAACCCCAGCACGATGACGAACAGATAATTGAAGATGATGCACATCACCGTGCCGAAGATCATGGTGCCGAGCGCGAGGTTGGGCCTTCCCGCAGTGCGTAGGAAGTTGTTGAGCCCCATGCCAAGCGATTGGAAGATGAAGCCGAAGCAGATAATCTGAACGAAAGTCTTCGTGAGGTCCCAAAGTTCATCGGTCGTGCCGATGCCTGCGAGGATGGGGTCGATGAGGAGCCACGACGTCACCGCGATGACGACGGCGATGCCCACAAGCAGCGTGGCCGAGTTCCCGAGCGTGCGCTCAACCTGGTCTTTCTCTCCCTTCCCCAGCTGAATTGCCGCGAGCGCGTTGCCGCCTTGGCCGGCGATCATCGAGAAGCCCATAAGGAGGGTCATCACGGGGAAGGCGAGGGTGGTCACCGCCACGCCCGAACCGTCGGGGAGCGCCTGTCCCAAAAAGATCGTATCGACCACGTTGTAGAGCGTGTTGAACGCCATGCTCACGATGGCGGGGATGGAGAACTCGAGGAGCAGCTTTCCGATGCGCTCGGTTCCCAAGCGGTCGGTGCGGTTATCAGGCGGTGCCGGGCTGTCTGACATGGGGCTAAGCCTTACTATGCGCAAGCCTTACGACGCGATGTCGCGGGCCGTTCGATTATCGATGCACGCGCAAGTATAGAAAGCGAGAAGGCGGGTTGACAAGCCTCTTCGGCCAATCAATCCGCCTTCTCGGCAAGAAAGACGATAAGCGTCGGGCGATTGCGCCCCGCTAGGCGCGTTCTACGCCGTCGCCTCCTCGGCTTTCCAGTCGTCGGAGGTGTCGCGCGGCGCAAGGTTGTCCTCGTCGCCTGCGGCCTCGTCGAGGCGCTTGAAGTAGTCCTTCGTCTCCTTCACAACCACGCCGGACAGCGCGATCAAGGCGATCATGTTCGGGATAGCCATGCAGGCGTTGAAGATGTCGGCGATGGTCCACACGGCGGAGACGGTCATGTAGGGGCCGATGAACACGGCGAGGATGTAGAGCCAGCGGTACGTCTTCACAGCCTTCTTCGAACCGCCGGAGAGGTACTCCAGGCAACGTTCGCCGTAGTAGTCCCAGCCGAGGATGGTGGTGAAACCGAAGAGTGCCAGGCACACCATTAGGACAAACGACACGGCTTCGGCGGGAATGAAGGGCAGGCCCATCTGGAACGCCGCGGTGGTGACGGCGGCGCCTTCGAGCCCGGGGATCTGGTAGGCGCCGGTCATGACAAGCGCGAGGCCGGTCATGGAGCACACGATGATGGTGTCGAGGAAGGTGCCGGTCATCGAAACGAGACCCTGGCGCACCGGCTCTTTCGTCTGCGCAGCCGCGGCGGCGATAGGCGCGGAGCCCAGGCCTGCCTCGTTGGAGAAGATGCCGCGCGCGATGCCCTTCTGCATGGCGATGATGATCGCGCCGAGCGCACCGCCTGCGGCAGCGCGCAAGCCGAAGGCGCTTTGGACGATGGTGACAAGCGCGTCGGGCAGCGCCGTGATGTTCAGCACGATGAGGATGAGCGAGAACGCCACGTAGATCACGACCATCACGGGGATGACCTTCTCGGAAACGCTCGCGATGCGCTTCAGTCCGCCGATGACGACGAGGCCGACAACGATCGCGACAAGAAGCGACCCGATCACGGTGGCGATGGAGTAATCCATGCCAAGGATGCTCACGGTTGCCGACTTGTTGGGGTCAAAGAAGCCGGTGATTGCGGAGTTGATGGAGTTGACCTGCGTAAACGTACCAATACCGAACAGGCCGACGCACATGCCGAAGAACGCGAAGATCTTCGCGAGCCACTTCCAGGAAATCTGGGGCAGGCGCTTTCCCATGCCGCGCTCGATGTAGTAGAACGGGCCGCCGAGCACGTGGCCGTCCTTGTCGATGCTGCGGAACTTCACCGCGAGCAGGCCCTCGGAGTATTTGGTCGCCATGCCGAACAAGGCGGCAACCCACATCCAGAACATGGCGCCCGGGCCGCCGGCGACGACTGCGGTCGCCACGCCGACGATGTTGCCGGTGCCGATGGTCGCGGAAAGAGCGGTGCACAGAGCGCCGAACGACGACACCTCGCCGGTCGCGTCCTCGCCTTTCTCGTTTTTCAGCATGTAGCGCAGGGCGCGCGGCAGCTTGCTGAACTGCAGGCCGCGCAGGCGCACGGTCAGAAGAATGCCGCCGAACAGGATGAGCACCATCAAGGGCACGCCCCAGATGAAGTCGTCGATGGCATTGAGCACGTTGTTGAACGCGCTGAAGAAGTCTTCCACTGTTCCTCCTCGATATCCGTTACGTTTCGCAACTTCAAGCGGCCCTCGAAAAGGCCGTGGAGGACTCGCGCGTTCCGAGTTTTAACGCGCGCGACAAGCGGTATGGGCGCAACAAAAGGAAAGGGAAAAGCGAAATGCGACACGCAGATGCGACAAGCAGTAAGCTTTTCTCTGTCCTTTTGCCTGAGAGTTTCAACGAAAAGCCTGTGACCAGGTGTTTCGCCTTGCCCCTTCGGCACCCAGCTTGCCTGGGATTCTCCAGAGGCCCCTTCGGCGCCCTGTTTCCCGAAGGATTCAGAGCGAGTCATAAGGGGTGACGCTTTGAAATTGTGGAGCCATTGTAAGCACATCGCTCCACCACGCGCAAGTGCTTTTTTGGGGAATTGGAAAAAAAACTGATGCGAAAGGTAGGCATTAGGAAGCTAAAAGCCGAAAACCGCAGGCAGGAAAGTGGCGCCCCTGAGAGGACTCGAACCTCCGACGCACGGTTTAGGAAACCGACGCTCTATCCGCTGAGCTACAGGGGCGCATAATGCGGCAGTGCCGATTCTACCAGAAAGTCGGTCAAAGCTCGCATTAAGCTGTGCATCCCGCGCAAGGCCTTCGTATTCGGTGGCAGGCCTTCGCGTGTTCGCAAAGCGGGAGGTTCGATGGTGCCTGGTGAGCCAGCTTGAAGATAATGGCTCGCCAGGCTCCATCTTGGAGAAAGAATTGGCC
>NZ_CAKUAL010000103.1 GCF_934636505.1 uncultured Ellagibacter sp.
CGAGCGTGGCCGTCGCGGAGGCGTCTCCCAGGTCGATCCGCCCGACCCATGCCCAGAAATCCCTGGTCCAGCGGCTCCTCCGCTGGCCGGCGGCGTTCCTCTCGTCGTAGACGTGCCCGTGCCTGAGCAGGAACTTCGACAGGCGCTGCTTGGCGCGCACGGCGTCGTCCCGGGCATCAGCCAGCGCCCTCGTCAAGTCGCGCGCGCCCTCGCACTCGGGGTCTGGCACGTGCACCTCGGCGACCACCCCGAGCGCCAGCTGCACCGCGAGGAAGTGCGCGTCGCGGCGGTCCGTCTTGCGGCCGCGGTCGGCGGCCGGCCTGTGCATCTTCGACACCGCGCCGATGGCGCAGTCGGCGCCCATCGCGCGCAATTCCCTGCACAGGTGGAAGCCGGTGACGCCCGACTCGTAGACGCATTTCGCGGGCTGGGCGAGGCCCTTTATCCACGAGGCGACCTCGCCGGGCTCGTAGCCGAACGACTTCCTCTCGACCTCGCCCGTGGCCGGCGCGAAGGCGCAGGCCTTTATCGAGCGGGCGTGGACGTCGAGCCCTACGAAAGTGGTAGCATTGTTCATCGGAAGCCCCTTCCATGAGTGCGGCGTGGCCGCTGGCGGTTCGGGCACCGCTATTGTCGGCCTAATCCGCGGATATGCATGCAGGAGGGGCTTCCAACTTTTTATGTCCTGCTCATATCGTCTTGCCGATGGCAAAGATCTGCGACCTGGGGTTTTGTGAACGGCACGCAAGCCGCCCGCGTTGATTCACTCGCGATTGTAGCTGGCGGCTTGCATAAGAAACGTGCTTGAGTTTCGAGACAGGAGCTTTCAACGCTTCCGAGCGCAAAAAGACGCCCTGCCACGCCCTGGGGGTGCGGACGAATAGTTGGACCATTCGGTCCGGTTAGGAGTGTTCGCGTGTACAGTCAATCCGCGAGAAAAAAGGCCCTCGAGATGCTTGCGCTCACCGGTGACTTCGAGAAGAGCGCCAGGATGTCCGGCATCTCCGGCAGGACCCTGCGCCGTTGGGCGGCAAACGCGGCTGGGCCGCAGCGGAGGACCTGCGGAGCCAAGTTCGAACCCTACGGCGACGAGGTTCGGGGCAAGGCGATGGAGATGGCGCGAAAAGGCGCATCTTGCAGGGACGTCGCGGAAGCGCTCGGCATCGGAAGCCCCGATGTTGTACGCTATTGGCTGAAAGGCGGCGGAACGAAGGGGGCGCGGGTGAGCGGCCGGGCAAGAACACCTGAGGGCGCCAGCGCCACGCAAAGCAGCAATGCCGTTGCGTCCGCCAGCGCCCACATCACTTCCTCTCTCAGCCGACTCACGAGAGCACCTGGTTCACGCGGCGCTGCACGGCGGCGTAGTTGGAGCCCAGCCGTCGCTTGCGCGCCTCGCCATTGCCGAACTCGCCGTTGATGACGCGCCGCGCTAGGCTCGCCACGTTGCCCGAGGGAGCGGAGGAGCTACCAGAAGACTCCGCAGCCGTCGTGCCCGAGGACGCGATGCCGCGACAGATGCGCGAGCGTAGCGCCGCCCAGCACCCGGCCGCGATGTAGGGCGCAGGGCAGACCTTGCCCGTCACATCGTAGTGGCGGATGACGCCGCCCTCGGAGATGCCGTAGCGCTTCATGAGGGTCTGTCCGAGCCAGGCGAGCTTGCCCACCTCGACCTCGCTGTAGTCCTCGCCGGCGCTCACGACCTCGATGCTGACGCTGCGGCAGTTCATGAGCCAGTTGCCGGCGTGCCAGGCGGTGTCGCCCTCGGCCACGCTCTGATAGATCTCGTCGGTGATGTCGTCCACGAAGTAGTGCGCGGACGAGCCCTGCCGCTCATTGCGCGAGTAGTAGATCGCGTTGTTGCGGGCCGACGCCAGTGTCGCCGCGTAGTGGATCACGATGCGGTCGATGGCGTGGGAGCGCCCGCGCGTCATGTGGTCGCTTCCGCACTGCTTGAACAGGATGCTATGCCCCATTGGCGCCGACCTCCTCGAAGCCTGCGTCCTCGCCCTCCTCGGGCCTGAAGTCGCTGGGCGCGGCGGGCTCGTAGCCCGGCTCGCGCAGGTCCTCCCAGCGCTCCTCCTCGCTCGCGTACTCACTCATCGGAGTCATCCGCCTTGCCAAGCTCCGCCATCACGGGCGAGAGCACGGCCATCACCATGGCTGCGCACAACGCACGCCACGTGGGGTCGAGCACCGCCACGCCCATGAGCAGGTCGACGTTCGCCACCACGACGCCCAGGACGCCCCGGACGACGGTGCGCAACAGGCGCCACTGCCACTCGTTGCTTGTCAGAAAACGGTTCATGTGCCGCTCCTCTCCTTAAGCGCGTCAACGTCGCGCCTGACCACGGCCATGTCCTGCTCGAGCTTGTAGGTGCGCTCGATGAGGCAGTTGTGCTTCTCGACGCGCCGGGTGAGCTCATCGATCTTGAGCTCCATCACCGCGCGGCTGCGCGAGTTCGAGACGATCACCCCGACCAGCGTCACGACGCTGCCGATGAGTGCCACCGCAATAGACTCCATAAGGATCTCCCGGCAGGACATGGACCAATTACATCGGCCCCGTCATCCACTGCGGTCACAAATCAGCTGGCAGCTGAATCATTGGAGCAAAATGCGAGGTAAAATGCGGCAATGGCAAAAGAACGGAGGCTGAAATGGACGAGTTCGAGTCCAGGGAAGAAACATCGGAAGAAGCTTCGGAAACGACCTTGATGGAAGCCGAGCCCGAACCTGACGCAACAGAGAAGAAGTCCCTAACGCAAATCGTCCGCGAAAAGGCAAAAGCTATTCCCGCCGCCGTTAAGGAGAGTGCAGTCAAGGCCTTTCAATTCGCCAAAGAGCACAAGAAGGAGATTGCTGCTGGCGCCGCCGTTGTCGTCGGCGCTGCAGTCTATGTCGCAGGCAACGCTCGAGATAACGATCAGCTGAGAGAAGAGAACGAGCGGCTGTTGGAAGACAACGCACAGTTGGCGGACGACCTCGAGATTGAGCGCGGCGTCTCGGGCTGCTTGGCGTCGCGAGTGGTTGAGCTTGAGGACCTCTGCGACGAGAAGGACGCCTATTTCCAGGAGATGATCTCAGACGGCCTGCGTCACGGGAGTTCCCTCGCCGGAAAGCACATGGCCGATCGAAAGCAATATCTCAACGAGGAGTAAGCAAGTCCTCGCTGCGCGCCGCCACATCACATCGCCTAACCCGCACCACGGGGGCGGCGCGCCCACCCCTGGCAGCAGCGCAGGAAGGACACCTGCGCAGCCGCCAAGGGTGCCATTTTATGCAGACCCAAGCCGCTACCTGGCAGTGAGGTATCCCGCCTGCCCCTCGCGGTCGATTCGGCACATCGCGCACGTCGTCTGCTTGGAGCCGTAGGCCGTGCCGTTGCCGCCCACGATGGCCTTGCAGTTGTAGAATGTGGACGAGCCCGTGCATCCCTTGGGAAGCTCCCAGTCGGCATCGACCAGGATCTTGGCCAGGCTCGTGCAGGCTCCGAACGTGTAGGCCATGCTCGCGAGTGCCGCAGGGCTCATGCCTCGCAGGTCGAGCTCGGCGAGCGCGGAGCACGAGTTGAACGTGTGATCCATGCGGGCCACGCCCCGCAGGTTCGCCATGCCGGAAACCGACGCGAGTGCGTTGAACCCGTAGAACCAGTAGTTCAGGTTCACGTTGGCGAGCTTCGACGCATCGGCGGCGATCGCCACGGCCTTGACGCTCTTGCCGAAGGACGCCCAGGGGGTTGCCTGGATCGCGTTGTACTTGGCGTTGGCGCACAGCTTGCCCGCAGCCAGCACCTCGCGTCCGGCCGCGTCGGCCTTGGCGAAGCCGATCTTCAGCTCGCCGTCGACGAACAGCGTGGCATTGAGCCAGGTGCGGATGTCGCTCTCGGGGTCGGTCAGCACGCCGCCCGTGCCCAGCTTGAGCACGGAGGCCCCCGAGGAGGGTGACGGCACAAAGCCGTCGGTGCCGCCCACGAGCTTGCTGCACCCGTAGAGAACGCTCGTGTACTTCTTGATCTGGGAGTTGTCGAACGAGGTCGCGCTCACGGTGCGAAGCTCGCTGCACGAGGTGAACAGCTGGGTCACGTCCTCCACACCGCTCAGGTTCTCGAACCCGCTCACCAACCTTTCCCGGTTTCGAAACTTTGAAAAAATTCGAGTTTCGAAACCGATAAGGAGCGGATGATGGCTTGGGTGAATCGCAGTACGTACATGGAGCGGCTTTGGGCGCTCGAGGGCACCCGGGACATCAAGGTGATCACGGGGATGCGCCGCTCCGGCAAGTCCGAGCTCATGAAGGCGTTCGCTGCCTCTATCGCGCGGAGGGACCCGTCCTCCAACAAC
>NZ_CAKUAL010000104.1 GCF_934636505.1 uncultured Ellagibacter sp.
GTGCCCTACCATCATAAGGTCTACGAGCACATAATTGTTCGGGATATTGAAATTCTTTCGAATAATCGCAGAATCATACGCCCCAACCCAGCAACTTCCGAGGTTTTCGGCCGCCGCAGCGTTCGCGATGTTGGTGAGGACGATCGACGTGTCGATGTCTCCGAAGTCGCCCGTTTCATAGCCGAGCCCCTTCGCTGACACGTCGGCATCGTAAGCGCCGATGATCACCGTGGGCGCGCCGTAGCGGCAGCGCGTCGCCTCGTCGATCTTCGCAAGGCCCTCGGCGCTTTGCACCACGCAAAGGCGAAATGGCTGCGAGTTCTTCGCCGTGGGAGAAAGCTGCGCCGCCTGAAGCAGCACATCGAGCTCGGCATCGGTCAACTGCACGTCGGAAAAAGAGCGCACCGAGTAGCGCGCCTTCAGAAGGTCGAGGTATTCCTGCCCGTTCATGCTGACTCCTTCGATCGATTGCGATTTGCCGAGAACAGTATAACCCCGAAGGCGGACAGGCCAAGCGCGCGAAGCTGGGCGAACCGAGTAGGCTCGACAAGCTCCCCTTCGAGAAGGTTGCGCCAAGAAAAGCCGCGCTCAGCCCTGGAAGACTGCGCGGACGAGGTATTCCACGTTCCCTTCCGCGCCTTTGATCGGCGACTCGATGGTGCCCGTTACCTCGAAGCCCTCGCCCTTAAGAGCGCAGCGGACCTCTTCCACCGTGCGGGCGCGCACGGCCTCGTCGCGCACGATGCCGTGGTCCGTCTCGTCGTGGCGGGACTCGAACTGGGGCTTGACCAGCCCTAAGAACACGCTCGCCGGAGCGTCTTCGGTCACTGGGCGCGACAAGCGCGCGAAAGCGGGAACCAGCACGGCAAGCCCGATGAAGCTCACATCGCACACGATCAAGTCGAACGGCGCGCCCAATTCCCCCGGATCGGCGAGCTTGATATTCGTGCGCTCGAAAACGCTCACGCGCTCGTCGGTGCGAATCTTCCAAGCGAGCTGACCGTAGTTCACGTCGACGCAGGCCACATGTGCAGCGCCCGCCTGCAAAAGGCAATCGGTGAAGCCGCCCGTCGACGATCCAACGTCGATGCAGTTCAGCCCCCGCACGTCCTGCCCGAACGCGTCGAGCGCGCCCTGCAGCTTATGCCCTCCGCGCGAAACGAACTGCTTGCGCCCGCGCACAACGATTTCCGCATCGGGCGCCACCTTCACCGCGGCACTCGTGACGTACACATCGCCCACCTTCACCTCATGCGCGAGCACAGCGCGCAAAACCGTGCCTGCATCAGAAAAAACTCCCTGCTCAACAAGGAGTTCGTCAAGGCGTATCTTTTTCGGCTTTTTCGTCATAAGGGCATTATACAAACTCAATACACGAACACAAGTTCGTTTTTCTATGATACACTACGCTCGTGCAAGGTGGCGGGCTACCCCCTATCCCATTAGGAGGTTGCTCATGGTTACCTATACGGAATTGTTCACATTCTGTCTGGTTGTGATAGCGGTTATCGAGCTTTCGTTACGCTTAAGAAAGTGAAGTAGCCGCCCCCGCTAAGACGGGAAACGGCTACTCCCACAAGCTCAAAACTTGCCAACGGGGTAGCTGCCGTAGGAGCGGCGAGCCACCTTGCACGCGTTCAGTATACCATCCTGGCACGAGGCTCGGCCGGACAATCCACTTTTAATCCTTCGGAAGCAAAAGCTGCGCGATCTGCACGGCATTGAGCGCTGCGCCCTTGCGGATCTGGTCGGCAACCACCCACATCGAAAGGCCGTGGTCGACCGTGTCGTCGCGGCGAATGCGCCCCACGTAGGTGTCGTTCGTTCCCGCGAGCAGACCGGGCATCGGGTACACGTTGTTCGCAGGGTCGTCCATCACGGTGACGCCAGGCGCTGCAGCGAGGGCCTCTCGGGCAGCCTCGGGCGTCACGTCGGCGGCGAACTCCACGTTCACGGACTCGCCGTGGCAGCGCAACACGGGAACGCGAACGCAAGTCGCGGCAACCTTCACGCCCGCATCACCCATGATCTTCTTCGTCTCGGCAACCATCTTCCACTCTTCCTTCGTGGAGTCGTCGTCGAGGAACTTGTCGATGTGCGGAATGCAGTTGAAGGCGATGCGATGCTGGAACGCCGACACCGTAAGCTCGTCGTCGGGCGTGCCGTCGAGAAACTCGCGCGTCTGATCGTAGAGCTCGGCCATCGCGGGTGCGCCGGCGCCGCTTGCCGCCTGATAGGTCGAAACGACAACGCGGGTGATTTTCGCCAGGTCATAGAGGGGTTTCAGGGCAACGACCATCTGGATGGTCGAGCAGTTCGGGTTGGCGATGACGCCCGAGTGCCACGACACGTCGCCCGGGTTCACCTCGGGAACCACCAGGGGCACGTCCTCATCCATGCGGAACGCGCTCGAGTTGTCGATCATGACGGCGCCCGCGGCAACCACAGCCTCGCGCATCGCCTTGGAAACGTCGGAGCCCGCAGAGAACAGCGCGATGTCGACGCCCTCGAACGACTCGGGGGTCATTTCCTGCACAGTGAGCTCGCCTGCGGGGACGTCGCCGCAACCCTCGAAGGGAAGCTTCTTGCCAGCCGAGCGTGCAGACGCGAGCGCGCGCACCTCGCTCGCGGGGAAGTCCAGGTCATGCAAGACCTTCAGGAACTCATTTCCCACAGCGCCCGTCGCACCGGCAACAGCAACAACCGGATGAGCAGGGATAACCTTCGTCCAAGCCATGTTTACCTCCCTATCGGCCCTTGTTCATCTTGGCGGCGATTTCTTCCGCCGAAAGCTGGGTTTCCACGAACACACTGTCGGAATCCAGACCGAAGGCGGTGTGCAGGCACTGGACCGCTTGAGCGGCCTGCGCGGCATCGACCACCACAGACAGACGAATCGGGCTCGTAGAGATAGCCAGGATGTTGATGTCGTTTTGGCCCAGCGTCTCGAACGCCTTCGCAGCAACGCCCGGCGAGGACTTCATGCCCGTGCCCACCAGGCTCACCTTCGCGATGTCCTCGTCGACGATGTAGGTGCGTGCGTTGATGGTCGGCACGATGCGCTCGACGGTCTCGCGGGCGCGCGGCAGATCGCCGCCCGGGCAGGTGAAGCTGATGTCGGTGATGCCCGACTCCGACACGTTCTGGATGATCATGTCGACGCTGACCTGGTTGGATGCCAGGGCGCTGAACAGCTTCGCCGCCACGCCCGACATATCGGGAACGCCGCGAATCGTGACTTTGACCTCGGACGTGTCGTGCGCAATGCCAGTGATTACCGCTTCCTCCATGTCGGGAGCCTCCTTGATATACGTGCCCTCGGCGTCGGAAAACGCCGAACGGGAATGGATGACGACGTTCCATTTGCGGGCGAACTCGACGGCGCGCATCTGGAGCACGCCGGCGCCCGCGCCAGCGAGTTCGAGCATGTCGTCATAGGAAATCTGGTCGAGCTTCTTGGCGCGCGGGCACACACGCGGATCGGCAGTGAAAACGCCTTCGACGTCGGAATAGATCTCGCACACGTCGGCATTGATTCCCCAGGCCACAGCCACTGCCGTCGTGTCGGAACCGCCGCGGCCGAGCGTGGTCATGTCATCGTTGTCGTCGATGCCCTGAAAGCCCGCAATCACGGGGATGATGCCCTTGTCGACCGTCTCCATGATGCGGTCGGATCGCACGCTGACGATCTTCGCCTTGTTGTGCGTCCCGTCCGTGCGGATGCCCGCCTGGCGGCCCGTGAAGCTCATGGCGTGATAGCCCTGCGCCTCGAGCGCCATGGCCAGAAGCGTCATCGACACCTGCTCGCCGGTCGAAAGGAGGCGGTCAAGCTCGCGCGCTGGAGGGTTCGTGTTGAGCGCGTTTGCAAGTCCTACCAGCTCATCGGTCGTTTTTCCCATCGCAGAGACGACGGCGACCACATCGTCGCCCGCCTTCTTCTTGGCAATGAGTTTGTTCGCGACCATCTTGATACGCTCGGGCGACGCGACCGACGTCCCCCCGAATTTGCATACGACTAACGACATCTCGATCTTTCTTTTGAAAGGGAAACCTTTGCGCCACTATACCAAACGGCTCGGGATACACTCCCGAGCCGTACACGAGCGAGCAATTTTCCATGCCGAGTACACCGAGCCGGTTGATTTGTAAGTTCATCCGAACACTTAGGTTTCGTTCTCGAACTCAGCCGGACATGTCCGGCTGAGTTCGAGAA
>NZ_CAKUAL010000105.1 GCF_934636505.1 uncultured Ellagibacter sp.
AAGCCGATCGTGGCGAGCACGCACGCAGCGGACGTTTGCATCACCGGTTTTCTCTTGCCCTTGCCATCCGTTGAATCGAGAAACGAAAGCGCGCCGGACGCGGCGAGCTTGCTGCCGGGTGAGGTGCCGGACGCGGCGCTGGGCGAGCCGCTCCCGCTTTTGGACGCGGTGTCGGACGCGACGTTGGGTGTACCAAATTCGCCGCTGGACGCGGCACCAGAATTATCCACTCCCATGGAATCCCCCGTTACAAGCATGAATCACTATGCGAAGGTGACGGCATTTCCCCAGTTCAGCGGGAATCACCTTCTCGATGTGATTCATTCTTTCCCCCTGCAACCCATCATAGCAGCATCGCCGAGACATCGAGAGGCAATTTCAAGATGCGGCGAAACATCGGTCGCCAAGACGGCGGCGAAAAAACGAGAGGAGAAAGACATGGCTGAGGTCGAGAGGGAAGTCAAGAGAGCATCGTGTTTTCTGTGCCATCTGAATTGCGGAGTTCTCTGCACGAAGGAAAACGGCCGAGTCGTGAAGATCGAGGGAGATCCGGACAACCCGCACAACGAGGGATATGTGTGCTCCCGACTCGAGCATGACCGCTGGAAGGATTTCGAGTACAACCCCAACCGCTTGAAGAGGCCCCTCAAGCGCGTCGGCGAGCGCGGAAGCGGCCAGTGGGAAGAGATCACCTGGGACCAGGCCTTCGACGAGATGGCTGAGCGCCTTGCCGATCTTCGCGACAAGTACGGAGCCGAGACCCTGTGCTTCCTCGAGGGAACGTACCGCACGCAGTCCAACCTGCACTACAAGTTCACCAACCTGTTCGGCACGCCGAACACCGGCGGCAACGGCACCATCTGCTACAGCTCCGACATGTGGCTCGAGCCGTGCACCTACGGCGGCTTCTGCTCCGATAAGTCGGACTGGAAGCGCGCTGACCTCGTCGTTTTATGGGGCCGCAACCCTGCTGCGTCCGAGCTTCTGAACTGGCAGTGGACCCTGCGCAACATGCAGGAGCGCGGCGCGAAGCTCATCGTCATCGACCCCCGTTTCTGCGAGGTCGCCCAGAAGGCCGACCTCTTCCTGCAGATCCGCCCCGGCACCGATGCGGCACTCGCCCTCGGCATGATCAACGTGATCATCGAGGAGGACCTCTACGACCATGAGTTCGTCGAGGAATGGTGTTACGGCTTTGACCAGCTGAAAGAGCGCGCGGCGGAATACCCCGTCGAGAAGGTCGCGGAAATCACCTGGATTCCCGCCGACAAGATCCGCCAGGCGGCTCGCATGTACGCGACGACCAAGCCCGCCTGCCTGCCTTGGGGCGAGAAGGGCGGCGACGGCTGCGGCCTCAACGCCTCGAGCGCGATTCAGGGCAAGGCCATCCTGCGCGCCATCACGGGCAACATCGACAAGGTCGGCGGCGACCAGCTGACCATGCCGGGCGACCGCGGCAACACCGAGGACATGAACTTCTCCCACGACGCCCTCTCCCAAGAGCAACGCGACAAGATGGTCGGCAACGACATGTACCCGGGCCTCACCTTCAAGGGCTGGGACATCATCTCGAAGGCCTACCCGCGCTTCTATCCCTACAGCAACGCGCCGACGATGTTCCGCCAGATGATCAGCGGCGACCCCTACCCCATCAAGGCATGCATCGTGCAGGCGGACAACCCGATGCTCGCGTTCAGCAACACGAAGCTCGTGCATGAAGCGCTGAAGAGCCTTGATTTGCTCATCGTGCACGATTACTTCATGACGCCGACGGCGGCGCTGGCCGACTACGTGCTGCCCGCGGCGACGTGGCTCGAGCGCTGCAGCATCGGCTACCCGACCATGGACGTCGAGCAGGTGAGCATGGCTGGCAGCATGCCCGTCCTCGAGCGCTTCGAAGGCGGCACCGACATCGACTTCCGCGACGACTACGAGTTCTGGTACGGGCTTTCCGAGCGTCTGGGCTTCGCCGACAAGTGGTGGGGTCCGAAGTACGAGGACATGATGAACGACCAGGTGGCGCCCTTCGGCATGAAGTTCCGCGACTTCTGCGAGAAGGTGAAGTACCTGAAGGTTCCCAACGTGCCGGAGAAGTACAAGGAGCCGGGCTTCAAGTTCCTCACCCCGACGGGCAAGGTGGAGCTGTACTCGACGGTCATCGAGAAGCTCGCGAAGGAGACGGGCCGCAACTTCGACCCGCTGCCGAGCTTCACGTTCCCGCCGAACTTCCCCGAAGCGGACCCGGAGTACGCCAAGGAGTACCCGCTCTGCATGATCACAGGTGCCAGGTTCATGCCCTTCTACCACACCGAGCATCGTCAGCCAGGTGCATATCGCAACCTGCATCCGGACCCGATCTTCGATATCCACCCCGACACCGCCATCTCGCTTGACATCGCACCGGGCGATTGGTGCTGGATCGAGACGCACAAGGGCCGCATCAAGCAGCGCGCCCGCACCACGACGACGGTCGATCCGCGAGTGATCAGCGTGCAGCACGACTGGTGGTTCCCCGAGGAGCCCGAAGCCGAGCCGTCGCTGTTCGGCGTGTTCAAGTCGAACGTGAACGTGATTCTGGACGACGACGCGAAGTACCTCGACCCGCTGATGGGATCCTGGCCGCTCACGGGCGCGAGCGCCAAGGTCTACAAGTGCGAAGAGCAAGACTAATAAGGATTGATGAGCCATGTGTTTCAGACCAGCATCAACGACGATGGGCGCGCGGATTTGCATGAAGTGCCACTATGTGTGCGATGACGTGAGCGCCGAGAAATGCCCGCAGTGCGGGGAGCCCTTCGAGGCTCCCGCAGCCGGGGCGCCGACAGCGGGCGGGGCGCCCGGGGCTCCTGGGGCGCCGAGTGCTCCCGGTGCGCCTAGCGTGCCTAGTGCGCCTCCGCAAGCGGAGTAAGGCTGAGAAAGGATTCGGGTCGCCGCCTCTAAAGGCGACAACCTGGCCAAGCGGCTGGGAAGAGCATCGAGCCCTTCCCAGCCGCTTTCTTTATGTTCGCGCACTGTAGCCCGAGCCGCCTCGCGCCGAGGGTGGTCCACGCCTTCCCGATGCCCGCCTTGTACAAAAATGACGATAAGTTGTGAAGGAACGATGAAGTCGACCCGATAATCAACTTTACTGTCCCAATAATGTCCTATTCGAAGCGAAATCGAACAGAGTTATTCCCCATTATTATGCGTTTTGTGGTGTCATACACAATTCCTGCGCAACTTATCGTCAATTTTGTACACGCCCTTGAACACCCCGACCTGGACCCTCCATCGCGGCGAAAATGGCTTGCGCACGCCATTTTCGCACACGCTCCGAAACGCCCAGCATCCCCCGTCGCACGCCGCCGTCTTTAGCCGCCATTTCGCGCGCTCCCAAACGCCCGACCTCCCCATCGCACCGAGACCGACTTGCGTCCGCCATTTTCGAGCGCACCTCAAATGCCAGCCCCTCCACTGCACGGCCAACGAGCGTTTGCCCGCGCGCGTTTCATGGGGTAATGTGTGTTCCCGCTATTCGTCACGAGAGGGAGCCCGATTCCATGTTCAAGATCAACCACGTCATTTTGCACGTATTCGATTTCGTCTCATGCGTGAACGTGTTTTCGCAGGAAGAGCTGGACCTTTCGGACAAGAACGTGAAATCCTACGTGCAGCGCGTCGCGAAGCATGCGCTCGGCAACATCGACAACAAGCGCGGCGAGTTCGAGGCCGAAAGCGGTTTCAAAAACGAGCTTTGCGCCTACCTGAACGGGGAAAGCAACTTTACCGACCTCTCGCTCATGATCGCCGAGTTCCTAGGAAGCGAACTTGGCCGCATGGAGCAGCCCACCTCGTGCGACCTGCTCGTCGTCGATTTCGAGGACTCGCCGCGCGCCCCGAAGCTCTCTGCGGAAGACCTCGCGGAGATGTCCGAAGAAGAAGCCGCAGCTGCCCAGGCCGAGCTCGATGCAGCGTTCGCTGGGAGAAGCACCCGCTACTTCGGACTGCTGCTTCTCGAAAGCAAGCCGGCATTCATGCACGAGGTGGGCAAGGCCGAAGACGGCGCGTCGGTGAATCGCATCGAGCGCCACCACGCCATCCTGCCGAGCCCCTCGCAGAAGATTTCCTCGTTCGCCCTGGTGG
>NZ_CAKUAL010000106.1 GCF_934636505.1 uncultured Ellagibacter sp.
TTCCAACTGCGCGTATGTGAGCGCCACCGACCTGCGCGCCACAAGCGCCGTCGCCACCCTCAACAAGCAGCGTAACGGCGGCGAATGGGACAACTACTTCGTGCTCTCAACCGGCGGGCAGAACAATGGCTATCCCGTCCTGAAGTGTTTCGCAAATTCCATCTCGACCACTCCGCTTTCAGGCGTCACGGCGACGTGCGCGGAGAACGCGCCCTACACCGGCGGCGAAGCCATTCCGCGCCTTGAGGTCACCATGGGAGGAAAGACCCTCACCCAGGATGTCGACTTCTACGTGGTACCGCAAGAAGGAGCAACCGACCTCGGCGACGGCTACAGCGCGAGCATCGTCGGCATCGGCTCCTACGCGGGCACGCAAAGCAACGTGTGCACCTACAGCATCGTGAAGGGCAACCTTGCGACCTGCCTCGTCTCCATCAAGAGCAGCAAGTTCGACTACTCGGAGAAAACGCTCACGGCAGACGACATCACCGTCACCGACGCCTACGGCAACAAGCTCCCCTCCGACTGGTTCACCTACACCTTCAAGACCTGCGTCTACAATGGATCGAATACCACGTATGCAGGCCAGACCATGGTCGAGCGCTACATCTCGCCTAACAAGAGCATCAACATGACGCAGACCGCACCCGAGTGGTCTGCCGACGGCGTGTACCACTACGGCTACTACCCCGTGGTCATCTCCCCCACCGAGTCGGCTCCCTACACAGGCGAAACCGAGGGCCTGTTCAAGATCACGCCGGCAAGCCTTATGACCGACGTCGACATCGAGTACATGGTGTGGGACGGCGAGAACCTCGAGTGGAACGACAAGGCTATCGCGTTCGAGAACGGCGCCCCCGTGTTCAACTACACCGGCTCGACGATTAAGCCGACCATCTCGAAGGTGACCTACAAGGGACACACGCTCGTCGAGGGCACCGACTACCAGCTCGTCTACGGCAACCCCAACTGCGACACGAGCTCGAGCAACTACACGCAATACGCCAACGTCGGCGACCCTGGCAAAAACGAGGTCGGTTGCGTGACCGTGCGCTTCAAAGGTGGCGGACGGCCCTTCGACTTCGACAACTTCGTGAACATGTACTTCATCATCCACGGGCAGAACGCGCCCGCGCCGACGAGCATCGACGACTGCACCATCGTCGTGAACGACCAGGCATACACCGGCAAAGACATCACACCGGTGAAGGTCTACGCTCCCGACGGAACCGAGCTCAAGGGCGAAGATTACAACGTGAAGTACGAGAACAACAAGGAGATCGGCACCGCCACCTTCACCGTTCGCGGCTCGCGCTCCTACACCGGAAAAGCAACCGGCAGCTTCGTCATCTACGACAAGGCCGACCAACTCGGCTACGAGGACGTCATCGCGACCGACTGGTACGTGAAGGACGGCACGCTCAAGTTCTGCAAAGACTCGGGCCTCATCAAGGGCATAAACGACACCACGTTCCTCCCCTACGGCGAGCTTACCCGCGCTCAGATGGCCATGGTGCTCTGGCGCTTCGCCGACCCTGATGCGGCAGCCGCCTGCGATCCCGACAAGACCGCAAACGAGACCGGCCTGCCCGACGTCTTGGACAACGTTTGGTACACGGGTGCTGTGAACTGGGCATTCGAAAACGGCATCATCACCGGCTACAAGGATCCTGTAACCGGCATCGCTACCGGCTACGGCCCTGACGACCCCGTCACCCGCGAGCAGGCGTGCCTCATCCTCATGAACTACGCGAAGTCGCAAAACGGCGTAGACGTCGCCGCAGAGACCGACCGCACGAAGCTCGACGCCATGCCCGATGCCTCCCTCGTCGATGAATGGGCGAAAGACGGCGTGGCCTGGGCGCTTACGCGCGGCGTCATCACGGGCTACAACAACCCCGACGGCACGAAGAGCATCGCCCCGATCCGCAGCATCTACCGCTGTGAAATGGGCAAGATCATGAAGAACTGCACGTCCGACAACCAGATCATCACCCCGCCGACCGAGAAGGGTCAAAGCCTGAGTACCGCAGATGCGACTGTGCTCGCCACCAGCGAGAACGCCTCGCCCGCAAACGCCGATGCCGCTTCCCCCAAAGCTGTTGCCGCGGCGAACAACGCCGCGAGCACTGCGGAAAACCCCGAGGCGCTCGCATCAACCCCTGCCCATCACGAATCCTAGAAAGACTGATCCATGCTCGAAATCGCACAAGCACTTTACCTGACCGACATTCTCCATGCGGTCGCGCAGGGGCTGCTGGCTCCCGTCATCATCGTCCTGCTCGCGTTCATCATCTACGCGGTCTTCCTCATCGGAAGCGTCATCGTCGAAGCGGTGACCGAACGGCGCAACTTCCGCATCGTGATTTCGAAGTTCTTGACCTCCATCGCCTGCGCGAAGGAAGAGGACCTCGCCGACGTCGTGATCGACTCGGGCCTTCTGCGCCGCCAGAAGGTGTCGCTGCTCACGCTGTGGAGCTACCGCTCGCTTCCGAGCGAAACGCTTGAGACACTCGCGAAGCGCCTGTTCGCCGTCCAGGAGCTGCGCTACGGGCGCATCACCGGGCGAACCGACGCGGCTGTGCGCCTCGCCCCCATGTTCGGCCTCATGGGCACCTTGATCCCCCTCGGCCCCGGCATCGTTGCCCTCGGCCAGGGACAGACCGACGTGCTCGCAGCCTCGATCGGCGTCGCCTTCGACACCACGGTCGCCGGCCTTATCACCGCGGGCGTCGCCTACGTGGTCGGCCGTATCCGCGGCAACTGGTATGAGAACTATCTCGGCGCGCTCGAGGCAGCCATGTGCACCATGCTCGAGAAGATTGAGAAGGAGCGCGAGGCAGGTATTGTGACCACCGTCGGCGACGGCGTCGACGTGGAGGCCATTATCGCCCGCGCAGAGAAGGAAATGAGCGATAAGGGCATCTCTTTGAAGGAGCTCGTCGGCGCTGCAGGCGAAGAGCCGCGCGAAACCGACGCCATCCCCTCCAAGGAAGGCGAATAACCATGGCGCACGGATTGCGAAACGGCGGCGGGCTGCGCGGAGGGCACCTGCGCTCGAAAGACGATGCCGATCCCATGGCGTCGGTGGCCAACATCGCAGACATCATGCTCGTGTTCGCGTGCGGTCTCATGATGGCGCTCGTCACCGTCTGGAACATCGACTTCACCCCCCTCTCCGAGCTTCAAGACAAGCAGCTCGAAGCGATCGACACGCCCGAGGACATGCCTGAGGACATGGCCGACGCGGGCAACGCCTACGTCGAAAAGGGCATGGTGTACCAGGACCCGAAGACCGGCAAGTACTACATGGTCACCGAGGACAAAGACGCGATGGACGACGACCTTTCGAGCCAAAGTGCCTCGTCAAGCGACTCGACGGCAAAATCCGACTCGTCGAGCGCGAGTTCTAGCTCATCGAGTTCCAGCTCAACCAGCAAGTCCCGTGCCGCGAGCCCCTCGGGTTCCACCAGCGCGAGCGGCTCCTCGTCGAGCGCAGCTGCCCCCGACAGAAGCGCCGGGGCCGACTAGCGAACTATCCTTTACCGAGTTTTATCTCTATTGGGGATATTTCGCGCTATACTATCCACAAACCTGTATATTTGGGTTTTGGAATATAGGAGTAGGGAAATAGAAAGAAGGAAAAGGAGGTTTCCATGTTATCGAACGCCAAAAAGGCCTGGCATATTGCGCTTGCATTCGTGCTCGCCACGGCACTCGCATTGCCGAGCCTTGCATTCGGTCTCGATGGAAAGGGAGACACGTCAACTGCCGCCGATGGCACGATGGCTGTCTACGTCGAGGATGAGGCGGGCAACACCGCCCTCTTGAAGTCCTACACTGCCGAGGAGTTCGCGGCTCTCGCGACCGAGGTCGATGCAGGCTACCAGTACACCAAAAACGACAATGTGAACGTTCTCGCCGTCAAGAAGCTCGTCGAGTTTGACAAGCTCATTGCCGACGCAGGCGCTTCCGCATACTGGACGGAAGGCGCCAAGCTGCAGTTCACCTGCAC
>NZ_CAKUAL010000107.1 GCF_934636505.1 uncultured Ellagibacter sp.
GTCCTGAGGAATCCCTCGGGGCGGCCGGGCGAGTTTGTCGAGAGCAGCGCTCCTCCATGCTTTTCAGGCTCTGTTCAGTGCAGTGTTTGTTTCGTAGCGAAGCGAGCGGGGATTTGCGTGTCTTGGTAGAATAAGCGGGTTGAGTCCAGTAACCATTATTTGAACGGAGCACTCTGTGACGAACACCAATGACGCGCGACGTCGCGATTCCCTCGAAGCGGGGGCCACGTCGCGGGTGACGCCGCCTGTGGGCCGCCATGCCGCCCATGCAGGCTCCAGCGTCGCTCAATCCGCGGGTGCCACTTCGGCAAACCGCGCTGTGAGCCCCCAGGCAACTGGCGCGCTCCCCGCAACGAACAAACCTGCGCCCGGCCACGCTGGCCGCGGCCGCCATGTTCCCGCCCAGCCGGCTATTCGTTCCGACTTGTCGGCGGCGCTTCCTTCTCTTTCGATTGAAGACGCGCAGCAGTCCCAGCCCATGGGCGCGCCCGTCATCACCTTCGATCATGTGACGAAGGTCTACCAGGCGCAGCCGAACAAGCCTTCGCTGCACGACATCTCCCTGCAGATCTATGCGGGCGAGTTCGTCTTCCTCGTTGGCCATTCGGGTTCGGGCAAGTCTACCTTCATCAAGCTCATTACTCGCGAGCTCAAGCCATCGAGCGGCCATATTTATGTCGCCGACGAAGACCTTACGACCATGCGCGACTGGCGCGTGCCCTACCTTCGCCGCAACATCGGCTGCGTTTTCCAAGACTTCAAATTGCTGCCGAACAAAACCGTTTTCGAGAACGTTTCGTTCGCGCTTGAGGTTATCGGCAAGAGCCGCCACGTGATTAAGACTCAGGTTCCCGAGGTTTTGCGCCTGGTTGGCCTGCAAGACAAGCTCAACAAGCGTCCCGACCAGCTTTCTGGTGGCGAGCAGCAGCGTGTTTCCATTGCGCGCGCCATCGTGAACCGCCCGCCGCTGCTCATCTGCGACGAGCCCACGGGCAACCTCGACCCGCAAACCTCGCGCGGCATCATGGACCTGCTCGAGCGCATCAACCGCACGGGCACCACGGTGCTCGTGGCCACCCATGACCGCGAGATGGTCGACAACATGCGCCGTCGCGTCATAGCGCTCGATCGCGGCCGCCTTACCCGCGACCAGGACAGGGGGGTGTACGGTTTCGATGCGTAGTCTCGGTTACTTCTTCAAGGAGTCGCTGCACGGGTTCACGCGCAACCTCTCCACCACCTTGGGTTCCATCATCACGATCTTCCTCTCGCTGCTCATCATCGGCATCTTCCTTGTGGGCGGCGTCGTGGTGAACAACGTCATGTCGTCGGTCGAGAACGAGGTCGGCATCTCGGCCTTCATCTCCGATGACGCCTCGCAGTCCGATATCGACAAGGTCGAGGATTTCATCCGTGGCATCGACGGCGTTGCATCGGTCGACTTCACCACGAAGGACCAGGCGCTCGAGAACTTCAAGGCCACGTCGAACTCCGACATCATCGACGCGCTCGACGGGCAGAACCCGCTGCCCGCCTCCATCGAGGTCGAGCTTTCGGACCCGAAGCTCGTCGAGGATGTGGCGAGCCAGATCGAGCAGAACTCCACGTTCGCTTCCATCTGCGGCTACGATTCGCCTTCCGAGTCGCTTAAGTACGGCCAGAAGTCGGTCGCGCAGCTCTTCCAGCTGACGACCTATGTCCGCTATATCGGCATCGCGCTCATCGTGCTGCTCATCTTCATCGCGCTCGTGTTCATCAACAATACGATTCGCCTGGCCATCCTTGCGCGCCGCAAGGAAATCGCCATCATGCGCCTCGTCGGCGCGTCGAATGGCTTCATCCGCGGGCCCTTCCTCATGGAGGGCGCGCTGCACGCCATCATCGGCTCGCTGTTCGCAGTTGGCGTGCTCGAGCTTCTGCGCAACCTGGCGCTCCCGAAGCTCGCGGGCGCGCTCAAGTTCCTTGCGATCGACGTGAACGCCGGCACCTTCGCGATCATCTACGTTGCACTCGTGATTGCGGGCCTGATCATCGGCCTGTTCGGTTCGGCGCTCGCAATGCGCCGCTACCTCAAGGTGTAGAAAGCGCGAACGAGATAGATTCCCATGGCGAAGCACGGTGATACCAAGCAGCGCGCGGCGATGGCCGAGCGCGAGCACAGGCGAAACAAGCGCATCCTGCGCCTGCTGTGCTTCGTCGTGGCTATTGCTGTGGCCTTCGTCGCCGGGTTCGCTCTGCGCAGCCAGGACCAGTTCCTTGCCTCGCTCGGGTTCTCCATCCCCGGCGTCCAGAAAGCCGGCACCCAGGCGACGGATGTGAAGAAATCTCCCTATGATTCCATTTCTGCTCGCTTGAGCGAAGTTGAGGACGTGCTCGCGAAGAGTGACCTCAACGGCTACGACCTCGACGAGGCGACCAAGGAAGTGTTCAAGGGCTTCTCGAACGCATGCGACGACAAATACTTCGAGTATCTTGACCCCTCGCGCTATGCGTCCTTCGTGAAGGACAGCTCCGACGGTGCCTACAACGGCGTCGGCGTCCTGTTCTCGGACTACAACGGCCGCGCCCTCGTTTCCGATGTGTTCTCGGGCTCCGCTGCCGAGGCGGCCGGCGTCCAGCAGGGCGACGTGCTGATCGGCATCGACGGCGACACCTCGCACGACTGGTCGGTTACCGAGGCTATTAGCGGCCTTTCTCGCAACGCTGGCGAGACGGTCGTGGTCACGTGGATGCGGCCCTCTTCGGTCGGCGCCGAGACGGGCACGTCCTACACCACCGCGCTCACGTGCTCTTCGTACAAGGAGCAAAACGTCACGTACTCGCTCGACGGCACGGTCGGCTACATCAGGGTGCGCCAGATCACGCAGGATACCTCCGACAACGTCTCCGCAGCGCTCGCTGACCTGATCGAGCAGGGGGCGACGTCGTTCGTCATGGATCTGCGCGACAACCCGGGCGGCTATCTCACGCAAGCGGTCGATGTGGCGAACCTCTTCATCAAGACGGGCGTCGTCGTCGAGGTGCAGACTTCCACGGGAACTTCCCCGAAGTCCGCTTCCGGGAAAACGGTCACCGATCTGCCCCTCGTCGTGCTCACGAACGGCTATACCTCAGGTGCTGCCGAGGTGCTCGCCGCTGCGCTTCAGGATAACCAGCGCGCCACCATTGTCGGTGAGACCACGATCGGCAAGGGTTCCGTGCAGGTTGTGCACGAGCTTTCGTTCGGCGGGGCGATCCGCTACACCGCTGGCTACTACAAAAGCCCGCTCGGCCACGACATCGACGGCGTCGGCGTGATTCCCGACATCGCCATCTCCTCAAGCGAAGGCGGCACCGACCCGCAGCTCGTTCTTGCCGTCGAGACCGCGCAAAACAAGGAGAAAGCCTAGAGGCGCATGCCCCGTTCCAAGAACCACACGCGACGGGTCGCTCGCTCGCGCCCGCGTGGCATCATGCAATTGAATCCTGAAGGCTACGGCTTCGTTCGCACGTCAGAAGGTGAGTTCTTCGTTCCCCACGCCAAGCTCGGCGGCGCCTTCGACGGCGATCTGGTCGAAGTTGCCCCGCTGCCCGCGAATGCCTCGAAAGGACACACGCGGGAAGGTTCCGGCGGCGGTCGCTATGGTCACAAGCGGGCTGCGCGCGTCGTCTCGGTGATTGAGCGTGCCCATGAGGTTGTTGTCGGCAGGTTTGAGGCGGCCGAGCCGTTCGGCGTCGTCGTGCCCCTCGACCCGCATATCCCCTACGACATCTTCACCCAGCTCTCCGAAGCGCCCGATGTGGAAGATGGCGCAATCGTCCGAGTTCGCATCGCGCAGTTTCCCTCCCGCAATTCCGCGGCGACGGGGCATATCGAGGAAGTGGTCGAGCATGTCGACGGGCTCGTCGAGGGGGTTGTTGCCGTCGTTGTCCGCCATAAGTTCGAGACGGCGTTCTCCGTCGCTGCGCTCGCGGAGGCACGTGG
>NZ_CAKUAL010000108.1 GCF_934636505.1 uncultured Ellagibacter sp.
GTGAACTCCACCGCCGAAGCGAAAACGTGGTCGGACGTATGCGTCACCTCTTCGAACGCCGTGAAAATCTGCAGCTCCTTGCCGCAGCGCAACCTCCTGTTCATTCCCGACATGAACTTAGGTCGCTACGTTGCCGAGCAGATTCCCGATAAGCATGTCATTCTGAATAAGGGCTACTGCCCACGACACATGACCATCAGCCGAAAGCAGGTCATCGATCTTGAGGAAGCCTACCCCGATGCCGTGGTAATGGCACATCCTGAATGCCCGGCGGACGTGCTGGCCGAGGCGGATTTCATCGGCTCCACAAAAGGCATAATCGAACACGCAACCGCTTCCGACGCAAAAGACTTCATCGTGTGCACCGTCGTGGGAATCTTGCGCGAGCTCACCCGTCGAAACGCTGGCACCGATAAGCGTTTCCACTTCCCTACCACGACCCCCCGCTGCGAGAACATGGACCTGGTCAGCCTCCCAAAACTTGCAGCCTGTCTGCGCAATCCGAAGCCTTACGAGGTGCACGTCGACGAGAACTTTGCCCCCGCTGCACGACTAACACTTGAGCGCATGCTGGAATACGCAGCAAAGTAGGGCACCATGGACGAACGAATCGAACATCTCTACTGCGACGTGGTCATCGTCGGTTGCGGCGTGGCAGGCCTGTATTGTGCGCTCAACCTTCCGCGCGAGCTGTCCGTCATCATGTTGGCGAAAACCACACTCGATGAATGCGACTCCATGTTGGCTCAAGGCGGCATCTGCGTGCAGCATGACGCCAACGATTACGCGTCATTCTTCGAAGATACCTTGCGAGCAGGCCATTTCGAGAACCGTCGCGATAGCGTGGACCTTATGATTCGCGCGAGTCGCAGCGTTATCGACAATTTAATGAACTTTGGCGTTGACTTCGCCCGAAACGATGACGGGACGTTGCGCTATACCCGCGAAGGCGCCCACAGCCGCGCACGCATCTGCTACCATCAAGACACCACAGGCGCCGAGATCACGACGAAGCTTTTGGTGGCAGTAAAGCAATTAGCGAACGTGCACATCCTCGAGAATACCTGCATGGACGACATCCTCACCGAAGCGAATGTTAGTCTCCGAAACAATCGACACACCCGTCAGCTATCTCGAGAGAAGAACGCTCGCGAGCGCTGTCGAGGTGTTGTCGCGTACAACGACGATGGGCGGACGCTATCCATCTCCGCAAACGCCACTGTTTGGGCATGCGGGGGTATTGGCGGAATGTACAAACGATCCACCAACTTCCCTTGCCTCACTGGAGACGCGCTGCGCATCGCGCAAGCTCACGGCATAGCGCTCGAGCATACCGATTACGTGCAGATTCACCCCACATCGCTCTACACTACCAAACCAGGACGCGCATTCCTTATCTCGGAATCCTGCCGCGGCGAAGGGGCCGTGTTGCTGGATGCACGAGGAAGGCGATTCACTGACGAGCTTCAACCGCGCGATGTGGTGAGTGCAGCTATCGAACAGCAAATGGATGAAGAAGGTTCCGACTACGTGCGACTCTCCTTTACCAATGTTCCGAAAAACGAAATCATGGGCCATTTCAATCATATTTACGAACACTGCCTCACGGAAGGCTACGACATAACGCAAGAACCGATTCCCGTCGTTCCCGCACAGCATTACTTCATGGGAGGAGTGCATGTCAATCGGCACAGCGCTACCACCATGCCTTCGCTCTACGCCGTTGGCGAGACCAGCTGCAACGGCGTGCATGGCAAAAACCGCCTCGCGAGCAACTCCCTACTCGAATCGCTCGTGTTTGCACAGCGCGCAGCGTGGGATATCGCCCGAAAGGAAAGTCTCCCCTCGCCCTTTCCGCAAACGTACAGCGAGCATCCGATTGGCGCCGAGGCGAAAGCTTATGAGGAATTTTGCATGACGAAGGAGGCCGTGTGCGCATGAACCCCATCACACTGACTACCGTCGCCGAGCCGCTCATTCGAGCCGCTTTGGCCGAGGACATCACCAACGAGGACGTGTCGACTGCCGCTATCATGCCTGAAGCGCACCCTGCTGCCGTCGACCTCATCGCGAAAGCCGACGGTGTGCTCTGCGGCCTCGACGTGTTCGAGCGGACATTCGCCATTCTCGATTCCGAAAGCAAAGTCGAACGATATACAGAAGAAGGTAGCGATATCGTCGCAGGTCAAAAGCTAGCAACTATATTCGGTGATGTTCGCGCGCTCCTGTCGGGCGAACGCGTGGCACTCAACTACCTTCAGCGCATGAGCGGCATCGCCACTTACACGAGAAAGCTTGCCGCGCTTCTTGAAGGCAGCGGGACCACGCTCGTCGACACGCGCAAAACCACCCCGAACATGCGCGTGTTCGAGAAAGAGGCTGTGCGATGCGGTGGTGGGCACAATCACCGATATAACCTCTCCGACGGCGTGATGCTCAAGGACAACCACATCGCCGCAGCTGGCGGTATTCGACCAGCTATCGAAGCAGCTCGCGCCTATGCTCCATTCGTGCGCAAGATCGAGGTTGAATGCGAAACGCTCGATCAGGTACGCGAAGCGATGGATGCGGCCGCGGACATCATCATGCTCGATAACATGGACCATGACACCATGGCTGCCGCAATTGAGCTCATCGATGGCAAAGCTCAAACGGAATGTTCGGGCAATATCGAAGCTGCAAATGTGCAAGCCATCGCTGACCTGGGGGTTGATTTCGTTTCAAGCGGCGCATTGACGCACTCCTCGCCTATCCTCGACGTGTCCATGAAGCATTTGCGCTTACTGGATGACGAAACCGGCGAAAGCGAGGCGAGAAGATGACATCGAAAGCGCAAACACGCCGCGAGGCATTGCTTCTTCTTTTGAAAAACGCTGGCGAGCCGTTAACGGGCGGAAACCTTGCCCAACAGCTTGGTGTAAGCCGACAAATCATCGTGCAAGATATTGCGCTTTTACGCGAAACGGGGGCGAGCATTGTCGGCACCTCGCAGGGATATGTGCTAGAGAAAAGCTCACGTGAAAACCTCGAATTGACGGAGGAGGAAGATAAAGCGAATTCCGATGCAGCCGAATGCTCCGACGATAAAAAACCGTTTGAGCGCACATTCAAGGTACACCACGATCCCGCGCAAACCAGAGATGAGCTTGAAACGATCATTTCCGCAGGCGGGCGCGTTGTAAACGTCTCAATCAGCCATCGCGCCTACGGTTTTCTGAGCGCCCCGCTCGCCATCGAGACAGAGGAAGACATCTCGCGCTTCATCAACGACATCGAAAGTGGCAAGTCAGCCCCATTGAGCACCGCGACTTCAGGCTACCATTACCATCTCATCACAGCCGATGACGAGGAGGCATTCGAGACCATCGGGCGCGCGCTCGCGAACAAAGGCTACCTCGCGCCTCTGCTCCCCCACGAGATGCCGAAGTAGCTCACGCTATCAAAACCGAATACAGAAATTCAATCGAATGAAAAAAATAGAGGTCGCCATCAAGACGACCTCCATTTGCAATTAATGACAGGACATGAACAAGTGTATCCTATGACACTCAAATAGACCAGACGGGCTCCCCCATTCTTTTGGCGAGGTCTTTCATTACGTAAACATTCCAAATCGCAAGCCATGCATTCAAGAAGGCAAACCCCCTTCCTTTTCGAGTTCGGATGAAGAGAAAGGGGGCAATCACTGCGCTTGAAGCTGGGCTTATTCTAGGATTCCCCAATCGAAAGCGCGCGCGAGGACCACAGCTGTGCTTCCTCGGCGGGCACGAGGGGGCAAAGCGATACGGTCAGAACTGTGGCGAGCAGTGGCTTTAAGACCTTCTCGGCGGGCTTGGAAGCGCTCATATTCATTCCTTATAATGAAAAGCCGATAGCGTCGAGCACGTATTTCGGGACCATAAAGC
>NZ_CAKUAL010000109.1 GCF_934636505.1 uncultured Ellagibacter sp.
CTTGAAGCCCTGCCCGGTCGATTCCCAGGAGCTCTACTTGGGCTCGCTTAAAGCCATCGGTCTCGACCCTGCTGAGCACGACGTGCGCTTCGTCGAGGACGACTGGGAAAGCCCGACGCTCGGCGCGTGGGGTCTTGGCTGGGAAGTGTGGATGGACGGCATGGAGGTCACGCAGTACACGTACTTCCAGCAGGTCGGCGGCATCGAGGTTGATCCTGTTCCCGTTGAGATCACTTACGGCCTTGAGCGCATTGCCATGTACGTGCAGGGCGTTGACTCCGTCTACGACCTCGTGTGGTCCTACCTGCCCGACGGCACGCCCATGACCTACGGCGACGTCTTCCATGAAAACGAGTACGAGTTCTCGACCTACAACTTCGAGGTCGCCGACGTCGAGCTGATGCGCCGCAAGTTCGACGAGTACGAGGCCGAGTGCCATTCCTGCCTCGAACGCAAGCTGCCGCTGCCGGCCTACGACTGCGTCATGAAGTGCAGCCACGCGTTCAACATCCTCGACGCACGCGGCGCCATCTCGGCGACCGAGCGCGCCAACTACATCCTGCGCGTCCGCGCCGTCGCCAAGGCCTGCTGCGAGAGCTATCTCGCCGAGGTCGCTGGCAAGAAAGACACGTATTCCACGAAGGGCGAGGTGGCCTAAATGGCAGATACTCTGGATTTCCTGCTCGAGATCGGCACCGAGGAGATGCCCTCGGCGCCGCTGATCAACGCTTCCAAGCAGCTTCCGAAGCTCGTCGTGAAGATGCTCGACGAGGCTGGTTTGGCGCATGGCGACGTTCGCGTCGTGTCCTCGCCGCGCCGCCTTGCCGCGATTGTGTCGGACGTGGCATGCGCCACCGAGGCTGTCCATGAGGTCAAGCGCGGCCCCAAGGCCCAAATCGCCTTCGACGCCGACGACAACCCCACCAAGGCTGCTGCCGGCTTCGCCCGCAAGTGCGGTATCGATGCCTCCGAGCTCACCCGCAAGATTGACGAGGATGGCAACGAGTACATCTTCGCCGAGAGGAACGTCCCCTCTGAGCCCGCGATGCCGATCCTGTCGGCGCTCGGCCACGACGTCATCGCCGCCATCGAGTGGCCGAACTACCGCTCCCAGCGCTGGGGCTCCGAACACGAGACCTTCGTGCGCCCAATCCGCTGGATCTGCGCGCTCCTCGGCTCCGAAGTCGTGCCCGTTACCTATGCTGACGTGACGAGCGGCAACACCACCCGCGGCCATCGCGTCCTGGCGCCCGGCGAGCACGTCGTTGCTGAGCCCGCCGCCTACGAGCAGGTGCTCAAGGATTCCTACGTGCTTGGCGCCGAGGCCCGCGAGGCCGCCATTCGCGAGGGCATCGCCGCTATCGAGGCAGAGCGTCCCGGCAGCCATGTGGACACGCCCGCCCGCATCTTCGACGAGGTCGTGAACCTCTGCGAATGGCCGACCGTGCTCGTCGGCACGTTCGACGAGGAGTTCCTCCGCGTCCCGCAGGAAATCATCTGCGAGTCCATGCTCTCCAACCAGCGTTATTTCCCGATTTTCGACGCTGCGGGCAAGCTCACCCGCGAGTTCGTGATCGTCTCGAACGCCGATCCGAAGGTCTCCGATACCGTCGTCTCCGGCAACGAGCGTGTTGTGCGCCCGCGCCTCGACGACGCGAAGTTCTTCTTCGACGAGGACTTGAAGCGTCCGATGGAGGAGTTCGTCGAGCGCCTCGGCATCGTCACGTTCCAGGAGAAGCTCGGCACTACCTTGCAGAAGGTCCAGCGCATGGAAAAGCTTGCGGGCGCGGCCGCTGCCGCCGCCGGCGAGGATGAGGCGGGCGTCGCGAACGCCGTGCGCGCCGCGCACCTGGCCAAGGCAGACCTCGTCTCGCAGGCCGTCGTCGAGTTCACCAACCAGCAGGGCGTCATGGGCGGCTACTACGCTGAGGCCGCAGGTGAGGTCCCCGAGGTCTGCGCCGCCATTCGCGAGCACTACCGTCCGCGCTTCGCAGGCGACGAGCTCCCCTCCGGCATCTGCGGCAAGTGCGTCGCCATCGCCGACAAGCTCGACACCTGCTGCGGCATCTTCGCCATCGACGAGCCCCCGACGGGCTCTTCCGACCCCTACGCCGTGCGCCGCGCCGCCATCGGCATCATTGCCATGCTGCGCACGATGCCCACGGTCAGCTTGAAAGACCTCATCGCCGCGTCGCTTGACGCGTACGCCGAGCAGGGTCTTGAGTTCGACCGCGCTGCCGTGGCCGAAAAGGTCGAGCAGTTCTTCGCGGGTCGTCTGAAGGCCATCGCCAAGGACGAGGGCGTTCTCCTCGACTCCATCGAGGCCGTCTCGGCTGTGGGCGTTATCGACCCCGCCGAGTTCTTCGCCCGCGCCTGCGCGCTCGATGCGGCGCGCGCCGAGCAGCCCGAGACCTACGAGGCCCTCGCGGGCGCCTTCACGCGCGCCCATAATCTTGCGGACGCCGCGCTGGGCTGCGAGGTCGACACCTCGATCCTCGGCGACTCCGAGCTCGCGCTCCTTCGCGCATGCGAGGAAGGGGAGGACAAGGTCTCTTCCGCGCTCGCTTGCAAGGACTTCGACGCTGCCTGCAGCGCCCTTGCGGCCCTCAAAGAGCCGATCGACGCCTTCTTCGAGGACGTCATGGTCATGGACGAGAACGCGTCGCTGCGCGAAAACCGCCTGCGCCTGCTCAACCGTTTCGTCGGCGTGTTCACCGACGTCGCCGATTTCGGGTTGATGGCGAAGAAGGCCCAAAAGTAGCCCACTTAAACAGGAAAAGCCAGGCGAGAGATGGATTTCGTTGTGCACACGAACAGGACGCCCCTGCCGACGATTCACGTCGTCAGCGACTCTGTGGGATTGACGGCGCAGTCTTTGGCCCGCGCCGCCGCCGCGCAGTTCGGGGTGACGAACCCCTGCATCGAGGTATTGCCGAAGGTGCGCAAGTTCGACGAGGTGAAGCGTTTCCTCGAAGACCACATGCAGCTTCATCGCGAGCTCAAGGGCTCGCCTAAGATTCTCGTCTGCTACACGATTGTCGACAAGGAGCTGCGCACCCGCTTGGCCGAGTTCGCAGCCTCCGAGCCCGACATCATTGCAATTGACCTGATGACCCAGGTCATCGATGCCATTTCAGACCTCTCGGGCCTCGAGCCGTCCTCGAAGCCCGGTGGTCTGCACGTGGCCGACCAGCATTACTTCCGCCGCATCGAGGCGATTGAGTTCACCATCGCCCACGACGACGGCCGCAACCCCCAAGACCTCACGCAGGCCGACATCGTCCTGCTCGGCGTATCGCGTTCTTCGAAGACGCCGACGTCGATCTATCTGTCCCAGCAGGGTTACAAGGTGGCGAACGTTCCGCTCGACCCCTACACTGAGCCTCCTCGCGAGATCTACGACGTCGACCCGACGCACCTGTTCGGGCTCATGACGACGCCCGAGGTGCTCGTGGGCATCCGCACCCGCAGGCTCGGCAATGCCGTGGGCGTCGCGAGCAGCTACGCCGACCCCACCTATGTCTATGAGGACCTCGAAGCGGCGCGCGCGCTCATGCGCAGGCTCGGCGCCATCGTCGTTCACACTGAAAACCGCGCCGTCGAGGAGACCGCTCAGGAGATATTGCGCTACTACGAGCGTCTGCACCCCGCACCTACTGGTATAGTTGATTAGTGCTCGAAACGGAAGGGAAACGTGCGCGAAATGTTTCTTCGCAAGTCACGTTTTCCGACGTCATGGGTAAAAAGGTAACCGGAGCTTGTAAGGAGAACAAGGTGACCGAACCAGTGAAGC
>NZ_CAKUAL010000110.1 GCF_934636505.1 uncultured Ellagibacter sp.
CGCGGTAGGCGCGGCACACGTCGGCAGCCGAGCCCATCATGCGGGTGTGGCCCTTCTCGATCCAGATGGCCTTGTTGCACAAACGCTCGATCTGGTCGTTGTTGTGCGACACGATGAGCACGGTGACGTCGTGCTCCTTGATGAGCTGCGTGATACGGCGCTCGCATTTCTGCTGGAACATGAAGTCGCCGACCGAGAGCACCTCGTCGACGATGAGGATTTCGGGCACGATGACCGTGGCGATGGCGAACGCGATGCGCGCGACCATGCCCGACGAGTAGTTCTTCATCGGCATGTCGAGGAACTTTTCGACCTCCGCGAAGTCGACGATCTCGTCGAAATGCTGCTGGATGAACTTCTTCGAATAGCCCAGAAGCGCGCCGTTCAGGAAGATGTTCTCGCGCGCGGTGAGTTCCATGTCGAAGCCTGCGCCGAGCTCGATCAAAGGCGCGATGCTGCCGTTGATGGTGCAGGTGCCCTCGGTGGGCTCGAGCACGCCGGCGATAATCTTGAGCATGGTGGACTTGCCCGAGCCGTTCGTGCCCAGGATGCCGAACACGTCGCCCTTGCGGACGGTGAACGACACGCCGTCGAGCGCGCGGAACTCCTTGAACATAAGCTCGCGCTTCGCGAGGGCGATGGCGTATTCCTTCAAGCTGTTGAGCTGCTGAGATGCCATGTTGAAGACCATGGACACGCGGTCCACGTCGACCATGACGGGCCGGTCGTCGACTGCGGCGGCGAGCTCGCGCTCGATGTCGCCGAGCGGGGTGGTGTTGATGTTCTCGGGCATAGGTTCCGCCTAAACGTAGAGGATGAACTTCTTCTCGGTCGCCTTGAACACGGCGAAGCCGATGGCGAAGGTGATCGCGGCCATGCCGAGGCAGATGAGGTTCTCGGTGAGGCCGGGCACCGTGTTGTACATCGCGATGTCGCGGAAATAGCACACGTAGTGGTACATCGGGTTGAACGCCTCGGCAGCCTGCATCCAGTCGGGCAGAAGGCCCACCGGGTAGAACAACGGCGTGGCGTAGGTCCATGCGGTGATGACGACGCCCCACAGGTGGCACACGTCGCGGAAGAACACGGCGAGCGAGGAGAGCAGCATGCCGAGCCCCGCGCAGAAGAGCAACATGAACACGAGCAGAATGGGCATCGCGAGCAGGTTCACCGTCGGCGGGATGCGGAAGAAGAGCATGACGATGACGACCGCGATGAGCGAGATCGCGAAGTTCACGAGCGTGAAGAGCACCTTTTCCAGCGGGAAGATCATCTTCGACACGCGCACCTTCTTGATGAGCGGCGCCGATTCGAGGATGGAACCCATGGCAGACGACGTCGAGTCGGCCATGAGCGAGAAAAGCACGTTGCCCAAGATGAGGTACATGGGGAAGTTTTGCACGTCGTCGCCGAACTTGAGGACGTTCGTGAACACGGCGGCGAGCACGCACATCATGAGCAGGGGGTTTAGGACCGACCAGAGAACGCCCAGGACGCTTCGGCGGTACTTGAGCTTGAAGTCCTTCGACACAAGCGATGTGATGGTGAACCAATTCCGCTTGAGCGTGGCCTTGGTCGATGCGGTTTGAGCCATAGGGTCCTCAACGGTCGGGTGCATTGCGTGCGCCGAGGGTCGGGCCCTTGGCGCAACTCATCATTTTATAGCGCTTTGGACGGGGTCTTCCGCATGCGCATGAAAAGCCCAGATTGCCCGCGCGAGCGGTCGTGCGACTGCTCGCGAGCGGCGGTGCGCCAGGGAGCGTGGCGCCGCTCGTGGGGGCGAGGGCGGCGCGTCGCGCAGGGGCGAGGGGCGCGGGGGCGTGGACGGCGCGCATGCGCGTTGCGAGGGGTCGTGCGGGGGCGCAGGGGACCTCCGTTGTGCCGATGCCGTGTGCGATGTGTCCGCAGCGCGCGTGCTCGCGTATACTCAAGGGGAAGGTGAGCGGAATGCCGCCTTCCCTTACGATACGCACAAGATTCGGAGTATAAACATGGCTATCTTGCGACATCGGAGTATCTGCGCCTTGAGCGCCCTTATCCTCGCGGCAGTTTGCGCGCTATGCGTTGTTTCGCCTGGTTGTGCGCTTGCTGCAGAAGTTGACGCACAGACGGACGACGCCAACAGCTGGCGTTTCACGGACGGGCAGCTTTTGACGGTGCCCGGCTTGGACGGTATTTCCCTTCTCTCGAGCGAAAGCTACACCGAGTTCGACGCGACGCTTACCCCTAACGGCTATGCAACAGTGAACCGCCAGACCGGCTCGCAGCGCCTCATCCCCGGCGCCATTTCCAAGGGCATCGACGTGAGCGAGTGGAACCGCACGATAGACTGGGAAGCTGTGAAAAACGACGGCGTGAAGTTCGCCATCATCCGTGTGGGCTACGGCAACGACCTTACCAACCAGGACGATAAGTACTGGCTGCGCAACGTCTCCGAGTGCGAGCGGCTGGGCATTCCGTACGGCGTCTACATCTACTCCTACGCCAAGAACGCCGACATGGCAAGAAGCGAGGCCGACCACGTCCTTCGCCTGATTGCGGGGCATGACCTAAGCTATCCGGTGTACTTCGACATGGAAGACAACTCCCAGCTCAATGCCACGGGCGGCGACCCGACCGAGCTGGCGAAGATCGCGAGTGCGTTCAGCGAGAAGATTGAGGCTGCAGGCTACGACGTGGGAATCTACGCGAACCGGAACTGGTTCACGAACTATCTGACCGATCCCGTGTTCGACAACTGGGTTCGCTGGGTTGCGGAATACGGCGTCTCGCAATGCCAGTACGGCGGCGAGTACGGCATGTGGCAGCTTTCGAGCGGCGGCCGCGTGAAAGGCATCGACTATCCCGCCGATGACGAGGGCGGACGCGTCGACGTGAACCTCATGTACCGTGTGGGCTACTCCAGCGACGTGGCTGCCGACGATTGGTTTGTCGAAAGCGGCGCCTTCGACTACGTGGTCATCCGCGAAATCATGGGGAATTATTCGGGCACGAACCTTTTTGGCCCCTACGATACGATCACGCGAGCCCAGGTGGCGACCATTCTGTGGCGTCTGGCGGGAAGCCCCGCTTCGAGCATCTCGCAGCCTTTCAGCGATGCGGACCCGAACGAGTACTACTATAAGGCGCTTTGCTGGGCGAAGGAGATCGGCGTCTCGACGGGCTACAGCGGCACCGATTTCTTCGGCCCGAACGACCCGGTGACGCGGGAGCAGCTGGCAACGCTGTTCGCCCGCTATGCGAGCGTGGTTGACGGGCGCGATACGTCGAGCGATTGTGCGGCTATGAACTCGAAGAACGGCGCGGACGAGGTGAGCGACTATGCGCGCGAGGCAATGGGATGGGCAGTGGACACGGGCCTCGTCACCGGCGTTAACGGCACCGACCTTGAGCCCGGCGGCACCGCATGGCGCGCCTCGATGGCTGAGATGGTGAAGCGCTACGCAAGCTTCTAATTTGCCCGCCGCGATCTTTTCGCGGGCGTACGTTTTCTCCGAGGTGCGCTCTCTCGCGGCGTACCGCGTTGTCGGGATCGTCTTGATACGTTGATTGTGCATGGGAGGCGTCGCGTCGTGCGGCGCCTTTCCCGAAGGAAGGTGCTTCGGATAT
>NZ_CAKUAL010000111.1 GCF_934636505.1 uncultured Ellagibacter sp.
GCACGATGTGCGGCAAGATGTGCGCGGTTCGCACGGTGAACAAGATTATGGATGGCCTGGTCATCGATCTCGACAACGAATAGCAAACGACGAAGGGAGACGCAATGCTTGGAGACGAGAACAACAACGAGCTGTTCGACCTCGCGAACTTCGATGCGAAGAAGACGGCCCTGCTCGTGATCGACGAGCTCGGCGACCCGACGGGAACCCCGCTCGAGCAGACGCTTCTGCCCGCAATTGAGAACACCGCCCGCATTGCGGCGGCTGCCCGGCGCGCAGGCGTCCCCGTCATCTTCACGAACGACGCCCATATCCCCGGTCTCGATCGCGAGCTGCTGCTCTGGGGCGATCACGGCATCGCCGGCACCCCCGAGGCGCAGACCTCGCCGCTGCTTGACCCCAAGGAGGGCGATTTCACCATCGAGAAGCGCCGCTACAGCGCGTTTTTCCAGACGGGACTGCGCCTTCTGCTCGACGAGCTCGCCGTCGACACGCTTATCTGCACGGGAATGGACACCAACATCTGCGTTCGCCATACGCTCGCCGACGCGTACTTCAACAACTACAACCTTATCGTCGCAGGCGACGCGACGGCGACGTTTCTCGTGGGGAACCAGGAGGAGGGGCTTGAGTACTTCAAGACCTGCTATGCCGCCTGCGTTCTTTCGACCGACGACGTCGTGGCGCTGCTCGAGAAGTAGGGGGCGCGCATGAAGGCGGTCGTAAGCATAGCAGGATCGGACTCAAGCGGCGGCGCGGGCATTCAGGCGGACATCAAGACGATAGCGGCGCATCACCTGTTCGCCGAGACGGTCATCACCGCGCTCACCGCGCAGAACACGCTCGGGGTAACGGGGGTGCACGAGGTGCCCGCCGCGTTCGTCTCGGAGCAGATCGACGCGGTCTTCTCTGACATCCGCCCCGATGCGGTGAAAATCGGCATGGTGTCATCGGCTGAGATCATCCGCGTGATTGCTGCTAGCCTCGACAAGTGGCATGCGGAAAACATCGTGGTCGATCCCGTCATGGTGGCGACGAGCGGCGCGCGCCTTATCGGCGAAGACGCGGTGTCGGCGCTTATCGAGGAGCTCCTCCCCCGGGCGAGCGTCATCACCCCGAACATTCCCGAGGCGCAGGTCCTTTGCGGTTGCGAGTTGGCGGACGAAGAAACATGCGAGCGCGCGGCTGTAAGCCTTGCCCGATCGCTTGGGGTCAACGTCTTGGTGAAGGGAGGGCACGGTGCCCACGACGCCAACGACGTCCTCGCAACCCGTTCGGGCGAGGTCCACTGGTTCCGCCATGAGGCGATTCCGACGAGCAACACCCACGGGACGGGATGCACGCTTTCTTCCGCCATTGCATGCGGTCTTGCCTGTGGGTTATCCGTTTCCGACGCGGTTGCGGCTGCCAAGGAATACCTCACGGGCGCACTCTCGGCGGGCCTCGATCTGGGAAAGGGGAGCGGGCCGCTTGATCATATGTGGCAAAACCCCTGATAAGAGTAGTGTATCGCCGTTCCCTTTCAAATTTTTCAAAAAAGTTGAAATAAAGGCTTGACGGCATAGGGGAATGCGCGTAATATACTTTCCTGCGCTTGCGCCTTGCAGAACAGCAAGAGACGCACCGGCAGTAAGTTGGGGTGTCGTCTAATGGCAGGACAGCGGTTTCTGGTGCCGTATGTGAGGGTTCGACTCCTTCCACCCCAGCCATTACGATTCCAAAGCGCTTATGTGGCTCCGTCGTCTAGCGGTTTAGGACGCCGCCCTCTCAAGGCGGAGGTCGAGGGTTCGAATCCCTTCGGAGCTACCAAGAAACAACAGGCCAGGGCTTTCTGCCCTGGCCTTTTCTTTTTCCCCGCTACTTCGATAGGTAGTCGAGGAGCGCACCCTTCTCGTTGGGAACCTTCTCATCGATGACGGCATCGAGCGCCCGCGAGAGGGCCTTGCCGACTTCCGGCCCGTGGGGAATTCCCAATGCCATGACGTCGCGCCCATCGATGGCGAGGCTTTGCAGCGTGAACGCCTCGTTCGCCTTCTGGATATCGGCAAGAACCTTCTCAAGCTCGTATGCGGCATCGATCCTGCCCGCGCAATGGGGGGCCTGCCCGCGCGCGTCGCCGCGCTTCAAGTCGCAAAGGGCGTGAAAAAGCTCAACATTCCCGTCGAGTCGCGCAAGCATACGCTTCACCGCGCGAGGAGTCGGCTCGACCACCTCATCGTGGTGCTTCACGAGCGTGAGCACGCGGTTCGCGAACGCCGGCGACATCTTAAGCCTTGACATGACGCCGCGCGCGAGCATGACGCTCACGTTCGCGTGCCCATAGAAGTGACCCACGCCGTTTTCCCCGAAAAAGAAGCAGGCCGGTTTCCCCATATCGTGAAAGAGCGCCGCCCAACGCACGAGGCGATAGGCGGGCACGCCGTCGACGACATGTGCCGTATGCTCGAGTACATCGTAAATATGGTAAGGAGTGTGCTGTTCGAACCCCTTCATGGAGACAAGCTCGGGCAGCACGCACGAAAGCACGTCGACGTACTTCACAAGAGCGCTTCCCGCGAAGGGCGCGGTGAGAAGGCGATCGAGCTCATGGGTGACGCGCTCCGCGGAAACCCGGTAGACGATTCCTTTGTTGGAGAGCATGCCGAAAAGCGTCTCCTCCTCGATGTCGAACCCGAGCTGCGCGGCGAAGCGGCACGCCCGAAGGATCCTCAGGGCGTCTTCGGAGAATCGCTTGGCTGGGTCTCCCACCGCGCGTATCGTTTTCGCCTGCAAGTCGCCAACGCCGCCGTAAGGGTCGAGCAGTCCGCGGAGGGGGTGGAAAGCAATGGCGTTCATCGTGAAATCGCGACGCGCGAGGTCCTCTTCGATAGAAGAAACGAACTCAACGGAGCTTGGGTGGCGCGAGTCGCTGTAGGCCCCGTCGCGCCGGTAGGTGGTCACTTCGAACGCGTCGTCGCCGACAAGGACGGTGAGCGTGCCGTGTGCGACTCCGGTTTCATGGGTCTTAAACCCTGCAGCTTCGAAGAGCGCCTGCGCTTGCTGCCAAGGAGCGTTCGAGGCAATGTCGATATCGGAGCAGGGGCGCCCGAGGAGCGCATCGCGAACGAACCCGCCCACAAACCACGCCTCGAAGCCTCCCGCTTCAAGAATGCTGACGACACGGATCGCCGCTTCGGGAAGGTGGGAGAATGCGTTCTCAGGTACCTGCTGTACAGGATCGCCCGAAGCTTCGTCGCTTATAAGAGAAGGGAAAGAGCAGCTATTATCAGGCACGGTAAAAGTTCCTTACATTATTTTGAGAAAAGGGCTTGCATCATCGTGGAACACTCGGTAGTATACACAAGCTGCATTTGCAAGGAGGGTGCAGTCGCGAGCCATCGCGAGGGCTTTTCGAAGCTTTCAAAACCGTTCAAAACTTTTTGAAAAAAGTTCTTGACGGCAGGCGAGAGGTCGCGTAATATATCTCCTTGCGCCGCGGACGGAAGG
>NZ_CAKUAL010000112.1 GCF_934636505.1 uncultured Ellagibacter sp.
TCCGAATATATCCGCGACCTGAAATCCTACTAATCAAGCCAACCTTCTCTTCGTTGCACTTGATATACATGCCCGAAATCGAATGGCCATTACCGTCGATGTGCCAGCTTGCCTCGCCCATCGGGAGCCATTCGTTAGGCTGCGATGTTGTCGTAGCCCCCCGTTTCGAGAACGCGCCGCTCTTGTCGAACGTGCCGTCGTTCAAGACGATGTCGTTCGTGAGCTTCACATAGCAGCTGCCAAGCCCCGCCGCACGAGAGTTATCCGCCAGCAGCTTGAGCTCCGCGCCCGTGGATATGAGGTACGGGTCGTCCTCGCTTTTTCCGCCGCCCGTAAGGCTCGAGACGACGCTACCGTCCCAAACATCTGGGGTCGCCGCGTGGGCAATCGCCGGCAGCAGCGCGATACAGAGTATCGATGTGAGGAACATGATCAGGGTTTTCTTCTTCATGGGCGAACCTTTCTCATGAATGACGAACGTGGTCATGTCTGACGATCTGGCCGAGCCGTCCTCGGCGGGGCGTTACTCGGTTTCGGCTATAAGCGCTTCGAACCCCGCTTCAGCCTGCTGGATGGTTTTCTGGATGATGCCTTCCGCCATAGAATGCAAATCCATGCGGAGAATCGCTTCGATGATGCATTCGCGCTTCGCCTCGGACACGTCGTAGAGCTTGAGCGAGCAGTCGAGAAAGCGCCGGATCTTGGCTTCCACCGTGAAATACGGGTCGCACGGCACGGACATGAAGCCGCGCATGATGCTCCCGGACGCGATTTCCATCTCGAAGAAATCCTTGGGCTGCGCGTCGGGCAGATAGTCCGTGAAGATGACCTGCAGCCGCTTTGACGTGGTGCGATAAAGATAATCCGACGTCGTCGGCAGCGTATAGGCCATAACATAGAGCTCGCGCAAGGGCTCGGTCAGCTCCGCGATATGCAGCTGCAACGCCGTCTCCACCGCGTACATGAATATCGGTTCTTGTCCGTTGTTATGCTGTTCGGCCAGGTCGAACTGCCCGCCGAACATGCGGCGCACCAATTCGAGAAGAAGCGCTTCTTTGCTGGGGAAGACATGGAAGAAAGAGCTCTGCCTGATTCCCGCCGCTGCGGCGATCTCGGCGGTTGTGGTCTTGGCGTAGCCTTTCTCCAGAAAGAGCGCCACTGCCGCGCGCAGCACTTTCTGTTGGGTCAAAAGGCCGTTGGCCTGTTTCCCCCTCGCCACGTCATCACCTCCTTTTTGGGAAGCTCCTTGCTGGGAGTCCTCGTGTTTGGAGTCCACTTGCGATTGCAATTGCTATTTTGCATTGTTTTACGAGAGACCGCAAGAAAAAACTTCGGGAAATAGCAATGAGTGAGGAATATCTTCCCGAGATGCGCTGTGATAAGCAGGGCGCAGGCGAGGCCTTCGCAAGAGCATGCTTGCCGGCATCGCGGGAAAGAAGAAGGGCGCCGCTTTGGACGCCCTGGTCTATCGCTTTGAACCCTGCGCAAGCCGCAGGTCGATTTGGGGAACGCGGGGATCGACCGCGAAGAGGACCACGGCTATGCGCTGCCCGAGCCGGTAGCGCGCGCCCGTTTCCTCGCCCGTGAGCGTGTAGCGCGCCGCGTCAAAGCTGAAATAGTCGTCGCCAAGCGTGCGAACAGGGATGAAGCCCTCCGCCGTGTTCTCGAGCCGCGCGTACAGGCCGCCCTGTGAGACGCCTGACACGATGGCGGAAAACGACTGTCCCACGAACCGCTGCAGGTACTCCGCCAACTTGAGCTCCTCGGACTCGCGCTGCGCGTCGTCCGCCTCGCGCTCCATCCCCGACGAGTGCTCGCAGATCCAGCCGAGGTTCGTCGTCATCTGGTCGAACTTCTCGGGGCGCCCGAAGAGCTCGGCTTTCAGCATGCGGTGCACCATAAGGTCGGGATAGCGCCTGATGGGGCTTGTAAAATGGCAGTACGTCGCACTCGCAAGCCCATAGTGGCCGCAGTTCTTCTCGCGATAGACCGCGCGCTTCATCGAGCGCAGCACGAGCGACGACACAAGCTCGCCCTCGGCGCGCCCGCGCGATGCGGAAACCGCCTGCTGGAGCGCGTGCTGGCTCCCCGTGAAAAATCCCACGGGATCGATCTTTTCGAACCAGGGGAACTCCTCGAAGATGGGAACGAGCTGCGCAAGCCCCTCTAGGTCGGGCGCCTCGTGAACGCGGTAGACACAGGGGAACTTCGCCCGGGAAAGATGCTCGGCGACGACCTCGTTTGCCCAGATCATCATCTCCTCGACAAGCGACGTCGCGGTGTTCTTCCGGCGAAGCTCCACGCCCTGCGGCTTTCCCGCCTCATCGAGCTTGACGCGTGCCTCGGGCTGGTCGAAGTCGATGCCGCCCTTGCACTCGCGCTGCGCATGTCGAAGCGAGGCGAGGAGCGACAGCTGGCGAAGACGAGGTTGAATGAGGGTCTCCCGTTGTTCCCGAGAATGCGGGGCGTGCTCCGTGCTCAAACAGTCCTCGCTTCGCTGCGGAACTGCGCGCGGAGCACGCCCCGCATTCTCGGGGATTGCTGCTGGCTCAAACTCGCTCGCATTATCGCAACGGCTTCCCTGAGGCCCCTGAGGGCGTGGGGTATGCTCCGCGCGCAGTTCCGCACGAGCCAAACAGCCCAGTGGGCTGTTTGCGCGAGCAGGACTGTCTGAGCACGGAGTATGCTTCCCGCCCTCAAATGTCACAGGTTCGCCTTCCCCTTCGAGCATTTCGAATGCCTCACCGTATGTCAGGCGTGCGTTCGAGCAGATAATCGCAGGGTAGATCTCGTAGCGCACAAGCTGTGCCCGCTCACCGACATACAAATCGACCGTCATGGAGCGGCGAACCTCGCCCGGGGCGAGCGAGCACAGCCCGCACGAGAGCTCCTCGGGAATCATCGGGATCACCCGATCGACCAAATACACGCTCGTGGCACGGCGCCGCGCGGCCAGATCGAGCGCGCTCCCCCATTCCACGTAATGCGAGACATCGGCGATGTGCACGCCGACGCGCCAGAGCGAGCGGCCCTGGTCTTTCACCTGCTCGATGGAGAGCGCGTCATCGAAATCTCGCGCGTCATCAGGGTCGATGGTAAACACAAAACGCTCGCGCAAGTCGCGATAGCCCGACGCGAGCGCCCCGACCTCGTCAATCGAGGCACCACGTGCCTCCGCGAGCGCAGCGTCGGAGAACGCCGTCTCGAACTTATGGCGGACAACGACGGCATCAACCCCCTCGTCGAGCCCGTCGACATGTTCGAGCACTTCCTCGATATGCCCCGTCGCCGCTGAATTGCGGGAGGGGAACTGCGCGATACGAACGCGGACAATCGCGCCGTCTTCCACATCGGGGGCCTCGGAGAGCTGGGTGAAGATGTCGTAGGGGATATGCGGGTCGAGGGGCACGACG
>NZ_CAKUAL010000113.1 GCF_934636505.1 uncultured Ellagibacter sp.
GCCGTGGAGTACACGGCGACGGTCTTGATTCCCATGGCGCGGCAGGCGCGGATCACGCGCACGGCGATTTCGCCACGGTTTGCGATGAGAACCTTCTCGAACATGGTTGCCCCTTACGCGCTCGCCTGGGTGGCGATGCGGAAGAGCACCTGGTCGTACTCGACTTGCGAGCCGTTCGCCGCGAGCACCTCGGTCACGATGCCGGGCGCGGGGGCGGTGATCTCGTTCATCATCTTCATGGCTTCCACGATGGCGAGTGTCTGGCCGGTGAGCACTTCCTGGCCCACCTTCACGAACGGCTCCTCATCAGGAGAGGGGGAAACGTAGAACGTGCCCACGAGTGGGCTTTTCACCAGCGTGACCGAGCTGTCGTTGCCGGCGACGGGCACGCTTTGGGCGCCTGCGGTTACGTCGCCGTGCTCGCTTCGGGCGTCGAGCAGCCTGCCCACGCGTTCCGCCATGAGCGGCAGCGCGGTTTGCGAGAGAGGGCCGTGGTTGCGCTCGAGCTCGATTTTCACGTTGCCGTCGTCGAATCGCAGCGCCGAGAGGTCGCCCTCTTCCATGAGCGCCATGAGGGCGCGGATGTCGCGGTCCCTCTCCTCGCGCGCGGCGGTCGATTCATCCATGTTGACCTGCTTCTTCTCGTCGTTTGCCTTGCCCATTTTGCTCCTCCTATGCCCGATCGCCGGCGTGTGCGGCGTTATGTCCGTCTTCAAATTCTATCCAAAGCTTGTTTCCAGCGCTTTTCTTGGCTTGAGCCTCCAAAATCGGAGTGAGGCGCCGCGCGGTCCTTCGCGGCGAAACCCCTCCATAGCAGGGGCGCTTCACCACTTTCGCGAGCGAGCGCATCTCCTGCGCCTCCTTGCGGCATGCGGCTTGCGCCTCTTGCACGCTTATCTCCTCGAAGCGAATCGCCCGCCCCGGCTTGCATTGTACGAGTTTGGGTATATCGACCGAGGCTACGGTGCCGATTTTGGCGTAGCCGCCCGTGGTTTGGCGGTCGGCGAGCATGATGATCGGGCGTCCATGATTGGGGACCTGCACAGCGCCGAGCGCGATGCCATCGGAGATGATGTCCGACCCGTTGACTGTCTCGATTTCGGGACCCTCGAGGCGAAATCCCATGCGGTCGCATTTCGCGGTGGTGGTGTACGTTTCGCCGTAGAACGTGTTTACGCCCTGCTCGGTGAACATGCCCTCCTGCGGCCCCGGCACCACGCGCAGCACAATTTCGTCCGACGAGAAATCGTAGAATTCGTCGTCTTTGAGCGCGTGCGAGCCTAGATTGTCCAGGAATTCGACGTTCTTGGTGACGAAGGGCAGGTAGTCGCCCGCCGACAGCGCGCGTCCTTCCCAGCCTCCGATGCCGCACTTCAGGTTGGTCGAGGCGCTGCCCATGACCTTGGGGACCGCGATCGATCCGCCCGCGATGGCGAGATATCCGTAGACACCGGTTTTCGGCGCGCCGAACTCGAGCACCGACCCTCGATGCACCATGATTGCGGCGTACATCGGGATGGCGGCGCCGTCCACGGTGGGTGAGAAGTTGCCGCCCGTGAGCGCGATGCATGTGTTGGTGGTGAAGCGCAGCGTGGGTCCCGCCAGGCAGAACTCGAGGACGGGCGCGTTCTCGTCGTTGTCGACGAGCAGGTTCGCGATGCGCGCCGCGCGCTTGTCCATCACGCCCGAGGGCGAGAATCCGCTGCCGAGGTATCCCCGCCGGCCGAGATCTTGAACGGTGGTGCAGATGCCGGGCTTGTTGACGGTTACACCCATAGCGCGTCCTCGTCTTCCTCTTCTTGCTTGGCTTGCGGGACGACATCGACCTGCGGCGCGGCGATCGCGCCGTCGGCGGAACTCCGCTCAGAAGCTTCGCAGCCTTCGCTCCATGCGGCCGAGTCCGCCGCCTGGTCGTTGTTGCTTTCGACCTGCGGGACGGCGATCGCGCCGTCGGCGGAACTCCGCTCAGAAGCTGCGCAGCCTTCGCTCCGCTCGCCGGCGGTGCCAGCCTGGACGGGGGTGGTTGCTTTTCCCTTGACGATCTCGCATTCGTAGGTTCCTGCTTCCACCTGGGTTTCTATCAGGCTGAACTCCTGCGCTGTGATGGGAACGAAGCGCAGGTAGTCGCCTGCGGCGTACAGGATGGGCGACTCGCGGTCGGGGTCGTAGGGGCGCACGGGGGTGCGGCCGATGATGCGCCAGCCGCCGGGCGAGGCGAGCGGGTAGATGCCCGTTTGCGCGCCGCCGATTCCCACGGCGCCCGGTTCGATGCGCGTACGCGGGGTGGCCAGGCGCGGCGTGTGCAGACGTTCGTCGAGTCCGCCCAGGTAGGCGAAGCCCGGCAGGAAGCCGAGCATGTCGATGAGGTAGTCGTGTCCCGAGTGGATCGCGATGACCTCATCGGCGCTCATCCCCGCATGCTCGGCGACGTCGGACAGGTCGGGGCCGAAGTCGCCCCCATAGCAGACGGGGATTTTCACCACGCGGTGGATGCCGCCCGTGGTTGCCACGAGGCCGCGCAGCTTTCCGCGAACTTGGCTGGTGAGCTCGTCGTATCCGACGACGCACGGGTTGTAGACCACCATGAGCGAGCAGAACGTGGGGACGAGCTCGATCACGCCGTTGATCGGGTCCGCCTCGAGCGTTTGCGCGGCGGCGCGGATGATGCCGTTCGTTTTCTCCGAGATGACGTTGCCGAACTCGAGGTTGATGGCCGAATCACCGGCCACGGTTATGTTGAAACCTGCCATATTCCCTGCTTTTCTCAGCGTTTGGCGCATAGTTCATATTTGTTAACATCAGGCGTTCGGACAATGCGCTACCCTAGGCGTCGCCCATGCATGCCATGAGCACAATTGCCTTGCTCAACGGAAATGTAGGACATTTCCGTCGCAGGCCCGAGAAGTTTCAAAGGATTTTAACATACATGGAGAAAGTGCTTTTCGCAGCAGCGTTCTTTGTTGCCTATACGATACAAGCGGTCACGGGGTTCGCCGGGAACATCTTTGCGATGCCCGTCGGCACGCACGTGATGGGGCTTTCGAGTTCCGTTGCCGTCCTGAACGCCATGGGCTTTTTTGCGTGCGGCATGCTCGCCGTACTCAACTTCAAGTACATCAACTGGCGCGAGCTCGTCAAAATGACCTGCGGCATGCTTCCTTTCCTGGCGCTTGGGATCTGGCTTGACACGGTGCTTCCCCTGCCGGTGCTCCTGCGCATCTACGGGGCGATCATCGTGTTCATCGGCATCCGCAACCTGCTGTCCAAAGAGCAGCGGTTCCTGCCGAAATGGCTGCT
>NZ_CAKUAL010000114.1 GCF_934636505.1 uncultured Ellagibacter sp.
AGTTGCGCTCCTCGTAGATCACCTTGCGCTGCAGGTTCATGACGTCGTCGTATTCGAGGACGTTCTTACGCGCGGCAAAGTGCATCGTCTCGACCTGACGCTGCGCGCTCTCGATCGCCTTCGACACCATGGACGCCTGAATGGGCTGATCATCGGGCATGTTCGTCTTCTCCATCATGCTGGAGATGGAATCCATGCGGTTGCCGCCGAACAGGCGCATGAGGTCGTCTTCGAGCGAGAGGTAGAACTGCGTCGTGCCCGGGTCGCCCTGACGTCCCGCACGGCCGCGCAGCTGGTTGTCGATACGGCGCGACTCGTGGCGCTCGGTGCCGATGACGCACAGGCCGCCCGCTGCGAGCACCTCCTCGTTTTCCTGCTTGCAGATGGTGCGCGCACGAACAAGCGCCTCGTCGCGCTTCTCGTCCGACGGCGCGGGGGCTGCATTCTCGGGGACCTCCTCGCCCTCGACGGGCTCGTCGTCGATATGGCGCGAGGGATCGAAGCCCCACTCGCGCAGCACGTCCTCGGCGAGCACGTCGGGGTTGCCGCCGAGCAGGATGTCCGTGCCGCGGCCTGCCATGTTGGTCGCGATGGTCACCGCGCCCACGCGGCCGGCCTGCGCGATGATGTGCGCCTCGCGCTCGTGGTTCTTCGCGTTCAAGGTCTCGTGCTTGATGCCGCGCTTGTCCAGAAGACGGGACAGGCGCTCGGAGCTCTCGATCGAGACCGTGCCGATCAGACAAGGTTGGCCCGCCTCGTGGCGCGCGGCCACGTCGTCGGCGACGGCGTTGAACTTCGCGTCGATCGTGCGATAGACCAGGTCGTTCTCGTCGATACGGGCGACGGGCCTGTTCGGCGGGATGGCGACGACCGGCAGCTTGTAGATCTCGCGGAACTCCTTGTCCTCGGTCATGGCGGTACCGGTCATGCCCGAGAGCTTCTCGTAGAGGCGGAAGTAGTTCTGCAGCGTGATGGTCGCGAGCGTCTGGTTCTCCTCGCGCACGAGCACATGCTCTTTCGCCTCGAGCGCCTGATGGAGGCCCTCGGAGTAGCGGCGGCCCTCCATGATGCGGCCCGTGAACTCGTCGACGATCTTCACTTCCCCGCCGACGACGACGTAATCGACGTCGCGATGGAAGAGGAACTGCGCCTTTAAGGCTTGCTGCAAGTGGTTCGCGAGCAGGCCGGACGGATCGGCGTAGATGTCGTCGATGCCGAGCGCGGACTCGATCTTCTCAAGGCCGACCTCGGTGGCGTTAATCGTCTTTTTGGCCTCGTCCATCTCGAAGTCCTCGTCGAGCACGAGGTGCGGCATGACGCGGGCGAACTTGTTGTAGGTGTCGGCCGCGCGCGTGCCCGCGCCCGAGATGATGAGCGGCGTTCGCGCCTCGTCGATGAGGATGGAGTCGACCTCGTCGACGACGGCGAAGTGGTGGCCGCGCTGCACGCGGGCGGAAGCCCTCGTGACCATGTTGTCGCGCAGATAATCGAAGCCGAACTCAGAGTTCGTGCCGTAGGTGACGTCGGCCTTGTAGGCGGGAATCTTCTGCGCGGGGCGCATGCCGTTTTGGATCAGGCCGACCTCCATGCCGAGGAAGCGGTAGATCTGGCCCATCCACTCGGAGTCGCGGCGGGCGAGGTAATCGTTCACGGTGACGATATGGACGTTGTCGCCCGAAAGCGCGTTCAGATAGCCCGCAAGGGTGGACACGAGCGTCTTGCCTTCGCCCGTCTTCATCTCGGCAATCTGCCCATCGTTTAGAGCCATGCCGCCGATGAGCTGCACGTCGAAGTGGCGCAGCCCCGTCGTGCGCACCGATGCCTCGCGCACCGCGGCGAACGCCTCGGGAAGAAGGGCCGCCATGTCCTCGCCCGCAGCCGCGCGCTCACGCAGAGAGTCGGAGAACGCGCGCAGCTCGGCGTCGGTTTTCGGTTTGATTGAGGCCTCAAGGCCGTTGATGGTATCGACGATGGCCTGGTAACGCTTGAGCTGCTTGCCCTCGCCCATCGTGAGAAGCTTCGATAAGAAACCCATGTATGCCGTCTTTCGTAAGAGCCCTATGTTTGTGAGCACCGCGCAAGAGCACGGCGCGCAACCTCCTGTACTCTAGCATAAGGCTTGCATGGGCCTGGGAAATCCACTACACGACCAGATGCTATGATTCTCGCTTAAAAATGATGCTGTTATGGGGAAATATCGCGAATCGACTACTCGAGCGCCTCCTCGGCCTCGACCGCGCTGCGGTACAAGGCGACGATCGAAGGCGACGGGTCGATGCCGAGCTCTTCGGCAAGATACCTTCGGCACGAAAGGTAGGTATCGATCGCGGCGGCGCGCTGGCCGGCACCGAGCTGCGCCTCCATGAGCGCGGCGCACGCGTCCTCGCGAGAGCGGTCACGGCCTGCCGCCTCGCGCGCGAACCACAGCGCCGCGCGGGGCTCGCCTGATTCCAGAAGCCGCCCCGACGCGCACACGAGGGAATCGACGAGGTTGATGCGGAGGCGCCTGCGAGCAGCGACGATGTCGTCGTTGCCGTTTTCGCTCGGTAGAAGGTCTCCCGAATACGACCCGTCGATCGCCTCGAGGTGGTCCCGCCAACGATCGAGGTCGATCTCGCCGAAGCTTAGGGCGCGGCAAATGGAATCGAGCTCGGCGACGTCGCTTCGCAGAAGCCGTGCGTCAAGACGGACACCGCCCTGGTCGCGAAGGAGATAAGGGCACGTGCCCTCGTAGTCGAGCCCCCGCTTGAGCTGGCTCCACACCGAGTAGAAGTTCTTGATCGCGCAGCCATGGGGGCTGTCGGGCCAAAGCGTCTCCAGCAGGCGCTCGCGGGAGAGCTCGCGGCCACGGGCGAGCACGAGAAGCGCGAGGAGCGTCTTCGTTTTCTGCCTACTGAACGCCTGCATGTCGACTTGCTGCTCGCCGATGCGCACATCGAGCCCGCCGAGGAGCCGCACGTAGAGGATCGGCGCCGAGCTTTCAGGCACGCCCGGCGCCTCCGGGCGGATCGGGCGTGCAGCATAACGGTCACGCGAGGAGCGCTCACGTTCGGCCCGAGCGCGCTCCTCACGAAGCGAATCGCGCCTGTGAGCTGCACATTCGGTGAATCGGGCGGCCTCTATGGCGCGCGCCGCTGCGAGCGTCTCTGCGGCGGGTAAGAAACGCGTCGGCAAGGAGCCCTCCTCAACCGCCCGGGAAAGCGACATCACCAAAAAGGCGCACTGCCAGGACATGGCGTCAGAAGGCGTGCGCGCGGCCAGATCGCAGGCCCACAGGGCGACGCGCTCGACTG
>NZ_CAKUAL010000115.1 GCF_934636505.1 uncultured Ellagibacter sp.
GCACGCAACGCGGCTTGTAAACGATGCACGACAACCCACAACTGGAGCTGCCAGGAAGAAAGGAAACGGAGTTAAGGCATGTTGGACGAACTCAAATCGAAACTCGGTTTCGGCGGCGGTGCCGTGCGCGGTCGCTCGAACGACCGGTACGACGACTACGACGATGACTACGGCGACTACGATGATGATTACTCGGAATACGCTGAATACGCGGACGACTCCGAAAACGACTATGATCCTTACGCCCCGGTAACGACCCGCAGTGCTCGCTCGAATTCCACCATCTCGAATCTGGTATCAATCAACGACGTGCGTGCGCACTCGCGCGGGGAGGGCTCATCGAGTACCTCCTCGTCTGCTGCGCGCCGCATGACGACAGCGCATACCCCGTATCGCGGCGAGCGCACCACTGTCGACAGCTCGCTGCCTCCGACGATGACGCCAGAGGGCTCGGCCGCCGTTGCGGCAGCCGCTTCGCGTCCGACCCGCTCCGAAGGGCTGAACTCGCTGTTCGAGCCGACGGCGGGCGAGGCGAAGCCGACGGGCAAGCATGCCGCGACCACGACCCCGTCCTCGCACATGGGCGTCACGTCCGGTGCGACGAGTGCGTCCGCGGAAGGCTCTCTCGGCGCCTTCACGCGCCAGCCCGCGCAATCAAGCGCCGCCGCGGCAATGAGCGAAACTGCGCGGAAGGCTTCGGTACAGGCGAGCTCCGCTTACGACCCCCAGTCCGCCTACGCCCAGGCGCAGGGCGCGCGCTATGTGGCAAAGCGCTCGTGCACGGTGCTCAAGCCGGCGAGCTACGGCGAGGTCGAGAAAATCGCCCGGGCTCTTAAAGGCGGCGATGCGGTTATCCTCGCGCTTCGCAACACGCCCGACTCGCTTTCCAAGCGCATCCTTGATTTCTCCTTCGGCGTCTCGAGTGCGCTCGATGCGGGGGTGGAATGCGTCGGGGACAAAGTCTTCGCGATCACGAAGGGCGACGCCTTAACCGACGCGGAGAAGCTCGCGCTCCGAAACCAGGGAGTGCTATAACGTGGTGAACATCTCGAGCGTGAAACGCGCAGCTGGGGAGGCTATCTCGTGCTGAGCCTGAAATACCTGATCGTATCGCTGTCCGACGTGTACTCGATGCTCATCTTCGTGTATGTCATGCTGTCCTGGTTCCCGACTGATCGCGGCATCCTTGCCGACATCAACACGGTCCTCGGCAAGATCTGCGATCCGTACCTCAACCTTTTCAAGAAGTTCATTCCCCCGATTGGAGGAATGGTGGACGTGAGTCCAATCGTTGCGTTGCTTGTATTACAATTTGGTGTAAGACTGCTGATAGGCTTGCTGTAAAGATGCAGGCTTTGCTGGCGAAGGGAAGATAAATGGCTATCACCTCGGCTGAAATCCACAACCAAAGTTTCTCGATTGACCGCAAGGGATACGACGTCGACGAAGTCGATGTGTTTCTCGAGCATGTCGCCGATGAGATCGATAATCTCAACAACCAGATCGCCGACCTGCAGGATCAATTGAACGATTCGCGCTTCGACGGGTTCGACACGCCGGCCAAGCCGATTGAGGAAGCTCCTGTCGCCGCGCCGGCACCTGCGCCTGCTCAGGACTTCTCGCAGGAACTCGACGAGGCAAACGCACGCATTCGCGAGCTCGAGTCGCAGCTTGAAGAGAAGCAGGCCGACGGCAACGCCATCGCGCAGGCGCTCATTATCGCGCAGCGCTCCGCTGACGAGATTCTCGCGAAGGCCAACAACACCGCGGCCGAGACCATTCAGGACGCGAAGGACGAGGCTCAGCGCATCATCGATCGCGCCAACAACGACAAGCAGGACGTCATCGATGCCATTCGCAAGCTCGAGGACGATCGCGAGGACGCGCGCGAGGAGTATCAGGAACTTCTCACCGACTTCATCAACGACGCTTCTCGCAAGCTCGCCGAGATCGGCGGCGGCTCTCAGGCTTCCGTCGCTGCGGCGCACTACGCCGACACCACCGATGCGACGGCGCAGGTCCAGGTTCCCATGAACGCCGAGCCTGTGGCGTACTCCACGCCCCAGACGGGCAACGTCGCCGTGGCGGCGGCAACCCCCATGCCCTCCGCGGTGGAGAAGGACCTTTCGGGCTTCGGTGACGCCGACGACGACTTCTCCTTCGACGAGCTCGACTAGGGGAATCTTCCAAGAAACGCGAAAGGGGCAGTTCGAAAGCGAACTGCCCCTTTTTCATGCCCTGATGCGGGCTTTGTGCCTCAAAGTGCGAGTGGGTCGATAAGCCGGGTTCTGTCGTTGGGACGGCCATTTATCTCGAACGCGTGTCGCCACGCGTCTCAAGCACGCAACCCGAGCGCACGGAAGGGCACCGTATCGCGTTCCTATTTGCGCTTGCTCCAGATGGGGTTTACCAAGCCACGCCGTTGCCGACGCGCTGGTGCGCTTTTACCGCACCGTTTCAGCTTTTCCCTCAAAAGAGGGAGTCTTCTTTTCTGTGGCACTAATCCGTCGGGTCGCCCCGCCCAGCCGTTAGCTGGCATCTTGCCCTTTGGAGCCCGGACTTTCCTCACGCCTTGCGGCGCGCGACCGTCAGGCCCACTCGCGTATAATAGTGTACCACGAGCATGCTCAAAGTGACGGAAAGGACAAATCAACCATGGGAACCTGTGCGCTTGTCGGTGCGGTCGACTTCAACGCCGAGCATTTCAAGGCGATGGACGCCGCAGGCGCCTTCGATTTCGTAATTGCAGTCGATGCTGGGTTTGCCTCCCTCGAGGCAATCGGGCGCGAAGCCGATATGGCGATTGGCGACTTCGACTCCCTTGGCTACGTGCCCCGGTGCCGTCGCGTGTCGCGTCATCCGGTGAAGAAGGACAAAAGCGACATGGAGCTCGCTATGGAGAAAGCCGTCTTCTGGGACAACCAGGAGCTCTTCGTCTACGGTGCGCTCGCAAAGCGCCTCGACCACACGATCGCGAACCTGCAGCTGTTCGCGCGCTACTCTGAGCGGGGCATCTACGTCACGGGGGTAGGGGACGACTTCGCGGTGCGCTGCGTCACAGGGCCCGACGTCTTCGAGCTGCCCGAGGGGCTTGATGCGGGCGTGGTGTCGGTGTTCTCGGCGAACGACACGGCGCGCGGCGTCATCGAGCGCGGCCTGGAATACTCGCTTGACGACGAGCCGCTTTCCAACCGCACGTCGCTTGGGCTCTCAAACGAGCTTACGGGGAAGCCG
>NZ_CAKUAL010000116.1 GCF_934636505.1 uncultured Ellagibacter sp.
TTCTCGAACTCAGCCGGACATGTCCGGCTGAGTTCGAGAACGAAACCTAAGTGTTCGGATGAACTTACAAATCAACCTGCGCCCGAAGCCTATGAACAGCAGGTGAAAACGCCACGGAAAGAGCCTGATGGAACGGGCGAAGTGCTATAGTTAAGGCTTCGGAACAAAGGAGGCGCGGATGGATTTCTTCAGCGTGATAAACGTTGCTTTGCCGGTGGTATATGTGCTGGTCGGCATCGTTTTGGTGTGGTTTGTCATCGAGCTTGTCATGACGATTCGCAAGACTCGCGAAACGGTGACGAGCGTGCAGAAGCAACTCGAGCCCACGCTCGAGCACGTGGAGAAGATTACGGCATCGCTTGAGCCTGTGTGCGACAAAATCGATCCCCTGGTCGATCGCGTGTCCCTCACGGTCGACGCCGCGAATCTGGAAGTCATGCGCCTCGATCAGATTCTCGAGGACGTGGGGGAAATCACCAGCTCGGCATCGAGTGCCGTGAACGCGGTCGATACGGTGACCAATGCGCCCCTCGAGCTCGTCAACTCCGTCACCAAGAAGGTCCGCCGGAAGTTCACGCCGAAAAAGGCGTCCGACGAGTCTGTTGCCTTAGGGCAGGGCGCACCTGACGAGCCTAATCCCGTCAGCGATTTCGTCGATGCGACCGCCGATGCCGCAGCTGCCGCGGTTGCTGCCGGCAAAGGCCGAGTTGCTGGCAAGGCGTCTAGCGAGGAGGCTTCCGCAACCGCTGCAGCCGCTTCCGCAGCCGCAGCCGCCGTACAGCCTGAATCCGAGCCCGCGCCCGTAGTCGAGCCCGCCTCTTCCGACGAGAGCAAATACTTCACCTATGCCCCGGAAACGGGTGCCACCGCCTCATCTGATGCCGAGAAAACGGCGTCTTCGGAGGAATAGGCTTTGAGCGACGTGGCGCAGAACAAGCAATCGGATAAGACGGACAAGGCTCGCAGGCGTTTCTTAAACGTTTGGACCATCGTGGGCGCCATCGCGCTCACCTGGGTCGTCGTGCAGCTATTGAACATTCTCTCAGTGCCCGTCGCCATCGTTATCTGGACGACCATCATCGTGTTCGTCCTGCGCGGCACGGTGAACAAGCTCGAGGAAATCGGCATCAACCGAACGGTGGGCACGGCCATTGGCTACGTGATCATGTTCGCGGTGCTGGCGCTTGTAGCGTTCCTTTTGTTCTCGCCTGGCGTCGGCATGAACACCCAGTTCGCGAACTTGATCGAGAACGTCCCCGTCTACGTGCAGGGCATCTCCGACTGGGCAAACGACATGTACGCGCGCTACGCCTACATGCTCGAGGACGAGTCCGTCCGCGCATTCGTCACCGACGTGCAGGCCTCCGCCATGGAGTGGGCGGGCGACTTCGCGAAGAACAGCGCCTCGGGCGCCATCGCGTTCGGCACGGGGCTCGCCAACGCGCTTATGGCCATCGGCTTCGCGCTCGTGGTCGCCTTCTGGATCCTCATGCAGCTGCCCCAGCTCGGGCGCGAATGCAAGCGCCTCGTGGGTGACGCGCATGCCGAGGACCTCGAGATGCTCCACATCACGTTCACGCGCGTGATGGGCGGCTACATCAAGGGAACGCTTCTTCAGTGCGCGATCATCGGCGTGGCCTGTGGAGTCCTCTTCGCCGTGCTCGGCATCCCCAACTCGATGGCCTTGGGCGGCATCACGGGCATCTTAAACATCATCCCGATCATCGGCCCCTGGCTGGGCGGCGGTCTCGCTGCGATCGTCGGCATCTTCGTAAGCCCGCTCGTCGCCGTCATCGCCATCATCGGCACCATCGTGATCCAGCAGTTCGTCTACACGTTCATCTCGCCTAAGATCATGTCCGACTCGGTCGACATCCACCCGGCGCTTACGCTCATCGCCCTCATGGCGGGCTCGGCGCTTGGCGGTGCAATGGGCGGGCTTTCAGGCTCGCTTGTGGGCATGCTGGCATCTATTCCCGCCGTTGCCGTCGCGAAATCCGTTTTCGTGTATTATTTCGAGAAGCGAACGGGTCGACGCCTCGTCTCGAAGGACGGCGTGTTCTTCTTGGGCACTCCCTCGTCGAGCGAAGACGGCGATGCACCGAATCCTATCGCCGATGCTACGTCCCCGCACCCCGACGGATCGGCGGAATTCGAGCGTGCCGAGAAGAAACGCGCCGAAAATGCCGAGAACAGGCGCAAAATCAGGGAGCGCCTGCGCGGAAAGGAAGAAAAGAAATAGCGGCGCCTCGCGCTGTTGACAACGTGGAAACGAGCGCTTCCGCATTCCTGCGGGGCGTTCTTGAGTGATAAGGGAAGAACAACCACCATGAAGTACATGACCACCGCAGAAATCCGCGAGAAGTACCTCGCCTTCTTCGAGGAGAAGGGATGCAAGCGCATGCCGTCCTCCTCGCTCATCCCCGACGATCCGTCGCTGCTTTTGACGAGCGCTGGCATGGTGCAGTTCAAGCCCTACTTCCTTCACCAGAAGGAGCTCGACCCAGCCTACATCGGCACCACGACCGCGCAGAAGTGCGTGCGTACCAACGACATCGACAACATCGGCGACGCGCGTCACCTGTCGTTTTTCGAGATGATGGGCAACTTCAGCTTCGGCAAGTACTTCAAGAACGAGATGTGCGCCTGGGCCTTCGAGTTCTCCACCGAGGTGCTTGGCCTGCCGGCGGAGAAGCTCTACTTCACGGTGTTCGAGGACGACGACGAGACAATCGAGATCTGGAAGTCGCTCGGCGTTCCCGAGGACCACATCTCGCGCCTCGGAGAGGACGATAACTTCTGGCGCGCCGGCCCCACCGGCCCCTGCGGCCCCTGCTCCGAGATCTACTTCGACCAGGGTCCCGAAGTCGGCTGCGGCAGCCCCGACTGCAAGCCCGGCTGCGATTGCGACCGCTACCTCGAGTTCTGGAACTGCGTGTTCACCCAGTTCGACGGCCAGGAAGACGGCACGCTCGCACCGCTGCTCACCAAGAACATCGACACCGGCATGGGCCTCGAGCGCATTGCCGCCATCATGCAGGGCGTCACCAACAACTACGACACTGACGTGCTTCGCAGCCTCGTCGGCGTGGGCGAGCGCCTGGCGGGCAAGACCTACAAGCAGGACGCAGCGGTGGACAAGTCGCTGCGCATCATCGCCGACCACAGCCGTTCGGTCACGTTCATGATCGCCGACGG
>NZ_CAKUAL010000117.1 GCF_934636505.1 uncultured Ellagibacter sp.
GTGCTCGGCGGGCGCACAGGGCGACAAATTCATATTGTACTATTCCCGCGCACGAGGTGGCGCGCATTCACGCAGATGACAAGGGGCCGCAGGTGGAGCGTATTACGAGGCGGGAAGGCCGGCGATACGCGCGAGGTGATGAGGACGCGAGCCCGAGTGGCGCGCGGGGGTGCGGACGCGAAGGCGGCCGATGCGCGAGGCGCAATGAGGTGCGGGCCCCCGCGTCGTCGGGCGGCTTATGTGCTAGCGACCCAAAATACCCTTCACATCGTTAAGGTTGCTTGCAAAGTGGACGTGCTTCAGGCGCTCGTGGGTGGAATAACCCTTGTCTATCATGAGGTTGAGCTGGGCTTTCAGGTGATCGTAATAGCCATCCAAGTTGTAGATGATGCAGGGCGCGTCCAAGTGCGAAAGCGAGAGCATCGACATGACCTCCGACACTTCCTCAAGCGTGCCCGACCCTCCGGGGAAGGCGATGAACGCGTCGCCGAGCTCGATCATCTTCGCCTTCCGCTCTGCCATGGTGTCGGTCACGATGAGGTGCGTGATGGTGTCGAGCTGCACGGCTTGGTCGATGAAGAACTGAGGCTCGACGCCAGTGACCTGGGCGCCTGCGTCGAGCGCGCTCTCGGCGAGAATTCCCATGAGCCCGACCTTCGATCCGCCGTAGACGAGGTCGTTGCCACTTTCCCCGATCCATGAGCCCAGCTCACGCGCCGCTTCGGCGATAGATGGGTCGTTGCCTTCGTTTGCCCCCAGGTAGACGGTGATGTTCATAGGTTCCTCTCCGCGTGCTCGTTTGTGTCGAGGAAGATTATAGCGAAGGCGAGGGCGAGTGATGAGGGGCGCGCGGTGAAGCCAACGATGAAGAGCGCGCGGCGCGACCCTGCGATTCCCTAAAGGTCTTTCGCCTGGAAGATTCGGATGCTGATAAAGCAGCTTGCGGCGTAGATGGCGAGCGCGGCGACCGTGAGCGCTACGAACAGTGCAAGGCTGTGGGCGTCGATCCAGGCGAGAGCCGACTGCATGACGTCGGGGGCGAGGAAGTTCGTCAGGATGACGACGTCGATACACCCCGCCAGGATGAACACGCACATGAGATAGCGTATCCCCTTCGTATTGCCGAATTTGACCAGGAAAGGCTCGGCGATGGCGGCGATGATGAGGACGACCATTGTGGCGGCGACGCTTGACGAGATGATCTCGATAGGCGTGGCCGCCTCGAAGCCTTCAAGAAAGCGGGGAAGCGCCCCGTTGAGCACGATGCCGAGCACCGAAGCGCAAACGATGGCAGCGGCAGCGCATGCCAAGATGGTCGCATAGCGGCTCGCGATGATGTCGCGGCGTGCAAAGGGGAGTGCGGCACGGTAGCGCAGCCAGCCGTTTTGGTCGTCGTACCCCATGAGCGAGAACATGATGAGCATCGGCGTCATGGCGCACACGACTGCGGCGGCGCCTGCTGCGCTTTCCATCGGCCAGCATATGAAGACGAACACGAATGCGAGGATGCCGATGAAGCTGAGGGCAAAGGTGCGCACAATGGCGAGCTCGGAGAGGAAGGCGGCTTTCATCAGTTGTTTCCTTTCAGGATAAAATGCAGGTAGTCGTCGATGGAGGCGCGGTCGCAGGGCACTTCGGGGAATGCTTCGGCGAACTCGAAACGGTTGGGAACGAGGACATCGCAGCTGAACTCGCGCTTTGCAACTCGGGCGCCGTCCACACAGGCGAGAATCCGTTGTGCTTGGTCGGCCGTGCAATGCGCGATGCCCGCCATGTCGGTGATCTGCTCGCGCGGGATGTCGAAGATGATGCTGCCGGCGTCGATTCCCACCACGCGATCGGCGATGCGCTCTAGGTCGCTTGTGATGTGGCTCGAAAGCAGCACGCCACGATTGCCAGTCGACGCGTAATCGCGCAGCTCATCGAGCAGTTCGTCGCGAGCGAGCGGATCGAGCCCGGCGGTCGCCTCGTCAAGGATGAGCAAATCGGCGTCGTGCGAAAGCGCACAGGCGAGCTGCAACTTCATGCCCATGCCGCGAGAGAGCGACTTCACCTTCTTCTTCGGCTCGATCCCGAATCGGGCGACCAGCGTCTCAAAACATGTGTTATCCCAGGTGGGGAAGGCTGGTTTGATGCATGTTTCCACTTGGGACACCGTAATCTCGGAGGGATAGGGGCACGTGTCGAACACGACGCCGACGCGGGAGCGAAGTCGCCGCACGTCGGCGTCGGGGGTGTCGGCGGCGAGGGGCTCGCCGAAAAGCGCTGCGTACCCGGAATCGAGTTTCAAAAGGCCGAGTGCGGCTCGGATTATCGTGGTCTTTCCCGCGCCGTTCGCTCCGACGAGGCCGACGATTTCCCCTGATCCAATGGAGAGATTGGCGTTTCGAAGCGAGAAGGAGTCGCTCACCTGGCGGTTCGCGTCGCGTATCTCGAGAAGGTTTGACATGGGCGTTCTGTATCCTTTCATCTGGTATATCGCTTTCATGTGCGAGTTCTTCGGCGGCTTCATTCGAGATCCTCGGGAGCAACGAGGTCGAGCATGTCGTGCAGCTCGGCCCGTGAGACCCCCAGCTCAGCCGCCTGTTCGCCCGCTTGCACGAGCAGTTCCTCAACTTGACGCAGGCGCCTTTCGCGCAAAAGCTCGTGGTTCCCCGAGGCTACGAAGCTGCCTTTCCCCTGTACGATTTCGATAAATCCTTCGGCCTCCAAATCGGAGTACGCGCGCTTGGTGGTTATCACGCTGACGCCGAGGCCGTTCGCGAGTGCGCGAATGGAGGGGAGCTTTTCCCCGCTTGGAAGCGCGCCCGACAGAATCTGGGCTTTCATCTGCGAGGTTATCTGCTCGTAGATGGGCTTGTCGCTCGAGTTGGATAGGATGATGTCCACGGTGAGTCCTTACGTGTGTATATCTGATAAACACAGTATATATACACTATACACAGTAACGCAAGCACTATTTTTGACTTTGTTGTAATTTGATGAAAGGACCAAGCTGGCTGCTTGAGCGCAAGTCCCACGCTAGTCGATGCGCTCTCGGTCGCAAGTTGAGATCGCTCGCGCATGAACTGGGGAAACGTAACGTTACGGATTGCAGCTTCTGCAGGGCGAGTATCCCTCGTCGATCAGCGTCTGGCGCAACCCCGTGAACTCCTCTTTGTTGGAGGGGGACATGGAC
>NZ_CAKUAL010000118.1 GCF_934636505.1 uncultured Ellagibacter sp.
TGGCGGAGAAGTAGGGATTCGAACCCTAGATGCCCTTTTGGGGCATACTCACTTAGCAGGCGAGCACCTTCGGCCTCTCGGTCACTTCTCCACTTATAATAGGTGCGGTTTGCTATGATACCGTGAACGGGAAAAAGATGCAAGGAGCACTGCGGTGAGAAACAGAAAGGATGCGCGGCGAACGGCTTGCCTGCGCCTCATGCGGATGAATGCGAACAGCTCGTGCGCTGCGAAGCGCCCGATCGCTCGCGATATCGCCCCAATGCGCCCAGCGGTTTCCCTCGCCGCCGTACTCGCGGCTTGCCTTCTCGTGCTTGCTGTCGCTTTGATGGCGGCATTGCCTCGCGTTGCATTCGCTGCCGGTTCGTACTCGAGCCCGAAAACCGACATCACCATGCAGGTGGAAACGGACGGATCGTACCGGGTCATCGAGTATCGCGTCCTCGATTTCCAGGGCGATTCGGCATATGTCGGCTGGTCGTTCACCAGCCTTGCCGAAACGGCGAGCGTGCAGATCAACGGCATGCGCCTCGCTCAAGCCGACGCCGACGGGAACGTCGAGGGTGACTGGAAGACGCTTTCGAGCACCTCGTTTTCCGATAAATGGCTCGCCGGGGGCGCCTCCAGCGGGGCCACATATGCTTACGACAACGCGAAGAACACGCTCTATGCTTTCCCCCAGGTGGCCGATTCCCGCGTAATCGTGGAACTCGACTACTCCATCACGAATGCGGTTCTCGCCTACAAGGATATCTCCGAGGCGTACTGGACCTACGTCTCTCTCGATTGGCCGGTGGCCTCGGAAAACGTCACGGCGACAATTACGCTTCCCGTCGCTCAAGGAGAGACGGTCATTCCGAACGACACGGTGCGGGCATGGGGGCATGGTCCCCAAAACGGTACGGTCTCGGTTGATTCGGCGGGAACGGTCGTGCTCCACGACGACGTGGTAAACCCCGGTCAGTACGCAACGGCCCACGTGCTGTTCCCCGCATCGTGGCTCACGCACCTCGACGGCAAGAAGATGCTCGCGAATCGCGCGACGGCGCGGCTCGATTATGCGATTGCCGAAGAGAAGGTGTGGACCGATTCCTGGAGTTTCCAACAGGAAGCCCTTTTCACGACCTTCGCCTTGATAGCTGTCGTGTGCGCGGCGATTCTGGCTGCGGCGGCGATCGCCTATGCCCGCTGGGGCCGAGAATACCCGTCTGATTTCTCGGGGAAGTACTATCGGGATGTTCCCGAAGAGGGTTTGGAGCCTGCGGTGGCAGGGCGTCTTTGGCGCTGGAACCACGATGACATGCGTGACTTCACGGCGACGGTGATGCGGCTTGCGCATAAGGGCGTGCTGCGCATCGAGGCGAGCGATCCCTCCAAAGACACAGCTCCCACCTGGTATCTCTCGGTTGCCTTCGGAGCGCCGACGGGAAGCCTCAGCGCGCTTGAATCTTCCGCGCTGGAGATTCTCATGGGACACAGCGCTCTTGGCGACTCCCGCTCGCTCAACCAGCTGAAGCAGCGTGCGGTCGATCAGCCCGAGGCTTTTATCGAGTCGATGAGCGCATGGCAGGCCTCGCTTGGCAAGGCGTGCGAGGAGCGCAACTTCTTCGAGGCTGCGGGCAAGCGCGCGCAAAAAGTGTTCCTCATCGTGGCCGGCGTGACTGCTGTCGCGGGAGTCGCCATTGCGATCATCACGATAAACCTGATTCCCGCCGTGCTCGCGCTTCCGACCGCCATGGCGACGACGCTCGTCGCGAACTACCTTCCGAGGCGCACCGAGAGCGGCAATAACCTGATCTCGCGTTGCAAGGGGCTTCGCAATTGGATGCGCGACCTGGAGAAACTCGACGAGCCCGTATCTCTTTCCCCGTCGCAATGGGGAGAGCTTCTGCCTTTCGCCTATGAGTTCGGCGTGGCTGACGAGGCGGTGTCGTTCCATGGCGCGCCCCAGCCGGCTGTTTGGCAGACGTGGTACGAGACGAAATCCCAAACCGCGTTGGCGCGCGTGCGGCGCCTCGCTGCGGCTCCGGCGATCAACGAGTGTTTGAAAGACTCGCTTCAGGCGGCGCATACCGCGATCGCGAAGCGCGAGGAGTCCCAGGCGACGGGCGGCGGGTTCGGCAGGAAATAGCGGGGTCTTAAGGCGTCATGCGGGCCAACCGCCCGTATGCGGCGGTTCTCGGCCCTGTCTCGAAGGAAGAAGAACATCATCCATGGCAAATATCCCATCTTGGGTCTATAAGCTCCTCATTGTTCTCGCGACGATTATCTGGGGTTTCAGCTTCGTCGTCATGAAAGACGTCGTGGCCGTGCTGCCCCCGGCGTGGCTTTTGGGCATGCGCTTTCTCTTTGCGGGCGCGTTGCTGCTCGTGATACTGCGCAAGCGCGTCATGCGGTTCTGCTCGTGCAAGGTCGTGACCTACGGGTTCATTCTCGGGGTGCTCGACTTCACCGCCTTCTGGCTGCAGACGGTGGGGCTCAAGCACACCACGCCGGGCATCAACGCGTTTCTGACCGCGACGTATTGCGTGCTTGTGCCGTTCGCCTGGTGGCTCATCGCGCGTAAGCGCCCGACCGCGTTCAATATCGTTGCGGCGATTGTGGCCGTGTGCGGCATTTGGCTTGTGTCGGTGAGCTCGTCAGGTGAGACGCTCTCCATCGGCTTCGGCGAGGCGATGACGCTTGGCTGCGCGGTCGCATTCGCGGCTCACATCGTCGCCGTCTCGAGATTCGCGCAGAAATGCGACGCGCTTGTTTTGACGGTGTTTCAGTTCATCGCGGAAGGCGCGCTCGGAATCGTCTTCGGCGCTGCGACCGAAACCTTCCCGGGTATCGCGGCGTTCACCCCTGAAATCATCGGGCAGATGCTGTTCCTCGCGGTGTTCGCGTCCGTTGTTGCGTTCGGTATCCAGAACGTGTCGCTCGCGCATGTGCCACCCACCCAAGCATCGCTTCTCTTGAGTCTGGAATCGGTGTTTGGCGTGGTGTTTTCCATCCTGTTGTATGGCGAGCAGATGACGTTGCGCCTTGTGGTGGGCTTTGTGCTGATCTTTGCTGCTATAGTGATCAGCGAGACATTACCGTTGAAGGAGAAGCCATGTCGGAGAAAAACAACATC
>NZ_CAKUAL010000119.1 GCF_934636505.1 uncultured Ellagibacter sp.
CCCACGCCGCTCATGCGCACGACGGGTTCCTCGCAGGAAAGCGAGCCGGAAACAGTCGGATCAGTCGCATCGCCTGCGGGCCGCACCGCCACAGACGAGTCGATTTCCGCGAGAGAGGCGGCGCGCAGCCCCATGCCGCTTCTCGTTTCGTACGGCAGCGCGAGAAATTCCCCCGCCGCCCAGTCGCCCGCAACCGCGCCGTCGCTTAAAATCACGTAACGGTCTGCGATGCCGTCAAGCCACCACAGGCGATGCTCGGAGACAAGCACGGTCTTTCCCTGACTCTTCAGAAGCGCAACCGTGCGCGCAAGATTCCGCATCGCATGCACATCGAGCGACGCGGTCGGCTCATCAAGCACGAAGATGTCAGGATGCACCGCATAGGCCGATGCCAGGATAACCGACTGCTTCTGCCCGCCGGAAAGTGCCTCGGTACCGCGCCCGAGCAGGTCCTCAATACCGAGCGTTGCCGCTGCCTGCGCCACACGTTCGACCATTTCCTCGCGATCGATTCCGAAGTTCTCGCATCCGAAGGCGATTTCCGAGGTCACGTCGAGATTGACGAACTGGCTACGCGGGTTCTGGAACACCGACCCGACATGCGCGGAAAGCTCGCCCATCGTCCATGCGGAAACGGGTTTTCCTGCAACAAGCACCTCACCTTGAAGGTCCCCTTCGTACATAAGAGGAATAAGCGCATTAACGAGGCGCGTAAGCGTTGTCTTGCCACATCCTGACTGCCCGGTCACAACAACGCATTGACCGCGAGGGATCTTCAGCGAAACGTCACGAAGCGATGGACGGGAAGCGCCTTTGTAGCAAAACGTGCATCCATCGAGCTCGATAGCATAGGGCGAAGCCTTCGTCGCGGCGGCATTTTCCATCATCAGAGCACCCCCGCTCTAAAGCAAACGGAAAGCGCAAGGAGCACCATCGCAGCGATGAGACACGCAGCATCGATAGCGCGCACCCTTAAGCGGTAATACGAGGTGCGGTGCGCACTCGCCCCCACGCCACGGACGACGACCGCGTTTCCCAGCTCGTCGGCGATCTGGCCCAACCGCGCGATCACGGGCACAAGGAAAAGTTCGGCGGTCTTCGCGGGATGGCGCACGACCGACCTCGGCATGAGTGCGATACCGCGCGTCTTCATAGCATCGGCGACAGCAGAGAATTCGCGTCCCATAGTGGGAAGGAAACGAAATGCCACGCACACAGCCACCGACACGTTCACAGGAACGTGTATCGCCTGCAGCGCACAAGCGAGCTCACCAAGACGCGTGGTTGCGATCATGTTGAAAGCGAACATGAAGGCGGGCAAAACATGGCGGTACATGAGAAGCGACGCCGCAAAGGGCGAAAGCAGGGTGTTCCCGCTCGCCACGAACAGCTGCGCCGTCACTGCGAACAGCGCATAGAAGGCAAGCCAGCGCACGATCGCGGAGAAGCGACGGCAATACGCCATCACGACAACGGTAAGCGCCAAAACGCCCATCTCGGCGAACAGGCTTTGCATAAGCGCCATCTGCACGTTGATCGCCGCCAGAACCGCAAGCGATACGCGCGGGTCGAGATGGCGCGGCGCGGCGTTGGCAGACGCCGAAGGCCGCGTCTGCGCTACCGCACTCAAGGGCAAAGACGCATCCATCAAAAGAGCCATGTGGTTTTCGTCTCTCTTCCTAATGGTTAGCCGTGAATAACTTTCTTCCAATAAAATAAGGTTCGATGAAGCGATGCGAAAGACGGAACGATAAGATGGAAAACTTCACCGAAAAGAATTCAAGTTCTACCGAAAAATCAAACGGGAGCTACGCCACAGGACAGGGAAACCCGCTTTACGACATGTTCGTCACGCAGCTTTCTCAGTTGCACACCGTATGCGCGAAGGAAGCGCTCGCGCGTGGATTCGGACAGGCCAACCTGGTGCGAAGCATCGGCGAGACATGGTTCGTCGACCCCCGATACGGCAGGGGCTCTTATTGGTTCTACCTCATGGATCGTGACACCATCGTCGTGTCAATGGACATCACATACGAACGCGCCGTGGAGGCAGTCATAGAGACTATTCCCTATCTAGGGTTCGGCCTCTATGAACATGCGATGCCCATGTATTGCTCGCCTGAGTGCGCTGGATCAAACTGCAAGCTCATAGGGCACGACTGGGATGGCGGCCCCTACATAAGCTCGTTCGAGCCCGACAAGCGGCTGTCATCGGCGTCGATCACCATAGCCCCTGAAGCGATACACCGCTATGCGGATGACTTGCACTGCGAGGAGAAGAAACTACGCCGTGCCATCAGGCAGCTCACCACATCGGACGGCGTGCCCGGCTTGCCCTCGGCGCTTCGAGGGCTCGACATCACCTACCCCGCCGCATCGGTCGCCGATTCGTATTATCACGCCAAGGTGATTGAATGCTTCGCGCTGCTGGCAAGCAGCATTCCCGAAAGGGTCACGGCAGCCGACGCCGTACGCATAAGCGACAGAGACTGTGTCAGCTGCATCTGCTCCTACATCGACAGCAACCTATCATCCGATCTCAGCACGAAAACGCTGTGCGACATCGCCCATGTAAGCGAGGGAAAGATGATATCGGCATTTCGCAATGTGCAGGGAGACACCCCACAAAGCTACATCCGCGCAAGGCGCCTGGAGCACGGACGACGCCTTCTCCTTGATGAAAGCCGCAAAATCAGCGAAATCGCCAAAAGCGCTGGCTACCGCAACCAGGGAGCGTTCACTGACGCATTCAAGCGTGCCTACGGCACGACGCCACGCGTCTATCGCAAAAGACTACGAATCGAATAGGAACAGCATCGAGCAATGCCCGCTCCCCAAACAAAAGATAAGGAGCGCTCTGAGGATGAATGAGCTGCCACCCATTTCTTGGACACGAGAAATGGGTGGCAGCTCAAAACAGGACGCTCCCCATTCGCTACCCCAGGCGGCGCGACTTCGTCTCGGGGCCGATCGCCAGCGTGACGGCGGCCGCCACCAGCGCGATGGCCACGATGCCGAAATAGATGA
>NZ_CAKUAL010000120.1 GCF_934636505.1 uncultured Ellagibacter sp.
ACGATCGAGCGCATGGGGTTCGGCCCCGAGGCGGTCGCGCATCTCGAGAGCGGCAAGGCCGTGTTCGTCGAAGGCGGTGCGCCGGGCGACGTGCTCGCCATTGAGCTGACGGAGGAGAAGCACTCCTTTGCGCGTGCTCGCATCACCGAGGTGAAAGAGCCTTCGGCGTGCCGCGTGGCCCCCACCTGGGCGGAGCCGTCCTCGCAAGGAGTCGCTCCTTGGCAGCACCTCAGCTATGAGGCCCAGCTTGCCGCGAAGACCGACAACGTCGTTGCGGCGCTTTCGCGCACGGCCGGCTTCGGAGACGAACGCGCGGCTGCCCTCGTGCGCCCTTGCCTGGGAAGCAAGCGACAGTGGGGGTATCGCAACAAGATCGAGCTCGGCGCGGCGTTCGATGCGGCGGGCATGTTCCAGCTGGGCTTTCACGATGAAGGCTGCCAAGACGTCGTCGCGAGCGCCACGTGCCCGGTTGCCTACAAGCAGATCGAGCGCGCTCCCAAGGCGCTGCGCGGGGCGCTCCGCTTCGCGCAAGGCGCAGACGACCTGGGAATTTTCCGCGTCGGCGTGCGGCATAGCGTGCGCACCCACAGCACCGAGGTCGCGCTTTGGACGACGCCTGCCGCCTTCCCGCGCGGCCATGTGGCCAACATCCTCAAGGGGTCGTTCAAGGCCACGAGCATTGTGCGCGTGCTCGCCGATCCCGGTCGCGCGCGCAAGATCAAGGGAGTGGAGGTGCTCGACGGCAAGGGCTTTTGGGAGGAGAAGCTGCTCGGCTTCACCTTCCGCGTGGCAGCGCCGTCGTTTTTCCAGGTGAACACCGCGCAGGCGGAAAAACTCATCGGCGAGGTCATTCGCGGGCTCGGTGGGGAAGTGGGCGATGAGGGGCCTGCCGGCCTTGACGAGATGCTCATTGCCGACTTGTACTCGGGCGGCGGCACGTTTTCCATCCCGCTCGCTGCGGCGGGCGCCGATGTGATTGCCGTCGAGTCGGCGGGAAGCTCCGTGCGAGATTTGCGCCGCAACGCCGACGCCAACGGGGTCGACATCGAGATCATCGGCGGCGATGCGGCCCGCGAGCTTCCCGAGCTGGGCGAGCTCGACGCGCTCGTCGTCGACCCGCCGCGCGCGGGCCTGGCGGACGGCGTGGTGGAAAGCATCGCTGCGGCGCGCCCCGAGCGCGTGGCGTACGTGAGCTGCAACCCCGCGACTTGGGCGCGTGACGTGGCCCGATTCGAGGAAAACGGCTACAAGCTGCTTTACGCGCAGCCGGTCGATTTGTTCCCCCAAACCTACCACGTCGAGGTCGTGAGCATTTTTGGGCAGAAAAATGCAAAATAGTTCTTGCCAAGGACCGCAACCTTTGCGATAATATCCTGGCTGCTTTCGCAAGGAAGCGACTTCGTCCCCATAGTCTAGAGGTTAGGACGCGGCCCTTTCAAGGCTGAGACACGAGTTCGATTCTCGTTGGGGGCACCATTCAAAACGAGCGGGCTGGAAATACTCTTCCAGCCCGTTTTTCATTTGTATGCCAAAGCGGCGGGCGGCTACTTCGCTCTCGCCGCCTTCTCGCGTTCCCACGCGCCGTATTCCGCACGTCTTTTAGCTCGCTTTCGTTTGCGAACATTGCGGTTTTTGCATCATGTTCGCCGCATACTGGTAGAATACAGGTTCGTATGCAATCATCTGCCCGCCCGTGCAGCCTGGTCGGCCGCCCTGCGGGTCAAGGAAACGCAAAGGAGCCGCCTTATGGCGTTGTACACCCCCGAATACAAGCCGAACGGCAACGAGATCGCCGTCCTCACCACTTCCAAGGGAACCATCCGCGTGCAGCTCGCCGGCAACGACGCCCCCATCCACGTGGGCAACTTCGTCGAGCTTTCCCAGAAGGGCTACTACGATGGTCTGAAGTTCCATCGCTACGTCCCCGGCTTCGTCATCCAGGGCGGCTGCCCGAACACGCGCGACCTCACGCCTGAGCAGGTCATCAACGAGGGTTCTCGTCGCGGCTGCGGCACGGGCAACCCGGGCTACTCCATCCATGAGGAGTACACCACCAACCCGAACAATGTGCACAAGGACGGCACGCTCGCCATGGCACGTTCGTCAAACCCCAACTCCGCGGGCTCCCAGTTCTACTTCTGCCTGGGCGCGCAGCCCTTCCTCGACGACGGCTACACCGTGTTCGGCCAGACCATCGAGGGCAAAGACGTCATCGGTCAGCTCCGCGTGGGCGATGTGATCGAGAAGATCGAGATCGAGAACGCCAACAAATAAACCGATATCTCGGCGTTTTGCCCGGATCGAAGGAACCAGATGAACAACGAGCTTTTCAACAAAGCGCAATCTCTCTACGACGCCAAGGACTTCCAGGGCGCGCTCATGGCGTTCACGCAGTGCCTGCAGGATGAGGCTATGCCGCCGGCGCCCGGCGAGACGGGGCGTTTGTACCACCAGATCGGCAACTGCCTGATCAAGCTGAGGGATGCCAACGAGGCCATCCAGGCGTACACGCAGGCCGTGGCCGATCCCGCCTACGACATGAAGGGCGCGGTCGACTGCAATCTCGGCATGGCGTACGCGTCGCTCCACGACTACGACAACGCGGTGCACTATTTCGAGGCCGCGGTGGCCGACGAGGGATACGACGCGCGCTACAAGGCCTACATCGGCATGGGCAACGC
>NZ_CAKUAL010000121.1 GCF_934636505.1 uncultured Ellagibacter sp.
CCGCATCACCAGCAGCCGCCGCAGCCACAGCGGGAACAGCCGCACCCGGAAGGCGGTTCAGGAACCAGCGCTGGATGTCGTTGCCGTACTTCTTCTGCAGCTTCTTGAAGCGCAGCTCGTGCGTCTTCCAAATGACGTAGAGCGGCGTCGCGATGGCGTAGGACGAGTAGCAGCCGCACACGAGGCCGATCGTCATGGCAAGCGCGAAGTCCTTCAGCGTCTCGCCGCCGAACAGCAGCATCGCCACAACCGGGATGAGCGAGGTGATCGAGGTGTTGAGCGAGCGCACGAGAACCTCGTTCACCGAGTGGTTCGCCATGGTGGCGAAGGTGCACTTCACCGAGTCGTCCTTCATGTTCTCGTTGATGCGGTGGAACACGACCACCGTGTCGTAGAGCGAGTAGCCCAAGATGGTGAGCAGGGCGGCGATGGTGTTCGGGGTGATCTCGCGACCGACGAGCACATAGACACCCACGACGATGATAAGGTCATGCAGCAGCGCCACGACCGCCGTCACGCCCATCTTCGGATCGCGGAAGCGGATCGAGATGTAGGCAATGATCAGCAGCAACGAGATGAAGAACGCGATCGCCGACGACTGGATGACGCTTGCGCCCCAGTCAGGGCCGATTGTGGTGACCTCGAAGCTGTCGGTGGTCCAGCCGAAGGCGTCCGCCACCTCGTTCGCCGCCACCGTCGCATCTTCGGCGGAAGTCGTGGTGGTGCGGACGAGGAAGCCTGGCTCGCCGTCCGCCGTCGTGGTCTGGATGACCGCGTCGGGCTCGCCCGCATCGCTGAACGCGTCGCGGACCTGCTCGGTCGTCACGTCGCCCGTGCCGTGGAAGGTCACCGACGTGCCGCCGACGAACTCGATGCCGAAGTTCATACCGCGCACGCCGACGATGATGGCGACAAGCACCATCGCGCAGCAGGCCGCAGTAAGGAAGATCTTCTTAAGTCCCAAAAGGTTGATGTCGAGCTTGATGAAGCGGCCGCGCACGTCCTTGCGGGAAGCCGCCTGCTTCACGCCCTGGAAGTAAGGCACAGCCTCGATGCAGTCCTCCACACCCCAGAACTTAGGATGCTTCGCGATGAGCTTCGGGGCGAGAAGGCGGATGAGCGGCGCCTTGAACAGCACCATCATGATGATGTCGCACACGATGCCGAGGGCAAGCGTCATGCCAAAGCCCTTGACCGAGGCGCTCGCCAGGAAGAACAGCGTGAGCGCGGAGACGAGCGTCACGAGGTCGGCGTCGATCGAGGTCAGGATGCCGTGGCGGACGCCCGTGATGGACGCAGCGCGCACGCTTCGGCCCATGCGGATTTCCTCACGGAAGCGCTCGAGCGTCAGGATGGAGGAGTCGGCCGCCATGCCGATGGTCAAAACGACGCCGGCGATGCCCGCCATAGAAAGACTGAACAGGCCGAATGCGGAAAGCAGCGCGAGGATGCCCAGATAAATCGCTGCGAAGACGGCCATCGCCGCCGCGGTGATGACGCCGAGCCCCTCGTAGAACACGAGCAGGTAAATCATGACGATCACAAGGCCGATGAGCGCCACGAGCACGCCGGACTGCAGCGCATCTTGGCCGAGCGTCGGGCCGACGACCTGGCTTTGCGCGTACTCGAAGCTCACGGGCAGCGAGCCGGATTCAAGCACGGTCTTCATCTGCTTGGCGGCGTCAAGCGTATAGCCGCCGGTGATGGAAACGTTGCCGTCGGAGATGACGGACTGCACGGCAGGAGCAGACTGCACTTCGCCGTCGAGGATGATGACAATCTGACCCTTGGTGGGAGCGAGGTCTTCGGTCGCCTCGGCGAAGGCCTTCGTGCCCTCGGAGTCGAGACGCAGGTTAACCGCATAGTCGGTCGAGGTCTGGGAAGCCTGGCCCACGTCGACCTTCTCGAGGTTCGAGCCGGTGATGATCGGCGTGTACGTGCCCTCTTCGACCTTGAGGTGCTGCACCTCTTCGCTCGGGAAGGAATTGCCGAACGCGTCGGTCACCGTGCCCTGCGTGCCGTATTGGCCGCTCTGAATCTTCGTCTTCACATCGGAATCGGTGAAGGAGTCAAGTCGCGCGAACTCGAGCTTGCCCGTTTTGCCGATGGTGTTGAGCGCTTCCTCAGTGTCGGATAGGCCGGGGATCTGCACGAGAATCTGGTCGTTGCCCTGAATTTGCACGACTGCCTCGGATGCGCCGAGGGCGTTCACGCGGTTCTCGATGATCGCGCGCGAAGATTCCATGTCCTCAGTGGAAACATCCGACCCGTCGTTGTTGTGCGCCGTGAGCACGACCGAAAGGCCACCTTGAATGTCGAGGCCTTGATTGATCTTTTCCTGCGGCGGCGTGAACATCGCGATCGAGCCGATGACCAAAAGCGCCATGACCACGAGCAGCCATACGTTGCGCCTATCCTTATTATGATGCTTCTTCTTTTTCTGAG
>NZ_CAKUAL010000122.1 GCF_934636505.1 uncultured Ellagibacter sp.
CAGTGCGACATCTTCCTAAACGATATGACGGTCTCGCGCAGCCATGCCGTGGTCGAGCCTACGGGTGATGGCTGCACGATTACCGACGACAGCTCGTTTAACGGGGTGTGGGTCAACAACGACAACGTCGAGGCGCGCGAACTTCACGAGGGCGACGTGGTGCAAATCGGAGCTTTCTGCCTCGTCTATCGAGAGGAATAGGCGCATCGGCGCATAAGGCGAAATTTACGAGAGGGAATTTCACATGGAACTGCTAAGCGGAAACGAGGCCATTGCGCAAGGTGCCTGGGAAGCTGGCGCGCGCATCGGCGTCGCATATCCGGGCACCCCTTCGACCGAGACGCTCGAGGCGTTCGCGAAGAAGGTCGGCGTCTACGCCGAGTGGTGCGTGAACGAGAAGGTTGCCGTTGAAGTGGGCATCGGCGCATCTGCCGGCGGCGCCCGCGTTCTTTCGACCATGAAGCACGTCGGCGTGAACGTCGCCGCGGATCCCCTGTTCACGGCTGCGTACACCGGCGTCGGCGGAGGATTTGTCGTGCTGGCAGCCGACGATCCGGGCATGTACTCCTCGCAAAACGAGCAGGATTCTCACTACTACGCCTGCGCAGCGCATATTCCTATGCTCGACCCCGCTGATTCTGCCGAGGCGCTCGCTTTCACGCGCGACGCGTTCGAGCTTTCCGAGCGATTCGATGTGCCCTTCTTCATCCGCTCGTCGGTTCGCGTCTCGCATACGAAGACGCCAGTCGAGGTCGGGTCCCGAAAAGAGGTCGAGCCTGCTCCCTACGAGAGCAACCCTGCGAAGTGGGTCATGATGCCCGCGTTCGCGAAGCCGCGCCGCAAGGTGCAGCTCGAGCGCATCGAGGCGCTCTCCGAATGGGCCGAGACCTGCGCGTACAACCAGGTCATAAAGCGAGGCAACAAGGTCGGCGTCGTCTGCGCCGGCGCGGTTTCTCAGCATGTGCTGGAAGGGTTGCCCGATGCATCGGTCTTCAAGCTTGGATGCACGTGGCCCCTTCCCGAGAAGGCGCTTCACTCGTTCGCTGAGAGCGTTGAGGCGCTTTACGTCGTCGAGGAGGCGTCGTGCTATCTGACCGATGCCGTGTCCGCGCTCGGAATCGACGTCGCGAGTTTCCCCGAGCCCCTTCCACGCGACGGCGAGCTCTCTGTCGGGTTCATCCGCGCCGCTTTCGGTTTCCCCGAGCCCGCGCACGCTGCCGCCCAGGCAGACGTTCCGGGTCGTCCACCTGCGCTGTGCCCCGGCTGCCCTCATCGCCTCGTCTTCAAGGAGCTCTCGCGCTGCAAGGCCATCGTGACGGGCGACATTGGCTGCTACACGTTGGGCGCTTTGCCGCCGCTTTCCGCAATGGACACCTGCGTTGACATGGGCGCATCTGTGTCGATGGCCCACGGCTTCGAGCTTGCGTTCGCGGGTCGCGAGCATCGTCCCGTCGTTGCTGTGATCGGCGACTCCACGTTCGCGCATTCCGGCCTTTCGTCGCTTATCTCGACGGTTTACAACAAGGGCGCGGGCACCGTCTGCATTCTCGACAACCGCACGACGGCCATGACCGGTCGCCAGGGCAACCCGTTCAACGGCGAGACGCTCCAGCACCGCCCCTCGCGCGAGCTCGATATGGAAGGCGTCTTGAAGGCGCTCGGCATCGAGGACGTTCGCACGGTCGATCCGCACGACGCGAGGGCCGTTCGCCGCGCTCTGAAGGAGGCGACTTCCGCCACCGATACGCTTTCGGTGATCGTCTTCAGGGCCCCGTGCGTTCTGCTCGAGCGCCATCGCGAGCCTGTATTCGAGGTTTCTTCCCAGTGCACGGCATGCGGCGTGTGCATCACCCTCGGCTGTCCTGCGATTTCCAAGGACGAGTCGACCGGCCAGGCGCTTATCGATCGTGACATGTGCATCGGCTGCGGGCAGTGCGCGCAGTACTGTGCACGTGGCTTCATTGTTCAGGATTAGGAGGGGACCCGATGAGTTCGAATACGAAAACGGTTCTTCTTTGCGGCGTTGGCGGCCAAGGCACGATTCTCGCCGCTGATCTGCTTGCCCGCGCCGCCGAGGAGAGCGGGCTCGACGTGAAGGTTTCCGAGATTCACGGCATGGCTCAGCGCGGTGGCGCGGTGACCACTGTCGTGCGATTCGGCGATAAGGTTCAGTCCATGATCGCCGATCTGGGCTCGACGGACTGCGTCGTGTCGTTCGAGACGACCGAGGCGCTTCGCAACCTTCCCTACGTGAAGGAAGGCGGCAGCCTCTTTGTGAATGACGAGTCGATCAAGCCGCTTCCCGTCGCCACGGGTCGCGCTTCCATGTCTGAGCATGCGCGCGAGCGGTTGCGCGATGCGGGGGCCTTGCTCATTCCCGCAACCGAGCTTGCCCGCAAGGCGGGTACCACGAAGGCGGCCAACGTCGTGCTGCTCGGTGCGCT
>NZ_CAKUAL010000123.1 GCF_934636505.1 uncultured Ellagibacter sp.
TGCCCTCCCACGCGAGGATATGCGTGGCGATGCGGTCGAGGAACATGCGGTCGTGGCTCGTCACGACGGCACATCCGGGGAACTCGAGCAGCGCCTTCTCCAAGCTGGAAAGTGTCTCGACGTCCAGGTCGTTTGTGGGCTCGTCGAGCAGCAGCAGGTTGCCGCCCTGCTTCAGCGTGAGCGCCAAATTCAGGCGATTGCGCTCGCCACCCGAAAGAACACCTGCGGGTTTCTGCTGGTCAGAGCCTTTGAAGCCGAAGCTTGCCACATACGCGCGGCTCGGCACCTCGGTCTCGCACACCATCATGTAGTCGAGCCCGTCGGAGACCACTTCCCACACGTTCTTGTTGGGGTCGATGCCCTCGCGCCCCTGGTCGACATAGGAAAGCTTCACCGTCTCGCCCAGCTCGAGCGTACCCAAGGTCGGCTGCTCCTTGCCGACGATCATCTTGAAGAGCGTGGACTTGCCCACGCCGTTCGGGCCGATCACGCCTACGATGCCGTTGCGCGGCAACTCGAACGACAAGTTGTCGATAAGCACGCGATCGCCGAAGCTCTTGCAGAGTCCGTCCACCTTGAGCACGTTCGCGCCAAGGCGCGGACCTGCGGGAATATGGATCTCGGTGAAGTCAACCTTCTTCGACTGCGCGGCCTCGGCCACCATCTGGTCGTAGCGCTCCAGACGCGCGCGGCTTTTCGCCTGGCGCGCCTTCGGGGACGAGCGCACCCACTCGAGTTCCTCGGAAAGACGCTTCGCCAGCCTCTCGTCGCGCTGCTTCTGCGACGCCAGGCGTGCGGCCTTCGTCTCAAGGTAGGTGGTGTAGTTGCCCTTGTAGGGGTACAGATGCCCGCGGTCGACCTCGCAGATCCACTCGGCCACGTTGTCCAGGAAGTAGCGGTCGTGCGTGACGGCGAGCACCGCTCCTTGGTACTTGTGGAGGAACTGCTCGAGCCACAGGACGGACTCGGCGTCCAAGTGGTTCGTCGGTTCGTCCAAAAGCAGCAGGTCAGGCGCCTCAAGCAGCAAGCGGCAGAGCGCCACGCGCCTGCGTTCGCCGCCGGAGAGCACGTTCACCGGCATATCGGGGTCGGGACACTGCAGCGCGTCCATCGCCTGCGAGAGCTGGCTGTCCAAGTCCCAGCCGTCAACTGCATCGATGGCGTCCTGCAGCTCGCCCATTTCCGCCATGAGCGCGTCGAAGTCGGCGTCGGGCTCGGCCATGAGCCCGCCGATCTCGTTGAAGCGATCGATCTTCGCCTTCACGTCGCCAAACGCGAGCTCGATGTTCTCGAGCACCGTCTTGTCCTCGTCGAGCGGCGGCTCCTGCTGGAGGATTCCTACGGTGTAGCCGGGCGTGAGGCGCGCCTCGCCGTTGGAGACCTCCTCCATGCCCGCCATCAGCTTCAAAAGCGTGGACTTGCCCATGCCGTTTGGGCCGACCACGCCGATCTTCGCGCCGGGATAGAACGACAGCGTGACGTCGTCCAAGATCACCTTGTCGCCGTGCGCCTTGCGCGCCTTATACATCTGGTAAATGAATTCGGCCATTCGATAGACTCCCTATTGTCCTGGTCATTGCATACGTGAGGCCTATTGTATCAAGCAAACGTCGACTACAGCTCGAACGCCTCCAAATCATCGGGCACGTGAAGGTTGCCGCCGTATACGCTGCGGCCTTCGGCGACGTAGCGCTCCTTGCGATGCGACAGATCGTCGTCTTCCGTATGGTAGAGCACGAGGTTCTCCACACCGAGGTGCTCCGCCGTCGCGCATGCTTCGCGCACAGTCCCATGGTGAATCGGGTGCGGATTGTAGCGCTTGATGTCGGCGTGGCGGCAGTAGGCCTCGTGGACAAGCCACGTCGCCCCTTCGACATGCGAGAAGTTCTCGCTGGTCAGCGGCTCATCTCCGCTGCAGGCGAGCGCCTTGCCCGGAGCGTATTCCATCGTGAACCCGAACTGCTTGGCCGATCCAGTCGAGTGGATGTCGAAGAAGGTCACGGGGCGCCCGAGGATCTGCGCCGCGTCGCCTTCTTCAACCGCATGTAGGAACACACGCTTGTCGATGAACGCCGACTCGCTCGGGCGAAGCAGCATATGGGCCAGCTTATCGGCGGCTGCCACGACATCGCCGTTTCCCCAGAAGTGGAATTCCCCCTGATAGTTGCCACATTCCATGCCGTAGCACACCACACGGAGAATCCAAACGGACCCGAGCAGATGGTCGACGTGGGTATGGGTGACGAACAGGTCGTGGATGGAATGCCAATCGATGCCCGCACGCTCGAGCTGGGTCAAGATGCCGTTCCCGCCGCCCGCATCGACAAGGAACGTACGACCAGGTGCCTTCCCCATCGCGCCGTCATCCTGAAGCGCAAAGCACGCGTTGTAGCATTTCGTTGCGAGCGCATGGCCAGTGCCCAGC
>NZ_CAKUAL010000124.1 GCF_934636505.1 uncultured Ellagibacter sp.
CGGAGAGATGTCCGAGCTGGCCGAAGGAGCACGATTGGAAATCGTGTATGCCCCAAAAGGGTATCTGGGGTTCGAATCCCCATCTCTCCGCCAGAAAAAGTAACGCGCTTCGGCGCGTTTCACATATCAGGGGCATAAGCCCCACACCCCATGCGGAGGGGTGGCAGAGTGGTTGAATGCGGCGGTCTCGAAAACCGTTTTGCCCGTAACCCGGGTAACGAGGGTTCGAATCCCTCCTCCTCCGCCACGAAGTAATGAGCCCTCGCAATCGCGGGGGCTTTTCATATCTCGGGAACTCCCCGGGGATTCGAACCGATGAGGTGGAATTCCGTTAAGAAAACGTGCCAGTGGCACGTTTTTAGGAATTCGCCCGACCGAGCTTGCGAGGGAGGGGTGCGGGTTCGCGAAGCGGACGCGCGAATCCCTCCTCCTCCGCCACGAAATTATGAGCCCTCGCAATCGCGGGGGCTTTTTCTGTGCTCCCCTCCCCAAAGCGAATACGGTGGACTACACTGTGACAATCGATTATCGAAAGCAAAGGAGCGACCTTATGGCCGATCGCACTGTTGAAAACTCATCTGAGGAAGTCCCCGAGATTCCGGAGATGCTCGAAAACGTGCTCCTGTTCGCGCTCGACGAGGCGAAGGAGAAGATGGAGGAGGGCGCTGAGCTCGTTCCGTTCACGACGCTCGTCGTTAAGGAGAACCTGTTCATCGAGTCGCATCCGGGCGATTCCTCCGAGGAATGCTACAACCTCGCGCAGCATACGGTGGAAGGCGCACGCGGCGCGGACGCGTATGCGTTCTGCTATGACGGCTACGTCGAGACCGACGATGGCACGAAAGACGTTATCATCGCGGAAGGCGGCGTGCCGGGCGCAGAGGACGGCTATGCGGTTGGCTACCTTTATACCGTCGATGATGAGGGCGGCTACACCTTCGAGGAAGAGGCGGCCTACATCGGTGAGGCCCCGAACTTTATGGCGAAACTCAAGAGCGGGGTCGACTACGGCGAGGACGAAATCGACGAGAAGTATCTGACGGAAGTCGACGAGGATCCTTCGACGGGAATCGACACCGACGGAGAATAATTCCTCCTCTTAGATTGAATTTCTGCGAGAGCCTCGTGCATTTGCACGGGGCTTTCGTTTTCGTTTTGGGAGAACTCGCATCGAAATTCGAGAAGGAATCGGGAAGGTTTCTGCCAGGTTTGCATGCTAGGATGCCCCAAAACGAGCTCGGCGGCTCGAGAAGATGTGTGGTTCAGGTGATGGGAGACAGCTTTAGTCTACCCGAAGCAGGAAGCCTACGTTAATATAAACAGGCTATATCCTGCTCTGGGTGAATGCCTTCACCAGACCCAGAGCCGTAAAGTCCAAAGGAGGTGAGCTGATGAAGGCTTACGAACTGCTGTTTTTCGTCGCCCCGACCATTTCCGACGAAGATCGCGTTGCCGTCATGAAGCGAATCGAGACCACGATCGCTGAGGGCGCAGGCAAGGTTGACAACGTCGACGAGTGGGGCAAGCGCAAACTTGCTTATGAGATCAATGGTCTGACCGACGGTGATTACACTCTCGTCAATTTCCACGCTGATCCTCAGAACGTTGCCGAGCTCGATCGCGTTCTGCGCATCAACGATGCTGTGGTCCGCCACATGATCGTGAAGCGCGAAGACCGCGACTAACTGGAGCTTAATGGGCGCCTTTGGCGTCCGGCACATGGGAAGAGGCAAGAATTATGAGCATCAACAGAGTTATCATCAGCGGTAATTTGACTCGCGACCCTGAGCTTCGCAGCACTGCGGGTGGCACTTCCGTTCTCGGTTTCGGCGTGGCGGTCAACGACCGTCGTAAGAACCAGCAGACCGGCGAGTGGGAGGACTACCCCAACTTCATCGATTGCACCATGTTCGGCGCTCGCGCCGACGCCTTGAACAAATACTTGTCCAAGGGTACGAAGGTCACAATCGAGGGTAAGCTGCGCTGGAGCCAGTGGGAACGCGACGGGCAGAAGCGCTCCAAGATCGAAGTGATCGTGGACGAGCTTGAGTTCATGTCGAGCCGCAACAGCGATGCACAGTATTCTTCCGGTCAGAGCTATGGGCAACAAGGCGGCTATCAGCCTGCATCTCAGGCGAGCTACCAATCTGCTCCGCAGGCGAGCTACCAGCCCCAGTCGGCACCGACGATCGATGCCTCTTCTTCTGTCTACGATGAAGACATCCCGTTCTAAGGAAGAGTAAGTTGAAGAAAACGTCAGATTACGCGAAGCAGCCGCGTCGCAAGTTCTGCCAGTTCTGCAAGGACGATGTTGAGTACATCGACTACAAGGACACGCAGATGCTGCGCAAGTATGTGACCGACCGCGGAAAGATCAAGCCGCGCCGCGTGACGGGTGCCTGCACCCAGCATCA
>NZ_CAKUAL010000125.1 GCF_934636505.1 uncultured Ellagibacter sp.
GAAAGTCTTTCCGGCGGATTTCGATTCTTCTGCTATAATCGATGCCGCTGTGCAGCGTCGGGATGTGGCGCAGTTTGGTAGCGCGCCTGCTTTGGGAGCAGGATGTCGCAGGTTCGAATCCTGTCATCCCGACCATTCGATTGCCCGCCATGTGCGCCCATGGCTCAACGGATAGAGCATCGGACTTCTAATCCGACGGTTGCAGGTTCGAGTCCTGCTGGGCGCGCCATTTCTTTTCGCAGGTAAACAGCTGTCTCTTTCCGAAAATAAGCGGTTCGCTAAAAAATTGGAATCAAATAAAATGTGCCACTCGCGTGCTGTTTGCGAGTGGCACAATTCTTCATTTCCAATGATAATCCAGGCAATTCGTCCGAAAAGGCAAGGCGCACGTCGCGAGGCTTGCGGCCTGAAGCCTGAGGCCTGCCGGCGTCGCTGCTACGAGAGCTTCTCGCGCAGCTCAACGAGGGCGTTCCCTCGATGCGAGATGGCGTTCTTCTCCTCGGGCAGGGCCTCTGCCAACGTGCGTTTGAAGTCGAGGACCTCGGCTAGGAAGAGCGGATCGTAGCCGAAGCCGTGTTCGCCTCGCTCCTCGTGCCCGATGCGGCCTTCCACCGTGCCGTGCGCATTCGTCTCGGCGCCGTTCTCATCCAGAAAGACGAGCGTGCACACGAAGCGCGCCGTTCGCTCTTCATCGGGGGTTTCGCCCAGCTCGCACAACAGCTTCGCGTTGTTTGCGGCGTCGTCGCCATGCTCGCCGGCGTAGCGCGATGAGAACACGCCCGGCGCGCCGTCGAGCGCGTCGACCTCGAGCCCCGAGTCGTCCGCGAGCACGGCGACGGGATGCCCGAGCGTCTCTTTCGCGGCCTCCCAGGCGGCTTTTGCCTTGATGCGCGCGTTGCCGAGGAAGGTGTCGGCGTCCTCGGCGGGGTCCGAGGCGATGTGCGCCTCTTTGAGCGTGCGGAATTCCCATCCAGGGAAGTCGAGGGCGTGGGCGATTTCCTCCGCTTTGTGAGCGTTGTTGCTCGCAATGATGATGATTTTTGCGTTCGACATGGGGATTCCTTACGGTAGATCGACGTGGTTGACCCGGCCGATGGCGTGTCCGAAGGCGCGACCGCCGAAGCGCTCGAAGCCCTCGATGTCGGTGCCGGTCGTGTTGAACTCGTAATGCGCAACGGCATCGGGGCTGGCAAGCTCTCCGCGGCGGGCGAGTATCTCCGCCACGTCGATCGCGGTTTCGTGAGCGGACGAGATGAGTGTAACATCGCGTCCGATTACGCCTCCGATCAGCGCTTTCAGCAAAGGGAAATGCGTGCAGCCCAGCACGAGCGTGTCGATTTCGCAACGGCGCAGCGGGTCGAGGTAGTCCTGTGCGATTTCCTGGAACGCGGGGCGGATATAGACCTTCGACGCAAGCGAGGTGAACTCCTCGATGGGGCCTTCTGCCATCTTGATGCCCTGCTCGGCGATGTCGACGAAGCGCGGTGTGGCCGTGGAGAAGACGGTGATGCCGGCGTCGATGTGGCGAATCGCCTTGGTGTAGGCGTCGGATTCCACCGTTGCCTTCGTGGCGATGACACCCACACGGCGGTTCTTCGTTGCGTGGGCGGCGGCGCGCGCACCTGGCTCGACTACGCCGATCACGGGCACGGGCAGCGTTTGCTGCGCGTGGGAAAGGCCCGCCGCTGTTGCCGTGTTGCAGGCGATCACGATCATCTTCACGCCGCGGCTCACGAGCCACGACCCGATTTGCTGCACGAATCCGTCGACCTCGGAAAGGGGCCTGGGACCGTAGGGGCCTCGCGCGGAATCGCCCAGGTAGATAAGGGATTCATGCGGCAGTTTCTTCGCGATGTCGCGTGCGACGGTAAGCCCGCCGAAGCCGGAGTCGAAGATGCCGATAGGCGCATCGCTTGTGCGGGTGAGAATGGGTTGGGTGTTCGCTGTGGGTTCCATGCCTGGAAGTATACCCCAGCTGTTCGAGCGTGCTCGGTGCACCACAATATGACCAACGGCTTGCGCGTGGAGCGTGCGAAGGAGCCCGCGAGCGGGCGTTCGTTGGGCGGGCCGTGGGGCGCGTCTCGCCGCGGGATGCGTGCGCGACGGCAATTCAGAAAAAGTTGAAAAAAGGGGCTTGCGCGCTTTCAGGGGCTAGTGTATTCTAATCGGGCTGCTGAAGCACGGGGTGTTAGCTCAGTTGGTTAGAGCGCCGGCCTGTCACGTCGGAGGTCGCGAGTTCAAGTCTCGTACATCCCGCCATTTTCTTCAGTCGCCCGAATGGGGTGTTAGCTCAGTTGGTTAGAGCGCCGGCCTGTCACGTCGGAGGTCGCGAGTTCAAGTCTCGTACATCCCGCCA
>NZ_CAKUAL010000126.1 GCF_934636505.1 uncultured Ellagibacter sp.
GGATAAAGCTGCACACTGCGCTGTTCGGCCAGGGGCCGCGCAGCGGTTTGAGGTTTGTGGGCGTGATACCTGCGTCGGGCATGCATGCAAGCGTGGGCCCGCTTATTTCACTTACGCACGCATAGGGCTCGGGGGTGTACTCCATGAGGTGCATATCGCGTGTGGGGGTGATGAAGTGCTCCATCACAAGACAGGTGGGGGAAAGGGGCATGATCCACGCTCGTCCACGTGCTCGGGCGTTCGCAACTTCGCCGGTGAAGACGGCGCCTCTGCTTTTCAGCTCAAGGCCGAACTGCTCGAATTGTGGCGCGTAGAGCTCGGTTATGTCGGTGGTCGACCGCGGCATTTGCGAAAGCGTCCCTTTCCTTTACGAAATCGTCCGACTCTGTCTCGAGAATGAACCTGGGCTAACAATTGAATGATAAGTTTATTACGGTTAACTATCAAGCCATTAGAAAGGAAATGCATGGCTAAGGAGAAGAAAAAGGAAGGTGGGGGCATCGGTGAGCTGCTTGCGTACGCCGGCGACCGCAAGTTCCTCACGTACCTGGGGATGGGGTTGTCGGCGGTGTCGCAGCTCTTGAGCTTCGGCCCCTACGTGTGCATCTGGTTCGTGGCGCGCGACCTCATCGCCGTGGCACCCAACTGGAACGAGGCCACGGCCATCGCCGCTTACGGCTGGTGGGCCGTGGGCTTTGCCCTGGCGAGCATCGTGGTCTACTTCGCGGGCCTTATGTGCACGCACCTGGCGGCGTTCCGCTGCGCGTCCAACATCCGCAAGACCACAAGCGAGCACCTGCTCAAGCTGCCGCTCGGCTACTTCGACGCGCACGCCACCGGTGAGCTGCGCCGCATCGTTGACGGATGCGCTGCCTCGACCGAGACGCTGCTCGCGCACATGCTGCCCGACATTTCGGGTGCCGTGGCCATGGTCGCGGGCCTGCTCGTGCTGCTCTTTGCCTTCGATTGGCGCCTGGGCGCGGCCTGCCTCATCTCGGTCGTTATTTCGTTTGTGGCGATGGCGACCATGATGAGCGGCAAGGGCGGCGAGTTCATGAAGGCCTATATGGGCGCGCTCGTGCGCATGAACAAGAGCGGCACCGAGTACGTGCGCGGCATCCCCGTGGTCAAGGTGTTCCAGCAGACGGTCCATTCGTTCAAGGCCTTCCACGATGCCATCGCCGACTATGCGCGCATGGCGCAGGACTACGCCGGCACGTTCTGTCGCGCGCCTCAGGTCGCAAACCTCACGGCCCTGAACGGTCTTGTGGCGTTCTTCTTGCCCGTGGCGCTGCTGCTTGCCCCGGGGGAGGCGGATTTTGCCCGGTTCGTTGCCAACTTCGCGTTCTACTCGATCTTCTCGGCTGTGGTGCCCACCGCGATGACCAAGCTCATGTTCGTGGGCGAGGCCTCGCAGATGAGCGCCGACTCGTTGGCCCGCATCAGAGGCATTATGGAGGCCAAACCCCTCGCTGTCTCGCCTGCGCCCAAGCGCCCGACGAGAAACAGCGTGCGCTTCGACGATGTGAGCTTCACGTATGAGGGGGCTGAAGGTCCTGCCGTCGACCATGTGAGCTTCGACGTCCCCGCTGGCAGCACGCTCGCGCTCGTCGGACCCTCGGGCGGCGGCAAGTCCACGTGCGCCTCGCTCATCCCGCGCTTCTGGGATGCGACTTCGGGCAGCGTGCTCGTGGGCGGCGTCGACGTGCGCGACATCGACCCGCACGAGCTTATGGACCACGTGGCCTTCGTGTTCCAGACGAACGAGCTCTTCCGACAGACGCTCGCCGACAACGTGCGCGCCGCGCGGCCTAACGCCACGGATGAAGAAGTGCGCGAAGCCCTCGCCGCCGCCCAGTGCGACGACATCGTGGCGAAGCTGCCGCAGGGTATCGACACCATGCTCGGGGCCGGCGGCGCGTATCTTTCCGGCGGAGAGGTCCAGCGCGTGGCGCTTGCCCGCGCGATCCTCAAGGATGCGCCCATCGTCGTGCTCGACGAGGCGACGGCCTTTGCCGACCCGGAGAACGAGGTCCTTATCCAGCGCGCCTTCACGCGGCTGGCTGAGGGGCGCACGGTCATCATGATCGCCCACAGGCTCTCGACCGTCATGGGCGCGGACCAGATCGTGGTCCTCGACCAGGGGCGCGTTGCCGAGATCGGCTCGCACGAGGCGCTTCTTGGCAAG
>NZ_CAKUAL010000127.1 GCF_934636505.1 uncultured Ellagibacter sp.
TCATTGGGGGCATTTACGACGACAGACTGCTGCTCAAGGACGTACCTGCTGCTCGCAAATCTTTCCCAAGCGAGGACATTCCCTACGAAGGAGCGAAACCCATGCTGCTCGTAGACTCCGATGACCCCGCACTTATCGCAGCAACCGTCGCGGCAATGCTCCCTCAGCTTCCGCCTCCGAAAAAGAACCGAAAGTCACCCCTTGACTCTCCCCTAAGGTAAGGCCTGACAGTAGGCGCCGTAATAGGAAAGGAGGCATTCGGCATGCTGAAGATCGGCGAGTTTTCCAAGCTGTCCATGCTGACGGTAAAAGCCCTGCGTTTCTACGAAAAGGAAGGGCTTCTTTCGCCCGCCCGCGTCGACGAGTGGACGGGATACCGCATGTACGACACCGTGCAGCTCAGAACTGCCGCTCGCATCAAGGCGCTTCGCCAGCTGGGCGTACCGATAGACCAGATCAGAGCGATACTCGACGGTGCGGATGAGCGAAAGATCCTTTTGGAGCAAGCGCGCATGCTCCAGGGCCAGCAAGCCGAAATCGCCAGAAACCTTTCCGTGATCCATCACCTACTGGAAGGAAACGGCATGAGATACCAGGTAACCGAGAAGACCATCCCGAGCTGCATCGTCTACTACTCCGAAGCGACACTCGCCCAATACTCCGACGCCATGCAGTGGATCCCAGCCCAGGGCGCTGAGGCAAAAGCCCTCAACCCGGACTTGAAATGCGTGGAGCCGCCTTACGAGTTCGTGGAGTACCTAGACTGCGAGTACCGCGAGGCCGATGTGCGCGTGCGCCATTCCGAGGCTGTCGAGGCGTTCGGCACGGAAAGCGGCAACATCAAGTTCCGAGAGGTCCCCGAGACCAAGGTTCTGAGCATTTACCACCAGGGCGCCTACGAAAACCTTGGCGAAGCGTACGCATTCATCTACAAGTACGCCGAGGACAACGGGTACAAGGTGGCGGGTTTCTCCCGCGAGAGCTACATTGACGGCATCTGGAACAAGGAATCCGTCGACGAGTGGCTGACCGAGATTCAGTTGCCGGTCGAATAGGGCTGATTGCTTATCGCACATTGCGAAGAGGTTTGCCTTCTTGTTGGAGGAGAGGTGACCGTTCCTTATGGAGCCGCGGGCTGGCTATATCCGCTTGCTGCGGGCCTGTTTGAGCCAGTTTTTCTTGAAAGAGCCGATACCGCCGAAGAACTTGTTGTACGTCTCGCCGTCCTCCTTGGCTTCGTACTTGACCAAGGCGAGTTCGATGGTGCAGAGGTAATCCGCCACTTGCTCGAGGCGGTAGTCGGTCATCGAGGTTTTGCGGCGTCGTACAACCCCTTTTGAGAGGACTTCGTCCACTGAGTACGTTCAAAACCGATGTGCACTCAGCGAATAAACCGTGGCGGCGTTCTGCGTAAATTAAAACGACACCCTCGCATGAGCGATATGCACACGCGCGTCGGCGGCCGACGGGCGCCGACGCGCGTGTCGAGATGGCGGAAACGCTCGTGGACAGCGTCGTTTGCCCTCATCGGCGCGCTAATGCCCATTAAGGCCGCAAACCTTGCTCCTTGCCCCGAAATCGCAAACGCGGACATTGCCGGATGGCCGTCGCGAGCGTGTCGCTTACGGAGCGGCGGCACCACGATTTATTCGCTGAGTGCACATCGGTGTTGAACGTAAGTTAGTCAATATTGGCTTTTGAGTCGCACCGATTGGGATTGCCTCATTGCCGGCAGCTCTTCGAGCCCAATCGCGAAATAGCTGCATCCAGTGCGGCTTTGTAGCCCTCTGATGCTGCTTCGTAATCTTGGATATAGGCTTCTAGGTCGGAGGCGATGGCATTCGAGAAGCTCTCGACCCACCGTTTCCCCTTAGGCTTTGCCAGCCTCACCGCGCCGTCCATCCCGAATAGCCACCTGTAAAAGGTTGGAGACGGCATCACGCTGACGCAGGCGTAGCCGATGACGTTTCTGTCGTCGTTCTCATCGATGTGGCAGAACTTGAGATCGTGGCCGAACCTTTCGTAAACGTACTTGGCATGAGTGCCGGATACTTCTAGGAACAGCTTCTTGGCGGTGCCCGAGCCGAACATGTC
>NZ_CAKUAL010000128.1 GCF_934636505.1 uncultured Ellagibacter sp.
CTCCTCGAGCGCGCGCGCCGCCGCTGCGAGCACGCAGGCGCGCTCCTCGTCGGTCTTCACCTCGGGAAGGGCCCCGCCTAAGTACTCGTCGGCGAGCGAGGCGAGCGTGTAGTCAGAAACGGACGAGTTCATCACGTAGCCCGCAAGCCCCACGTCGAAGATTTCAGCCGCAAACAGCTCCTCGTCGGTGATGAGCGCCTCCTGCGCCGTGTCCGCGGGATACACCCGGTGCAGCATCTCCTTCGCGTCGAGCGTGGCGAAACGCCCCTGCGCCACGACCTGGGCGAGCACCGAAAGCGCCTCGTCGCCTTCAAAGGCAGCCGCGCCCTTCGAGGTGGAAAACGCCGCGAACGCGCCCGTGTCGAACAGCGACGCCTGCTCGGGCTCGACGAACGCGACGCCCACGCGCTCCCCTTCCGCAATCGCGCCCTTAACGGCGGCACGCGCATCGGCCCCGTGCAGAATGGGCTCCCACGAAAGCGCGGCGCGCTCGGTGGGTGCCTTCTCCCCCACAAGGTTCAGCACATGGGTCAGATGCGCGTTGAAACGAACGTTCTTGAAGGCGGCCGTCACGCGCGCGGCGTCAAACGAGGGGAACGCCGCGTCCTCCAAGTCGAGCTCGAAATCGACATCGCGCGAGATGGTCGCCACCTTCCGGCTCGCGAACGCCTGGTCGCGGTTGGTCTCGATCTTCTCCTTCTGCTTGCCTTTGAGCTCGCCGGTGTGCTCGTAAATGCCCTCGAGGTTGCCGTAGGCGGAAAGCAGCTTCGCGGCCGTCTTGTCGCCCACGCCGGGCACGCCGGGGATGTTGTCGGATGCGTCGCCCTTAAGCCCGAGGAAATCGGGGAACTGGGCGGGTGTGACGCCGTAGCGCTCGAAGACCTCGTCGGGCCCGTAGATCGCGACATCGGTGATGCCCTTCTTGGTCGTGACGACGTGGGTGAGCTCGCTCACAAGCTGGTAGACGTCCTTATCGCCGGACACGAGCAGCGTGCGGTACCCGAGCGCCTCGTCGCGTGCGGACACGGTGCCTAAGATATCGTCGCCTTCCCAGCCTTTTACGCGTACAACCGGGATGTTCATCGCTTCGAGCAGGCCTTCCATCAGGGGAAACTGCACTTTCAGCGCGTCATCCATCGGGGGGCGCTGCGCCTTGTACTGCTCGATCGCCTCCATGCGCCACTTCGGGCGCCCCGCATCGAAGGCACACACGATGGCGTCCGGGTGCGCCATCTCCACGAACTTCAGCAGCATGGCTACGAAGCCGAAGCACGCGTTGGTCGGCGTGCCGTCGGGTGCGTTCATCGTGGGCGGAACGGCGTGGTAGGCGCGGTGCATAAGCGAATTGCCGTCGATGACGGCCACAGTTTTAGACATGGAAGACCCTCCCGAGTCGCGGTGTTCTCGGCAAATCAGTGTAGCACGGAATCGGTCGGGCCCGCGTCTTCTCCAATGCCTCTGCGCGTGTCGCGGGTGTCGTGGGCCTCACGTGCCTCGCGGGCCCCACGTGCGTTGCAGGTGTCGCGGGTGTCGCGGACCTCTCAGGCGTCGCGGATGTCGCGCTCCTCGCGGGCGGGAGGCTGCTCCTCCCGATCGACCAGGTCGATCAGACGCTGCTGGGAGTTGATTCCCATCTTCCGGTAGATATGCGTGATGTGCGTCTTCGCAGTGTTCGAGCTGATGAACAGCTTCTGCTGGATGTATTCGGCGTTCCTGCCC
>NZ_CAKUAL010000129.1 GCF_934636505.1 uncultured Ellagibacter sp.
GCTTACTGCCGTGCCACGGCTGTTTCCGAGAGGAATAAGGAGCGAGGGCGATACCGTGAGCGAGCCGCCGAACAGGCTGGGTCGTGCAATGCAGCACCTGAGGCGTCTATTCGCTGGCCGGCGTATCGCGCCAGCGCTTAAGCGAGAAGGCCCTGTGCCGATAAATCAGCGTCTCAGTTTTCCTTTGGGCTCACGGTATCATTGAGAAGATCGATCAAGTCGCTCATGTCGACCATTGAGGAAATATAAGCTTCGCATAGTCTCTCGGGGCTGACGGCTTTGAAGTTGAGCTCCCAGCCCGCTTGTCGGGCCAATTGGTTCGCAAATATACGCTGCGTTCTTCCGTTTCCCTCGCGGAAAGGATGGCAGCATGCGTTCCTGGTGACGCGAAGGACGGAAAGCCAGTTCTTGAATACGGGGACCTTCACGCCAAGATCCGAGGCTACCGCGGTTCTCGTGCTCGGCGAAACCTTCGAGAACAAGAGCTCGAGCGTGCCCATGGTGGCGCACTCCACCATCATCCAGTAGGGAGGAAGGTCGTGCTCGTCGCCGTACGCATTCGCGAAGTGCTTGATGTACTGCTCGCTCTTCTTCGCGGCTGAGTACTCCCGGGATAGCTTGGTCCTTGCGGAATCGGGATACCCGAACGCCCCGTCTTCCTTCGCGGCGAAATAGGCAAGCCGGCTTCTCAGGAACACCTCGATTCTCGCGACCGCCTCGAACATCAGGAGGCGCAGCCTTCTGTCGAATTCGTAAGTCCGCATTATCTCGTCGAAGGTAGTGCCTTCGCGGAAGACCGTCTTGCCGTCGCCCGAGGAGGTCTTGTACGGGAACCAATATGCAGAGAGCCTGTAGTAGCCGATGGTCTCCAAGGATCTTTTGAGATCATCGACGTTATTGCATCCGAGATCCTTGCCCCTCGTCAGCAGATCGACTTGGTCATCTATGAAAAATCCACTTCTTGGCGTATTTCATGTTTCACCCTCTGGATATAAAAAGAGCTGGAGTTGCGCATCAAAGAGAGGCTTTCCAGCTTTAGTAACGCATATTGTATCTAGCTCGCAGTATCGAGTCAAGGCGCGAAGATTAGAGGATGCCTTTATTTCGCATGACAAGCGCGCCAGAACGGCGAGCTGGCCCGCAGGCCGCACGCCAATAAAGCCGGCAAACGAACCGACGCCTTTCGGGTTGACCCGGCCGCCACGGCGGCCTTCTCGGCCCTGAAGAGCGCCCTGCCGCACCTCGGCGGCCTGGACGCCCACGACCGGACCCTGCGCGCCGTGGTCATCGGCGGCGGCACCGGGCCCCCGGTTTCCATCTGCACCCTGCTGTCGCTGGGGGTGCAGACGAGCGCCGTGGTGGCCACGGCCGACGACGGCGGCAGCAACGGCGTGCTGCGCGAGGAGGCCGACGCCACGCCCCCCCCGGCGATATCCGCAAGTGCCTCGTCGTCTTCGCGAAGGACCCCTCCGACCCGCTCGTGCGGGCGCTCAAATACCGCTTCGCCGTGGCCCGCGACCACGCGCTGGGGAACCTCCTGCTCACCGCGTTGGAAGACGCCACCGGGTCGTTCCCCGAGGCCATCGCCATCTGTGAGCGGCTGGTGAACGCCCAGGGGCATGTGTGCCCCTCCACCTTGGACCACGTGATCCTGTCGCCGGCCCTGCAG
>NZ_CAKUAL010000130.1 GCF_934636505.1 uncultured Ellagibacter sp.
TCTTGTTCACCGTGCGGACCGCGCACATCTTGCCGCACATCGTGCAGGTCCCCTCGTTTTCGGGAGGGGCGCTCTCGAACACTTTGCGCGGGCGCACCGGATCAATCGCGAGCGAGAACTGCTCTTCCCAGTCCATGCGACGACGGGCATCCGACATGCGCGCATCGCGCTCGCGCGCGCCCGGGATACCCTTCGCAATATCGGCCGCATGAGCTGCGATCTTCGTCGCGACAAGACCCTCGCGCACATCATGGGCATCGGGAAGGCGAAGGTGCTCGGCAGGCGTAACGTAGCACAGGAAGTCTGCGCCAGAGCTTGCCGCGACGGCTCCGCCGATAGCTGCGGTGATGTGGTCGTATCCAGGGGCGATGTCGGTCACAAGCGGGCCGAGCACGTAGAACGGCGCGTTGTGGCACAGACGCTTCTCGAGCTTCATGTTCGCCGCAATCTCATCGATTGCCATATGCCCCGGCCCCTCGACCATGACCTGCACGCCCGCGTCCCACGCACGCTTGGTGAGCTTGCCGATTTCGATGAGCTCACAGATCTGTCCAGCGTCGGTCGCATCGTAATTGCAACCTGGGCGCATCGCATCGCCGAGGGAAATGGTCACGTCATGCTCGTGCAGGATATCGAGCACCTCGTCGTAGTACTCGTAGAACGGATTCTCGTTGCCCGTCGCCTCCATCCACGCGAAGATGAGCGACCCGCCGCGCGACACCACGTTCATGAGCCGCCCCGTTTCCTTGAACGATTCGATGGTACGGCGATTCATGCCCGCATGGATTGTGACGAAGTCGACGCCGTCCTCAGCGTGGCGGCGCACGACGTCGAGGAAGTCCTCGGCGGTGATGGAAATGAGGGCCTTCTCGAGGTACCCGATGGCATCGTACATGGGAACGGTGCCGATCATCGCAGGCGACTTCTCGATCAGCCGCGTGCGGAACGACTGCGTCTTCCCACTGTTCGACAAGTCCATGATCGCCTCGGCGCCAAGCTCGAAGGCAATGTCGACCTTCTCCCATTCGACCTGCTCATCGGCAAGATCGCCCGAGATACCCAAGTTTACGTTCACCTTTGTGCGAAGCCCCTCGCCCACGCCTTCGGGGGAAAGCGACGTGTGGTGGATGTTCGCGGGGATGGCAATGCGGCCGGCTGCGACCCCCTCGCGGATGAACTCGGGCGCGCGGCCTTCCTTTTCAGCGACGATGCGCATAGCGGGCGTAATTTCCCCTGCGCGCGCGAAATCGATCTGCGTGATTTTGGTATGCGAAACTACCTGGCTGTTCGCCATTATTCGACTCCCTTCGTTGGCATTATCCACATCAGGTTTCGGGTCGAAGCGAAAGCGCGCTTCCTCTCAGCCCGCCGCGCAGCACAGCGCTGCATGCGAGCTCCCCGGTTATGCAAAGATGCTAGGCGAATTATACGACAGAGGGAAAGGTCCGCCGCGCGATCACCGAAAAGCCGACAAGCGTCACACGGTGGCGGGCGGCGGCGCGGTGGCAGCCTCGCCCGTCGCAAGCGGATAGAAGACGTAGAGCGTGCCCTCCTCGACGCTCACCGCCGCCGGC
>NZ_CAKUAL010000131.1 GCF_934636505.1 uncultured Ellagibacter sp.
CCTCACGTGCCTCGCGGGCCCCACGTGCGTTGCGGGTGTCGCGGGTGTCGCGCTCCTCTCGGGCGGGCGGCTGTTCCTCCCGGTCGACCAGGTCGATCAGGCGCTGCTGGGAGTTGATCCCCATCTTCCGGTAGATATGCGTGATGTGCGTCTTCGCGGTGTTCGAGCTGATGAACAGCTTCTGCTGGATGTATTCGGCGTTCCTGCCCTTCGCGAGGCACGTGAATACCTCAGCCTCGCGCGGCGACAGGTCGTACTGCTCGGCAATAGCGCGGCAGCGGTCGCGGAAGGGCGACGCGTTCTTCGGCGGGTCGATCGAGGGCGGGCATTCCGCGCTCGCCGTCATGAGGGACAACAGGGCGTCCTCGGTTTCGGAATCGTCAGCGCCGTAGAGCGAAAAAGCCGCGACGACGATGATCGCGATCACGCAGGACAGCTCGCCTAAGCCCTCGATCGCCACGTCGCCTGCGCGGAACGCGAAGAACGCAACGACAACGCCGAGCGCGAAGCCGGTCCACTGCGCAAGGCGCCCCATCGCGTAGCGCTTCACCGGGTAGAGCTGGAACTCGGCGTTCGACACCACAAGGTCGGTCCATTCCATAAGCGTCGCGTAGGCGAACGCTCCCACGGCGACGGCGCCGCACACAATGCGCCCAGTATGCCCGAAATAGGGAATGAACAGGATGGATGCAGCGACAATCGGAACGGTGAGGCGTTGCATGCCGCTCATATCCCAACGAGACTTCGTCCGCTTCGTCGCCCAGAAGATCGCAACGCCCGAGCCTACGATGCCCGCCGCCGAGGCAATGAGCACCGCCCCGACGCCCGAAAGCGCAAGCATCACGACAACGAACCCATACGCCATCCCGTTCGCGGCGATCGAGGCCGCAGCCTTGAGCGTGATGGAGGGGTCGCGCTGGTAGCCTTCCATCGCCTTCAAGGTATCGGGGTCGACGCGGGAGACGAGAATGGAGGCGAGCACCATGCACGAGATCACGATGAACGCCAGGCCGAACAGGCCCATGAGCGGGCTTCCCGCGCCTGCAACCAGGAGAAAGAGCGGGGTGGCCAGCGCGCCGCCGACCGCGATCGATATTGCCGTCCACCTCGGGGCCATCATGCTGAAGAGCACCGTCCACACAAGCGAGAGCGAAAGTTCCCCCGCGCCAAGCAGCACCCAGACCGCGATCGCGCAGGGCATGCGCCACCCTTCGGGAACAAGGCCCGCCCAGCTCGCACCCGCCAGAATAAATGCCGGGGCGAACAGAAGCAGCGAGCCCGGCAGAACCAAGGGCCGCATTCTCCTGAACACGAAGTCGGGGAACTTCGAACAGAAAGCGAGGCACGCGTCCATCACCACGCGCGAGACGATAAGGCACAGGATGGCGATTTCCAGCGGCTCGAAGGATAGAAGCGGAAGAGCAGGCGAGAACACGATATAGGTGCCCCAGACTGTGAGGCACGCGAAGCCGATCGTGGCGAGCACGCACGCAGCGGACGTTTGCATCACCGGTTTTCTCTTGCCCTTGCCATCCGTTGAATC
>NZ_CAKUAL010000132.1 GCF_934636505.1 uncultured Ellagibacter sp.
GCCTACGCGTTCGTCATCGTTGCCATCGCCATGATCGTGTCCTGCTTCATCGCCTTCGCGATGCCGCGTGCGGCAACTGTTCAGGCGAAGTGGGCTGCGAACAACTAGCAAGTCTCTTCCGCTCGATTGCGGTTCGGCCACTCTCCACAGGTCGGGCCGCAATCCTTTCGCGGGGGCTTGGCGCAATCTTCGAATGAGCGCAAGGCCCTCGCACTCCCTCCATATAAAACGTGTGCCGCGAATGCGAGTTTGGACGGTGCGCGCCGCAACCGTATCCCCACGATTCGGGAAAAGAGTTTTGCCGTGACGTGTTTTCCCTGCATCAAGTGCAACAAATGTCGGAAATTGATTCCGAAAATCGACATCGTCTGCTCGCAATGCGGTGCCGACATGCCACCTGGCGCTCCTTCTTGCTCGAAGTGCGGTTGCACCAAGAGAAAGTTTATCAAGGGTTCTGTCCCGAATCCCGATTGGCAGGGCACGGCAGAATTCAGGGAGCCGTCGAGATCCGATTCCTCACAATGATCCTCGCTGCAATCTGAGATGCGGTGGATCTATCCCCTTATGGCCCGGATGCGCCCTCAAGCATCCGGGCTCTTTTTCGCTTGGGGGACTAGATTGTGTCCGCTATGGGGCAACCTATCGCGCCCGACGTGCCTTTTTCGGTAAATGTACTAGAATATGCCCCATGCAAAAGTCTTGGTCTGACATACGCGAATCTATCACGACGCCCCTTATGGGCTTTGCGATCGTCGTGCTGTTCTTCGTGTGCCTCCTCCTTGCGATGGTGGTCCTGGTCAGCATCGCTCGCGTGCTGATGGGGTAGTGGCATGTGGCAGAGGTTCTCGCTTTACGACCTGCGTGTTATCGGACACTACCTCGGTACGCTCACCCAGCTCTTCGCGGCGCTTATGGCGGTGCCGTTCATAACGGCGCTCGTGTTCCAAGAATGGGAGCCCGCCGAGCGCTATCTGCTGGGTATCGGCATCGCGCTCGTCGTCGGCACGCTGCTGCAGTTCCTGCGCATCGAGCCCGGTCGCTTGGGGCGTCGCCAGGCGCTTGCGGTCACGGGCTTCGCATGGATCGTGCTCGCCTTCTTCGCGTCGGTTCCGCTTTTTCTGTCCGGGCACTACGCCACGTATATTGATGCGCTTTTCGACGGCGTCTCGGGTCTCACCACGACGGGTGCCACCGTTGCGCTCGACATCGACCACTTCTCCAACGCGGACAACATGTTCCGCTTCATGATGCACCTGGTCGGCGGCTTGGGCCTCATCGTTGTGGCGCTCTCGCTCGGCATCTTCGGCAAACGCTCGGGCTCGTCGCTCTACACCGCCGAGGGTCGAAGCGAGCATGTGGTTCCCAATGTCGTCCAGACGACGCAGCTCATTTTGCGCATCTCGCTCGTCATCATTTTCGGCGCTGCGGTGGTGCTCACTGTAATGTGTATGTCGATCGGCATGGAGCCCGTGCGCGCTGCTCTGCAGTCGCTTTGGCTGGCCATTACCGCATTCAACAC
>NZ_CAKUAL010000133.1 GCF_934636505.1 uncultured Ellagibacter sp.
ACCTTAGGCGATGTAGCGAATGCAAGCGGGGCATGTCGTATAATACGGGGCATGTCACATTGCTTTCGAAAACTGCTCATCATCGCGAACCCCGTTGCGCAAAACGGTGAAGGCAAGGCGTGCGCTTATCGGGCGCGCGCCTTGCTTGCGTCTGCGTTAGGGGAAGACGCCTTCGCGCTTGAGTTCACCGAGCGCCCGGGGCAGGCGAGCGACATCGCCGCCCGTGCCGCATTGCGCGGGTTCGACTGCGTCTGCGCGCTCGGCGGCGACGGCATCGCAAACGAGGTCGCCTGCGGGCTCATGGAGATTCCATCGGACGAGCGGCCTGCTTTCGCACTGCTGCCCGTCGGCTCGGGCAACGACTACGCGCGCACGCTCGGCATGTCGACTGACCTTCCCACGGCGGTCTTGCAGCTGTGCGACGGCGAATTGCGCGCGCATGACGTGGGGAAATGCAACGATCGATGGTTCTTGGAGACGCTGTCGTTCGGTCTGGACGCGGCAATTGCGCTCGATACCGTCGAACGCCGCGCACGAACGGGGAAGACGGGCACGATGCTCTATCTGCAGTCGGGTATCGACCAGCTGCTCCATCATATGGACCTGCGCCGTTATACCGTCGTGCTCGACGGCGGCGAGCCTGTCTGCGGCGAGTCGTATCTCTTTGCGGTCCAGATCGGGCAGACTTACGGAGGCGGCTTCCGCATCTGCCCCGACGCTGCGCCTGACGACGGCCTGTTCGATATCTGCATCGCACATCCGCCGTTGACGCGGCTTTCCGGTACCTTCATTTTCCTTATGGCGAAGGATGCTCATCATACGCGTTTCAAGCAGATCGAGTTTCGCCGCGCGGCGTCGATTGACCTTCGCTTCGACGCGCCGCTTCCCGTGCAGATCGACGGGGAGGCGCTCGTGGCAGACTCCTACCGCATCTCGATCGCCCCGCGCGCCCTGCACGTTGTCGTTCCCCGCCAAGGCGAAAGCGCGCGCTCATGACGAAGCGCTCGGCGAATCGCAAGGACGTTGTGCGGGCAGGGGAGCGGCCTGGGGAACGGGCTCGCTCCGATAAGCGGGTGGCGGAGGATGCGCGCGCCTACCGTCGGCGCTTCCTTCCCGTGAACCGCGAGGACATGCGCGAGCGCGGCTGGGACGAGTGCGACTTCGTGTACGTGTCCGGCGATGCGTATGTGGACCACTCGTCGTTCGGTGCGGCCATCATCTGCCGTCTTCTCGAGGCGAACCACTACAAGGTCGGCATGATCGCCCAGCCCGATTGGCGCGATCCGGAAAGCGTCGCCGCGCTCGGGCGCCCGCGTCTGGGGTTCCTCGTGAGCTCGGGGAACATGGACTCTATGGTGAATCACTATACGGTCGCCAAGAAGCGCCGCCGCTCGGACGCCTTTTCACCAGGAGGCGAGGGTGGGCTGCGTCCCGACCACGCGGTTGTGGTGTACTCGAACCTGATCAGACGCGTGTTCAAGGACGTTCCCATCATCATCGGGGG